>JBBSCP010000153.1:0-10615 GCA_038250135.1 Acetobacterales bacterium | reverse complement strand
TGGCCCCGGGCGGGATGGCCATAGGCGGGATGGCCACAGGCAGGATGGTGACGGGCGGCGCCACCGGGGCGGGCGACTGTGCCGGCGGCTCGGCGGCGGGCGCGACAGGGATCGGCGCAATAGGGGTTGGTGGGGGTGCGACGGCGGCCACCTGGCTCGGCGCGGGCGGCAGCGGCACAGGCTGGCCCGGCATCAGCAAGAAGGCGGCAACCCCCGCAGCCAGCAGCGCGCCGACCCCGCCCAGCACCAGCGGCATCTTGCTGCCCCCGGCAGGAGGGGCTGGCGGCGACGGGGTGGCGGGCCGCGGCGGTGGCGTCAGCCCCGTCGCGACCAAGGTGCCGTCGTCGAGGCCAGGCAGCTTCCCGGCCCCGGCAAAACCACCGAAACCCTGCGTCTCAGCGGCGCCGGTGGCCGCGGCGCGGATCGCCTCGGCGAAGGCCGTCGCGTTCGGGAAACGGTCATCCGGGCGCTTGGCCAACGCGCGGGCCACCACCGCATCGAAGCCGCGCGGCGCATTGACCGAAAGCTGGCTGGGCGGCACCGGCTCGGTGGTCATCACGCGGTGCATCAGCGCGCTGTAGCCGCCATCGAAAGGCTTTTCGCCCGTCAGCAGCTGATACAGCACGACGCCCGCCGCCCAGATATCGGCGCGCGCATCCACCGGCTCGCCGCGCAATTGTTCCGGGGCCATGTAGCTGGGCGTGCCCATCACCGTGCCGACCTGCGTCATGGTCGAGCTCTCGATGCGCGCGATGCCGAAATCCGCGATCTTGATGGTGCGGTCGCCGGCCAGCATGATGTTGGCGGGCTTGATGTCGCGATGCACCACGCCGCGCCCGTGCGAATAGGCCAGCGCGGCCAGCACCTGATCCATCACGCGCACGACCTCAGCCACCGGGAAGCGCTCGCCGCGATCGATCAGAGATTTCAGCGTGCCGCCCTCGACCAGCTCCATCACGATCCAGGCGGTGTCGGCGTTCTCGCCATAGTCATAGACGCCGACGATGTTCGGATGGCTGAGCCGGCCTGAGGCCTGGGCTTCGCGCCGGAAGCGGGCATGCGCCTCGGCGGCCTCGGCGTCCTGCCCACCGGGGCCACCGCCGGGCAGCTTCACCAACTTCACCGCAACGCGGCGTTCGATCATCCGGTCAAAGGCGTCGAGCACCGTGCCCATGGCGCCGGCGCCGAGCGTGCCGCGTAATTCGTACTTCCCGGCGAGTTCGGCTGGCAGCATGTCGCCTCCGCGCCGTGCGTCCACGGCCAAGCGATCATAGGGGCGCGCTACAGCGCCGCAAAGCGGTCAGAAAAGCAGGTCCGGCAACCAGGTGGCGAGGGCGGGAAACAGCACCACCAGCGTCAGGCCCAGCACCTGCAGCAGCACGAAGGGCGTGACGCCGCGATAGACATCACCGCTGGTCACACCGGGCGGCAGCACGCCCTGGATGTAGAACAACGTGGGGCCGAGCGGCGGTGTCAGGAAGCTCGTCTGCAGGTTCATCGCGATCAGCACGCCGAACCAGATCGGGTCGATGCCCATTTGCAGCAGTACCGGCCCGACGATGGGCACGACGATGATCACGATCTCCACGAAATCCAGCGGAAAGCCGAGGATGAAGATCACGAGCATGACGACGAGCAGCGCGCCGTACTTGCCGCCGGGCACCATCTCGAGGAAGCCACGGATCATGTCGTCGCCGCCAAGGCCACGGAACACCAGGCTGAACAGCGTGGCACCGATCAGCGTGGCGAAGATCATCGCCGTGATCGTCATGGTGGAGTGCGAGACGGCGCCGAGCATGCCGCCGCCGAAGGCGCGCCTGAACGAAACGACGATGCCATAGGCCAGCAGCAGTGCAAGCCCGGCCGCGACGAACACCGCCGCCCGGTCTGCCGCCGAGGCGTTCTCGCGCCCCAGACGCATGTCAAAGACCGAGCCGAGCAGCACGAGGCCGAGCGCCGCCAGCACCGCGAGGTAGATCGGCCAGGGGTGCCTGGGATCGATGCGCAGCCCCGCCAGCAGCGTCGCCCCCACCGCGCCGACCGAGGCGGCCTCGGTCGGCGTGGCGATGCCGCCGAGGATCGAGCCGAGCACCGCGATCACCAACACCAGCGGCGGCACCAGAGCGCGCGCGAGTTGGCCGGCGGTGACGCCCTCGCTCTCCCGCGAGGGGATGGCGGGGCCGACCTCCGGCTTCCACCAGCACAGCGCAACCTGATAGGAGATATAGAGCCCCGCCAGCATCAGCCCCGGCAGCATCGAGCCCGCGAAAAGCTGACCGACCGAGATCGTCTCGATCGAAAACTTGCCCTGCGCCAGCTGTGCCTGCTGATAGGCCGAGGCCAGCACCTCGCCCAGGATCACCATGACGGTCGAGGGTGGGATGATCTGGCCGAGCGTGCCGGCCGCGCAGATCGTGCCGCAGGAAAAGGCCGGATCGTAGTTGCGCCGCATCATCGCCGGCAGCGCGATGAGGCCCATCGTCACCACGGTCGCGCCGACGATGCCGGTCGAGGCCGCGAGCAGCGCGCCAACCAGCGTCACCGAAACCGCGAGGCCGCCGCGCAGCTTGCCGAACAGCCTTCCCATCGCCTCCAGCAGATCGGGGGCGATCTTCGACTTCTCCAGCATCATGCCCATGAAGATGAACAGCGGGATGGCGATCAGCACCTCGCTCGTCATCGTGCCGAAGACGCGCTGCGCCAGCGCCCCGAACATGAAGGGGTCGAAGGCGCCGAACAGGATGCCGAGCGCGCCGAAGACGATGGCGCACCCGGTCAGAATGAACACCACCGGCACGCCGACCATGATCAGCGTGCAAAGCGCCAGCATCATCAGCAGATCGAGGATGGAGCCGATCTGGCTGTTCACGCCTCACCCACCGTCTGGCGTGCCGGGAACAGCACGCTGGTTGCGCCGCTGATGACGCCCAGCGCGCGGATCAGCACGGAGATGGATTGCAGCCCGAGCAGGCCGGCCATGACGATGATCGTACCCTTCAGGTAGGGCGTCAGCGGCAGCCCGCCATGCGAGATAGGCCCCTCATTCATCCGCCAGGAGACCGAGACATAGCCCCAGCTCGCCCACACCAGCAGCCAGCAGAAGGGCAGCACGCAGACCAGCACGCCGAAGAAATCCGTCCACGCCTTGGCGCGTTCCGACCAGCCGCCATAGAAGAAATCGACGCGCACATGCGCATCGAGTAGATAGGTGTAGCCGATCGCCAGCATGAACAGGAAGGCGTGAATGTAGGTCACGCCCTCCTGCATCCACACGAAGCTCGACCCATAGGCGTAGCGCAGCACCACGATGGTGAACTGCAACAGCACCAGCGCGACGGCGAGCCAGCGCAGCGCCAGGCCGATGCGCCGATTCAACGCATCGATCGCGTCGGCGAGCAGCTGAAGCGCGCTCACCCCCAGTTGATCGGCAGCCCGCGGGCCGAGAAGTTCCCCGCGTAGCTCTGCAACATGTAGGCCTGGCTACGGTTGCGGAAGGCCGCGTAACTGTCGGCGATGCGCTTCACCAGCGGGTCCTGATGCGCGCGATACTCGGCCAGCATCTGCCCCGCCGAATTGCCGAGCGCGATCAGCAGGTCGCGCGGCGCTTCCCGCGCCACCACGCCATGCCGGGCAACGAGCTCGGCCAACGCGACAGGGTGGCGCACATCGTATTCGGAGGTGATCTCCTCCGCGACACTTTGGCAGGCGAATCGCACAGCGGTCTTGAGGTCATCGGGCAGCGCGTTCCAGCGCGCGAGGTTGATGCCGATCTCCTCGGCCGAGGAAGGCTCCTGTACACCAGGATAATAGTAGTTCTTCGCCACCTGATGCAGGCCGAGCGGCGCGTCGCTGAAGGGGCCGAGGAACTCCGCGGCGTCGATCGTGCCGGATTGCAGCGCGGCGAAAATCTCGCCGGCGGGCAGCGTGACGACGGAGGCGCCGGCGCGGCGGAACATTTCGCCACCCAGGCCCGCTGTACGGAAGCGCAAGCCCCGGAAATCGTCGATGGAACGGAGCTCTCGCCGAAACCAACCGAGCCATTGCGGGCCGGAATTGCCGGTGTTGAAGGGCTTCACGCCGAACTTCGCGTAGATCTCGTCATACAGCGCCTGGCCGCCGGCATGCATCATCCAGCCCTGCTGCTCGAAGGCCGTGAGCCCGAAGGGGAAGCTGCCGAAGAAGCCGATGCCGGGCGACTTCGATATCCAGAAGCTCGGCACGCCATGGTAGAGATCCGCCGTGCCGGCCGCCACCGCATCGAAGGCGCCGGGCGCGGGCACCACCTCGCCGGCCGCGAACAGGCGCACATTGATGCGCCCCGAGGTAACCAGGCCGATGCGGTCCGCCACCTTCTGCGCTGCCACGCCCGGCCCGGGCAGGTTGCGTGGCCAGAGCGTGACCATGCGCCATTCGATCCGCCCCTGGCTCAGCGCCGGCGTGGCGAGCCCCGCCGTGGCGGCACCGCCGAGGGCGGTCTGGGTAATCAGGTTGCGGCGCTTCATGCGGGGCCTCCTCGGGGCGTGTGGGACTCGTTGCGCCATTCAGCACGTTGCCTCGCAGCACGGCAAGCGCGATCAATCGTAGGTGATCATCGCGCGCGCCACCTCGCGGTCATAGCCGCGGCTGGCGAGCAGCAATTGCCGCGTATAGGCCTCGGCGGGCTCCTGCCGGCGGAGCGTATCCACCGCCATTTCCTCCACCACCACGCCGCGATTCATCACGGCCAGCCGGTCGCACATGTGGGCCACCACCGCGAGGTTGTGACTGACGAGAAGATAGGTGAGGCCCCGTTCGTCGCGCAACCGGCGTAGCAGATTGAGGATCTCGGCCTGCACCGAGACGTCGAGCGCGGAGGTCGGCTCGTCCAGCAGCAGCACCTTGGGTTCGAGCATCAGCGCGCGCGCGATCGCCACGCGCTGGCGCTGGCCGCCGGAGAGCTGGTGCGGGTAGCGGAAGCGGAAGGCCGGGCCGAGGCCGACCTGCTCCAGCGCCCGCGAAACGCGTTCGTTCGCATCCTCGATGCCGTGGATGGCGAGCGGTTCGGACAGCGCGTGATCGACCGTATGGCGCGGATGCAGCGAGCCATAGGGGTCCTGGAACACCATCTGCACGAGGCGCGGAAAGCGCCGGTCACGCCGTGCCACCGAGAGTCCGGCGAGGCTGGCGCTGCCCTGCCATTTCTCGTTGAGGCCGGTAAGCACGCGCAGCACGGTGGATTTGCCGGAACCACTTTCACCGACCAGCCCGAAGCTCTCGCCCTCGCCGACATGCAGCGATAGGCCGCGCACCGCCGCCACCGCCTGCGTGCCACGGCCGAAAGTGACGGTGAGGTCGCGGATGTCGATCATGCCGTGAGCCAGGCCGGGTCGCGAGTCAGCACGGCGAGTTCGGCGCGGCTTTCCTCGATTCGCGGCAGGCTGGCCAGCAAGCCACGCGTGTAGGGGTGCGTCGCGGCGTGGAGTTCGCTGGCGCGGCATTCCTCGACGATGCGCCCGGCATACATCACGAGGATCCGGTCGCAGAAGCTGGCCACGAGGTTGAGATCGTGGCTGATGAAGATCAGGCCCATGCCGCGCTGCGTGACCAGGTCATCGAGGATGGCCAGCACCTGCATCTGCACCGTGACGTCGAGCGCGGAGGTCGGTTCATCCGCGATCAGCAGATCGGGCTCGGGGATCAGCATCATCGCGATCATGATGCGTTGGCCCATGCCACCCGAGACCTCGTGCGGATACAGATCATGCACGCGAACAGGGTTGCGGATGCGCACGGCCTCCAGCATCGCGAGGGTCTTGGCACGGGCCTCGGCGCGGCTCACGCGGTGATGCGTGCGGAAGGCTTCCCCGATTTGCTCGCCGACGGTCATCACCGGGTTCAGCGCGTATTTCGGGTCCTGCAACACCAGCGAGATGCGCCGGCCGCGGATGCGGCGCAGATCGCGCGGCGTGGCTTGCAGCAGATCCTGCCCGTCGAAGGCGAGGCGCTTCGCGGAGAGCTGCGCGGCCGGTGTCAGCAGGCGCATCAGCGCGCGCCCGGTGAGCGACTTGCCGGAGCCGCTTTCGCCGACGATGCCAAGCTTCTCCCGCCCCAAAGTGAAGGAGACGCCGCGCACCGCGTCGAAGCTGCCCTTGGCCGTCGGGAAGCTGATGCGAAGATCCTCGACCTCGATCAGAGGCGTCATGATTTGCGCGGGTCCAGCACGTCGCGCAGCCCATCGCCCAGCAGATTGAAGCCGAGGCTGACGATGAAGATCGCAAGCCCCGGGATCGTCGCCACCCACCATTGGTCCAGGATGTAGCGCCGGCCGGAGGAAACCATCGCCCCCCACTCCGCCATCGGCGGCTGCGCGCCGAGGCCGAGGAAGCCCAGGCCGGCCGCCGTCAGGATGATGCCCGCCATGTCGAGTGTCACGCGCACGATGAGGCTCGAGGTACACAGCGGCATGACGTGGCCGAACAGGATGCGCGGCGTGCTAGCACCCTGGATGCGCGCCACCGCGATGTAATCACTATTGCGGATGGTCAGCGTCTCGGCCCGCGCGATGCGCGCATAGGGCGGCCAGGAGGTGAGCGCGATGGCGATGATCGCGTTCTCGATCCCCGGCCCCAGCGCTGCAACGAAGGCGAGCGCCAGGATCAGGCTCGGGAAGGCGAGGAAGATGTCGGTGATGCGCATCAGTACCGCATCCACCGCACCGCCGAGATAGCCCGAAGCCGTGCCGACGATCAGCCCGATGGGCGCGGCGATAAGGGCCACGAGCACGACGATCATCAGCGTGATGCGCGCGCCGTAGAGCAGGCGGGAGAGGACGTCACGCCCGAATTCATCCGTGCCGAGCCAATGCGTGGCACTCGGCGCCAGCAGCCGGCGTGCCAGGTTCTGGGCGTAGGGATCATGCGGCGCCACCAGCGGCGCCAGCGCGGCCAGCAGCACCAGCGCCAGCACGATACCCAGGCCGAGCAGCGCGAGGCGGTTGCGCTGGAATTGCAGCCAACCGCGATAGGCCTGGCCGATCCGCGCCTGCCGCCTTGAAGCGGGTGCGTCCGAGAGCAGCCGAGCGCGCCAATCGGTGTCGGTCATCGGGCGCGCGGGTCCATCAGGCGATACAGCACGTCGGAGATCATGTTGAGCCCCACGAAGACGGCGCCGACGACGATGGTGCTGCCGAGTACGGCGTTCATGTCGGCGGCCAGCAGCGCCGTGGTCAGGTAGCGGCCAAGGCCGGGCCAGGCGAAGACCGTCTCGGTCAGCACCGCGCCCTCCAGCAGCCGCGCATAAGACAGGGCGACGACGGTGATCAGCGGCACGGCAACGTTGCGCAGCGCGTGAACCCAGATGATCCGCGCTTCCGAAAGCCCCTTGGCGCGCGCTGTCACCACGTATTCCTGCGCGAGCTGGTCGAGCATGAAACTGCGCGTCATGCGCGCGATATAGGCCACCGAGAAATAGCCGAGCACGGCGGATGGCAGCACGACGTGCGAGACGGCGTTCCAGAACACCTCCCACTCACCGGCGATGGCGGCGTCGATCAGGATCACGCCAGTGATGGTGGGCACGACATCCTCGAAGAAGACGCCAAGGCGCCCGGGGCCGGCGACCCAGCCGAGGATGCCGTAGAACACCAGCAGGCCGATGATGCCGAGCCAGAAGATCGGCACGGAATAACCGACCAGCCCCAGCACGCGCACGAGCTGATCTGGCCATCGATCCTGCCACACCGCGCCCGCAATCCCCATCGGCACACCGAGCAGCACACCGATGAACGTGGCCAGCGTGGCGAGCTCGAGAGTCGCCGGAAAGACGCGGATGATATCCTCGGCAACGGCGCGGTTGGTAACGAGCGAGGTGCCGAAATCGCCGCTCAGAATCTTTTGCACATAAAGGCCGAACTGCACCCAGACCGGCCGGTCGAGGCCGAGCTCGATGCGCACGGCCTCATAGACATCACGCGGCGCCTGGTCGCCGACAACGGCCAGCACCGGGTCGATCGGCACGACGCGGCCGATGAAGAAGGTAACGGCGAGCAGGCCGAGCAGCGTGATGCCAAGCTGCACGGAAAGCTGCGCTGCCTCCCGCGCTGCGCGCAGCCCCGGAAGCGCGATCACCTCAACCCTTCTGCGCCAGCCAATAGATGGCCGAAAGTCCGGGCGAGCTGGCCAGGTAGCCGGTGACGTTGCTGCGCTGCACCGTTTGCACCTGCTGCTGCGCGAAGACCGCGAAAGGCGAGGTGCCGAGGAATTCCTCCTGGATCTGGCGGTAGATGGCGGCGCGCGCATTCGCGTCGCGCTCGGCCATCGCGGCCTCGGTGCGCGCGCTCAGGCCTGGAATGTCCCAGGCGTTGCGCCAGGTGAGCTTGCCGGGATTGTCGCGACCGGGAGGGTTATGCGCGAAGCTGTCGGCGTTGTAGTGCGGGTCGGGGTAGCCCAGGCCCCAGATGCCGATGAACAGCTGATGGTTGCGCGCCCGGAATTTCGCCAGCACCTGCCCGCCGGTTGCCGGCAACACTTCAAGGCGCACACCGCCGCGCGCGAAACTCGCCTGCAGCGTCTGCGCGACGTCGAGGGAAGGGAAGGTATTCGCCGTGTCGATGGTGAGCGAAATGCCGTTCGGGTGCCCTGCCTCGGCCAGCAAGACGCGCGCGCGCTCCGGGTTCAGCGTGTAGGGGCGGGAATCGAGCTCGCCCAGGATGGCGCGCGGGATGAAAGTCTGGTGCGGGAAGACCTGGCCGGGCAGCAGGTTGTTCGCGATCCCGTCGTAATCCACGAGATACTTCAGCGCCTCGATCACCTTCGGATTGGCGAGCAGCGGGTTCGAGAGGTTGGCGCTGAAGTACTGGATCGTGCCGCGCGGGAATTCCGAGACGGTCAGGTTCGGCCGGCCGCGCAGCGCGGTGATGTCGGTCGGTGTCAGGCTGCGCGCAATATCCACATCGCCGCGTTCCACCAGCAGGCGCTGCGTCGCGGGTTCGGGCACATGGCGCACGATCACGCGCTGGAGGTACGCGCGCCCGCGCCACCAATTGTCGTTGCGCTCGAGCGTGTAGCTCTCATTCGGCTGGAAGCGCGCAAGACGGAAGGCGCCCGAGCCGGCGGAGTTGCGGTTGAGCCAGGCATTGCCCTGATCCTCGCCGGCATTCTGCTGCACGAGGCGGCTGTCGAGGACCGAGGCGATGGTCGCCGTGAACAGGTTCTGAATGAGGGAGGGCGCATAGGCGCGGTCGAAGGTGACGGCGGCCTCGAATTCGCCGGTCTGGCGGACCGTCTGCTCGATGTTCTCGCGCGTCAGCCCGACGGAGCGATACATGAAGGCAGGCGTGCGGTTGATCAGCAACGGGCGGCGCACCGAGTAGACCACATCGGCCGCCGTAAGCGCATTTCCGGAATGGAATCGCACTCCCTGGCGGATGCGGAGGGTGAAGGTCAGGCCATCCTGGGAGACGGTGAAGCCCTCGGCCAGTGCGGGCTGCAACTCGGCCGAAGGCTTGGTGGGGTCGAGCGTGAACAGCTGGTCGTAGACGTTCTTCAGCAGGTCGCTGCCGGTCACCTCGAAGCTGTGATGCGGGTCGGTGGCGACGATGTCGTCGATGTTGGCGGCGATCACCAGCGTGTTGCGCGGCGTCTGCGCGACGGCCTCACGCGGCAGGCCGAGCGTGGCTGCTCCCGCCAGAACTGCCGTGCCGCCGATCAAGCCACGCCTGTTGATGTCCCAGACCATGCTCGGCACTCCCCTCGATCGCGCGCGGATTTACGCTTTGTCATTTACCTGATGCAGGCCTTAGGTGGCGCGAGGGGCGCCGTCAACGCTTGTCTTGCCCCGCCTTGCCCGCAGCCAGTTGAAGGCCAGGATCGGCGCCGCCACCGCCACGCCTACCGCCGTCAGCGGTCCGTTCGGCGAGATCATCAGCAAGGCCGCCAGCACCAGGCCGAATTGCGCGGCGAGGCCCATATGGGTGAAGGCGAAGCCCGTCAGACCGATGCCGAGCATCAGAACGCCGAGAGCACAGGTTATGGTGACGAACAAGAAGGCGCTGAGCGTGAAGTCATCGACCATGATGAGCATCACCGGCGCATAGGCAAACACGAAGGGCACCGTCGCCTTGGCCGACCCCAGGCGAAAGGCGGTAAGTCCCGTGCGGAACGGGTTCGAGCCCGCAATGCCGGCCGCCGCATAGGCCGCCACGCAGACCGGCGGCGTCAAATCCGCGAGGATGCCGTAGTAGAGAATGAACAGATGCGCGGCCAGCGGCGGCACGCCGAGTTGCACCACCGCCGGCGCCGCGATCGCGGCCAGCACGATATACAGCGCCGTCGTCGGGATTCCGCAGCCCATCACGATGCAGATCAGCGCCACGAATACCAGCGTGAGGAACAAGGTGAGGCCCTGCAGGCTGCCAAAGCCCGCGGGCAGAATATCCAGCAACGGCACGAACATTTGCGCGGTGCTGGCGGCCGCTTGCGTCACGATGAAACCGATGCGGAAGCCGGCACCGGTGAGCGTGACCACGCCGACCACCATGCCCACCGCCGCCGCCGCCGCGCCGACCGCCAGCGCGTAGCGCGCGCCCATGTCCAGCGCGACCCACAGGTCGCGCAGCGTGAGGCGATTGCGCGGGTTG
>JBBSCP010000152.1:0-10722 GCA_038250135.1 Acetobacterales bacterium | reverse complement strand
CTTCGGCCCGGGGCAGGAGCGCCATCTGCGCCTCGCCTTCGCCAATGCCGGCTCCGAGGTGCTGGCGCAGGTGCCCGCTCGGCTGGCGGCGCTCAGCCGAACATGGCGCTGAGTTGCGTCGGCGACAGCGCGTACAGTCGCGCGCTGGTCAAGGCCTGAATCTGCCGTGCCTGCATCGCCGCAATCTGGGCGGCGGATATCCGCCCGGCTTGGCCTACGCGACCAACTTCCGGGATTTTCGTGAAGCATCGCTGAACGCGCCGTGGTTGCGCGGGACCACCCGATTGGGCCAGACAGGGCCATACATCCATACAGGAGCCCCGCATGGCCGAGAGCCGCAGCATCGACATCGTCTCCGACGCCATCTGTCCCTGGTGCTGGATTGGCAAGCGACACCTGGAGTCCGCGCTGGCCGAGCTGGCAAAAGAAGGCCTGAGCTTCGCCATCCGCTGGCGCCCCTTCCAGCTCAACCCCGAGATGCCCGAGGAAGGGGTCGAGCGCGCCACCTACCGCGCCCAGAAATTCGGCAGCGTCGAGCGCGGCGTGGAGCTCGACCGCAACGTCGCCGAGGCCGGCCGCGCCGCCGGCCTCACCTTCCGGCATGAGCGCATGCTGCGCACTCCCAACACCATCGCCGCACATCGTGTGATCCGTATGGCCGAAGATGCCGGCGTGCAGGATGCGGTGATGGAGGCGCTGTTCCAGGCCTATTTCCACGACGGAAAGGATATCGGCGACGCCGCCACGCTCGACGCCGTCGCCGACGCGGCCGGCCTGCCGGGGGTGGCCACCATGCTCGCCGGCCCAGAGCATCGCGCCGAGGTGATCGCCGAGGACATGGCTGCACGGCGCGGCGGCTTGTCCGGCGTACCCTCCTTTCTGATGGACCGGCATTTGCTGTTCAGCGGCGCGATGCCTGGGCCCCGCATGGCGGAGGCGTTCCGGCGTGCCGATGGCATCCTTTCCGAACGCGAGAAGGCAGCCTAACGTCAGTTCCGGATACGGGAGCCCGGCTGATGGAATGGATCCTTCTCGGCGTCATCGTACTGCTGCTGGTGTGGCTGGTCGTCATCTACAACCGGCTGGTGTCGCTGCGGCAGACCACCAACCAGTCCTGGGCGGATATCGAGGTGCAGCTCAAGCAGCGCCACGATCTGATCCCCAACCTCGTCGAGACGGTGAAGGGCTATGCGGCGCATGAGCGCGGCACGCTCGATGCGGTGGTGCAGGCGCGCAGCGTGGCGGTGAATGCACGCGGGCCGGAACAGGCCTCGGCGGCGGAGGGCCAGCTCGGTGCGGCGCTGGGGCGGTTGTTCGCGCTTTCGGAGGCCTATCCGGACCTCAAGGCCAATTCGAACTTCCTTGCCCTGCAAGGCGAACTTTCGACGGTGGAGAACACGCTCGCGGCGGCGCGGCGCTTTTTCAACAACAGCGTCAGCGAATACAACGCGGCGATCCAGTCCATCCCCGCGGTGTTCTTCGCTGGCACCGCCGGTTTCGGCCCGCGCGGCTTCTTCGAGCTGGACGACGCCGAGCGCGCCATGACGAAGTCCGCGCCGGCGGTGAAGTTCTAGCCCGGGAGGGTCTTCCCATCCTTCCGACCTTCGGCCTCAAGACGCATATCTGGAACACCGGGCTGCGCAGCCTGCTGTTGCTGGCCGGCTTTCCGGTGTTGTTGGTGCTGATCACCTGGGCCTTCACGTTGCTCGCCGCGGCCGACGGCAAGGCGGGCTTCTGGGCCGGCTTCAATGAGAGCATCGCCATGCTGCCCGCCGCCCTCCCGGTGGCGGTGGTGATCGCGTTGATCTGGTTCGCCATCGCCTGGTTTGCGAACCAGCGCATCATCGATGCCGTCGCCGGCGCCACCGCCGTGACGCGCGACCAGGAACGGCTGCTGTGGGACACCACCGAGGCGCTGGCCATCAGCCGCGGCATGCGCACGCCCCGCCTCGCGGTGATCGAGACCGCAGCGATGAACGCCTATGCCTCGGGCATGACGCTCGACCAGGGCGCCATCACCGTCACGCGCGGGCTGCTCAGCGCGCTGAACCAAGCCGAACTGCGCGCCGTGCTGGCGCATGAGCTGACCCATATCCGCAACGGCGATGCGCGCCTCGGCGTGGTGGCGGCGGTTTTTGCCGGCGTGATCTCGGTGGGGGGCGAGCTGTTGATCCGTGGCTTTTCGCGGACCAGCTTGCGGCGCACCGCGCGAACTTCCTCCTCCTCCAACCGTGGCAAGGGCGGCGCGGGGGCGCTGGTGCTGGTGGCGCTCGCGGTGGCGGCGCTGGCCTGGGTGCTGTCGATCGCGCTGCGCATGGCGCTGTCGCGCAACCGCGAATTCCTCGCCGATGCCGGCGCTGTGGAACTCACGGCCGATCCGGATTCGATGGTGACGGCGCTGCGCAGGATCTCCGGCCACGCCGAAATGCAGGGCATGCCCTCTCAGCTGCGCGCCATGCTGCTGCACGATGGCGCGAACAGTCTCGGCCCGGCCTGGTTTGCCACACACCCGTCGCTGGAAGCGCGTATCGAGGTGCTGGTCCGCACGGCCGGGGCGCGCGACATCATGCCGGAATTGCCACCCGCCGCGCTGGATCAGGCCGCGGCGGATGACGCGACGATCATCCTCAACCCCGCAGCAGCGCCTTCATCCGCCGTACCGCCGAGCCCGGCGTCGTCACCACCGGCAACCCCGTGGTGGCGGCAACCGCCTTCGCCGCCCGCGCCAGGCTGAACTGGCCGAGCAGGATCACGTCGCAGTCGCTGAGTGTCAGCGCCGCCTCGGCCGACAGCCGGTCGTGGGTCGCCGGATCGCCCGCATCCAGCGCCGCCAGCGCGCCTGGCGCGAGGCAGGGCACAATCTCCACGCCGGGCGGAAATTCCCGCGGCATGGAGGCCAGCGTGCCGGGAAAGCTGGCGAGCAGGCCGACCCGCCGACCCACCGCGCAGGCTTCCTCGATCGCCGCCTCGTTCGGCTTCAACACCGGCATCGGCGCCAGGTCGCGCGCGCAGGCCTCGATGCAAGGCCCGAAGGCGGAGCAGGAGAACAACAGCCCCGCCGCCCCCGTGCCCGCCGCGTAGCGCGCCAGCGTGGCGAAGCGCTCGCCCATCGCCGGCGTCAGCGCGCCATCGCGGGAGAGGTCGCCCGAGAGGCTGTCATCGAGCAGGTTCATCAGCTGCGCCTCGGGCCAGATCGCAGCGAAGGCGGCTTCGATCGGCGGCGGCGAATGGCGCAGCGCGTGGATGATCGCGATGCGCACTCAATTGCCCGCGCAGCGCAGCAGCGGCGAGGGAAAGTCGGCGCAGTTGGGGAAGACGATCTCGTTCGGCCCGCGCCGCTCGACGCGGAGCGAATTGATGCCCCCCGCGCAGCCGAAGCCCAAATCCGGCGGCAGGCGCGAGCCAAGCGGGCCAGATTGCGCCGGCACCGGCACCATGCGGAACTCCAGCGTGTTCTCCCCTGTCGAAACCGTTTCGATCAGCCGCTGGCGATAGGCCACGTCGAAGACCGAGGCGCGCATCACCACGTCGCGCGTGAAGATCACGCTCGGCTGGCCGGTGCAGCGCGTGCCGGTGGTCTCGCCAGGCGGGAAGATGCCGCCGGTCCAGGAGCCGAACACCCAGGCATGCGGCAGCTCGCCGCCGGTCTGCGCCGCCACGCTGCCGCCCAGCCCAAGTGCTGCCACCATCAACAGAATCAATTTACGCATGCGTTGCCCCTCCGACCCCAGGCCCCATCCTTAGCCGGATCGTCGCCGGCCGGCCAACCCACCCCCGCGTCGGGCCGCCATCGGGCGGGCTGGCGCATGCCCAGGGCGGGGTGCGGGTGGATGGCGCGGCAAGCAAGCTCTGCGCCGATGGCTCGCGATCCCAAACCTGTTTGCCGCCGGCGGGGTCGCATGCCGGGCAATGGGCTCGCGCAATCCTTCGCCCTGGGCCTGCTGGCGGGCGGGTCGGCGACCTTGTAACGGCCGCTTCGCTTGGCCATCATCCTTCGAACAAAGGGACAGGGAGGCTGCAAGGC
Source organism: Acetobacterales bacterium (assembly GCA_038250135.1). Lineage (GTDB taxonomy): Bacteria > Pseudomonadota > Alphaproteobacteria > Acetobacterales > Acetobacteraceae > Falsiroseomonas. The sequence goes on along the minus strand of JBBSCP010000152.1, from coordinate 6,698 downwards.
CATGGTCATGCTGATGCCACGTCGCGCCGTGCTGGGCGCCGCCATTGCCGGGCTCGCCGCGCCGGCGCTTGGGCAGACGATCAACCGCACTGCGCGGGTGATCATCGGCTTTCCGGCTGGCGGCTCGTCCGACATCGTGGCGCGGCTCTACGCCGAGAAGCTGCGCGGGATCTACGCGCCCAACATCATCGTCGAGGGCCGTGTCGGCGCCGCCGGGCGCATCGCGGTGGAGGCGGTGCGCGACGCCGAGAAGGATGGCAGCGCCTATCTGCAGACGCCGGCCTCGATGCTGACGCTGCAGCCGCACGTCTTCCCGCGCGAGGTGCGCTACGACGCGCTGACGGACCTCATCCCCGTCTCCACCGTCTGCACCTTCCCTTTCGCCTTCGCCGTGCCGGCTTCCCATCCGGCGCGCAGCTTCGCCGACCTCGTTGCCTGGCTGAAGGCGCAGCCCGGCGAGGTGCCCTTCGCCTCCCCGGCGGCGGGCTCGGCGCCGCATTTCCTGGGCATCATTCTGGCGAAGAAGATCGGTGTGCGCATGACACATGTGCCCTATCGCGGTGCGGTGCCGGCGGTGCAGGATTTGATCGGTGGGCGGCTGCCGCTGTTCGTGGGCGTGCTCGGCGATGTCTCGCCGCAGCATGGCACGGGGGCGCGGATACTTGCCGTGACCTCCCCCACGCGCAATCCGCGCTTCCCGGACGTGCCGACCATGGTCGAGCTCGGGCATCCGGACCTCGCCAAGGATGAATGGTTCGGCGCGGCGCTACCGGCCGGCACGCCGGCGCCGATCGTCGCCGCGCTGCATGCCGCGATCGCCCAGGTGGCGCGCCAGCCGGAGATGATCGCCGCACTCGACCGGCTGGAGTTCAGCGCCACCGCCTCGGCCAGCCCGGCTGAATTCGCCGCGCGCATCCGACGCGAGCGGGACGCATGGGGCCCCGTTGTGCGCGACAGCGGTTTCCAGCCGGAGAATTGAGGCACCCTGTCCCGCCAACGCCTTGCCCTTGCCGCCCTGGTCTGGGAAGGGAGGGCGCGAGGGCCGCTCCGGCCCGGCGTGAGACCCCATGCCTGACGGCCAGACCATCCTGAACCGCCCGAAAGCTACCCTCGGCCATCGCGCCGATTTGGCGGCGGTGCTGTTCCTTTTCGCCGCCGCCTTTCTGCTGCGCCTGACCTCCTTCGTCCCCGGTGTGGTCGATACGGATGAGGGGCTCTACATGGTGCAGGCGCGGGAATGGCTGGCCGGCGGCTGGCCGCTCGTGGTGGCCTGGGACATGCATCCGGTCGGGGCGCCGGCAATGTTCGCGCTCGCCTTCGCGGCCTTCGGCACCTCGGTGGAGGCGGCGCGGCTGCTGGGGACGCTCTGCGTCGGCGCGACGGCCGGCGCGCTTTATGCCGTGGCACGGGTCGGTGGGTTGCCGCGCGCGGTGGGCGTGGCGGCGGGCGTCATCTACGCGGCGCAGACGCTGCTGCTGAGCGGGCTCTCGACCAATACCGAGTTGCTGATTGCGCCCTTCATCACCGGCGCCATGGCGATCGGCCTGCGCGGTGCGTTGAGGGGCCTGGGACCGCAGCCCGAGGCGCCGGGCTGGGGCGCGCTTTGCGCCATGGGCGTGCTGGTGGGCCTCGCGCTGCTGGTGAAGCAGGTGGTGGTGCCGGAGGGCTGCCTGGCCTTCGCGCTTCTGGTGGGGCCTGCGCTGCTGCGCGGCGCGCTGCCCTGGCGTCGGGCGCTGGCGATGGCGGGTGCCTATGCGCTGCTTTGTGCCGGGCCGTTCCTGCTGATGGGGCTTGTCTATCTGCTGCAGGGCTGGCTGGCCGAGTATATCGACGGCTCGCTGCTCGCGCCCTTCCGCTACTCGCTGGAACGAATTCCGCCCGCCGAGGCCTCGCGGCGCATCACCGCCGCGGCCTTGCAAGTGGCGCCGGCCTTCGTCGCGGCGGGCGTCGCACTCGCCGCCTGGCGGCCCTGGCAGGACCGGCCCGGGCGCTGGCTGACGGGTTTTCTTCTGTTCTGGTTCGCGGTGATTTCGCTCGCCATCGCCGCACCCGGCTTCTACTTCGCGCATTACTTCCTGCTCTGGCTGCCGCCGCTTTCGCTGCTCGCGGCCATCGGTGCCTGGAAAGTCGCGCGCGCCGTGGCGCGACCGGAGCTGCTGCGCCCGGCCTTCATCGGCCTGGTCGCCCTGATCGCCGCCGACGCCTGGCGCGCCGAGATGTTCAACCGGATCGAGCGCGGCCCCGGCCTGATGCACCGCGACCCGGCGCGGGAGGTGGCGGCCGCCGTCGCCGCCCTCGCCGGGCCGGGCGGGACGGCCTTTATCGCGAACTACCATCCGAGCATCTATGTGATGTCGGGCGCCGCGCTGGCCACGCGCTTTCCCTTTCCGGCGCACCTGACTGGCGTCTTCGAGGATTTGTCTGACACCAACACCCAGGCCGAGCTGGATCGCGTGCTGGCCTCCCGCCCCCGGGTCATCGTCGTGGATCGCGGCTGGATGCACAACATGCGCCCCGCCGCCGCGGCCGAGGTGATGGCGACCGTCGCCGCGCACTACGATCTGGCGGCAACGGTCCAGGAAGCGCGCGGCCCGGTGGAGATCTACCGCGCACGCTGATCAGGGCGCTGGAAACAGCGCGTCCGTGCGGCCCATCAGGTGATAGGCGACCATCCCGACCCACTCCCGCAGTGCCCATTCGGCGCGGTTGAGCCGCGTCGGGAACGGGTCGTCCCACCACAGCGCCGGGTCGCGCGCCGCGGTGTAGTTCACCGGCCAGGGCACCGCCTGCCATCCTGCTGCCCGAAACGTGCCGACCGAGCGCGGCATGTGGCTCGCCGAGGTTACCAGCAGCCAGGTCTGGCCGGGCAGGGGCGCCAGCAGGCGGTGGGTGAAGGTGGCGTTCTCATGCGTGTTGCGGCTCTGATCCTCAAGGACAAGCTGCGCATCCGGTACGCCCAGATCGCGGAACAGACGCCGGGCGGTGTCCGATTCCGTGGGTCCGCCCTGCACGATCGAGGCGGAGCCGCCGGTGAAGACCAGCTTCGCCTGCGGGTAGCGGCGGGCCAGCGCCACGGCCTCGGTCATCCGCTCCGCCGCGCCATTCAGCGCGGGGATGCCATGCGCCACCGTCATCGCCTGCTCCACCGCGCCGCCGAGCACGAGAATGCCGGTGACGTCGGCGGGCGGGGTTGCCGGCCTTGCGAAGCGCTCCTCCAGCGGCAGGGTCAGCAGCGTCGCGACCGGCAGGGCGAAGACCGCCGCATACCAGCCGAGCCCGAGCAGCAGCGGCCAGCGCCCGATGCGTCGGCCGCGCCACATCAGCGCGAAGCCGATGACCGCCAGCACCAGCGCCAGCGTGTTCGGCCGCAGCACGCCCCAAAGCAGCTTGCTGGCGATGAACAGCAGATCGTCCATGTGCGCTACAACTCCGTCACGCGCATCGGGTGCATCCGCCCGCGCAACAAATCGGCCAGTGCGAGAAGATTGCCGCGCAGTCGGCCTATGCGGTCCACATGCGGCTCCGGGAAGGCACTGCGCGCGGCATTCATGGCCAGGTGCCGCGCCGCGGAGCGGAGTGCGCGGTTCCAGGGATAGCTCCCCTTGCGCGCCAGATAGAGCGCATTCGCCACCTGGCTGTAACCGAGCCGAAGCCCCGCGACGCGCCCGGCCTTTGTGCCGAGATGCACGCCGCGCGCGCCGGCGAGGCGCAGGATTTGCCCGTGCACGCCTAGCCGCCGCGTCAGGTCGAGGTCCTCGTACCAGCCATAGAGCGGCAATTGCTCGTCGAAGCGCAGCCCATGCGCGCGCATCGGCTTGAGGCGCAGCGCCATGTTGCAGCCATAGCCGTTGAAATGCGGCGCGACGGCCATCGCCTCAGCCGCGCCGCGATCGGCACCGAGCATTGCGCGGCCTTCCTCGACCGAAATGCCCGGACCCTTGGCGCCATCGGCGATGACCGTGCCGGTGGTGACGACGCAATCCGGATGCGCGTCCAGCACCGCCTCGGTCACGCGCAGATAGTCCGATGCTGCAAGGAAATCATCGTCGAGGAAAAGTACCGCGTCGCAATCCGCGCAGGCATCGAGGAGGGCGTTGCGCTGGCGCGGCAGGCCGGCGGGCGCTGTCAGGAACTGCACCTGAGGGAAGCGCGCGGGCAGGTCCGCCACGTCATCCGCCGTCACATGGCAGACCAGCACACGATCCGGCGTGCGTGTCTGCTGCCGGAGGTCGTGCAGGATTTCGGCCAGGATCGGCGCGCGGCCGCGCGTGGCGATGCCGATGGCGATCCTCATCGCGTGACGAACCCCTGGGCGCGGCCCCAGAAGGTCATGGCGTAGTAGGCCGCCTCATGCGGACGCAGCTTGAGCAGGCTTACCACCACGCCGCCGAGCGGGCGGATGAAGAAGGGCAGCCAGATGCGTGGCGCCACGCCATGCCGCCGCAGCGCGAAGCCGAGGCCGCGGCCATAGACCGCCGCGCGCGCCACCGCGACCTCCGACAGGCGCTTGTCGGGGTGGACGATGCGCAGCGCGGGATCGTAGCGCGCGACATACCCGGCTTGCACCGCGCGCAGCACGAGGTCATTGCCCTCGGCCGAGCCGATCGGCGTGCCCGGCCCCATGGCTTCGTCGAAGCCGCCCAGCGCAAGCGCCACCTCGCGCCGGAGCCAGAGGTTGAATTCGATCACGCTGGTCCAGACATTGGCCGAGTCGATCGCGCCGCCCTCGGCGCGCCAGCGGCCGGAGCCGAGCCCGCCTTCGGGGCTTGCCGCAGGGCCGGTGAGGACCATCAGCGCCGCGTCTGCATCGAAGGCGCGCGCGACATGATCGAGCAGGCCGTCCGGGTAGAGGCAGTCATCATCCGGGAAGCTGACGAGATCGCCGCGCGCAGCGTGCAGGCCGAGGTTGCGCGCATGGTTCGCCTTCGCCACGGCCGAGCGCAGATGGATCAGGTTCGACCGCCCCGCATAGGGCGCCAGCACGGCGTCGAGCCGCGCATCCTCGTTCTGATCGACGATGATCAACTCGGCATCGTCGCGATTCTGCGCCATCAGGCTTTCGATGAATTCGGCAATCTCGCGCGTGCGGCCGCGCGTTGCCATGACAAGGCTGAAGCGGATCATGGTGCGGCCATGCCCCGCGCCGCGCAGGCCGCGCGCAGCAGGTCGAGCAGCCGCGTGCGGAAGGCGTCACGCGAGAAACGCTCGGCATTGGCGCGGCAGGCTTCGGGCGCGATGGACAGGCGTTCGAAGCGCGTCACGGCGTCGATGACCGATTCGGCATTTTGTTCCGAAAACAAAACGCCGGTGATTCCGTCCTGCACGATGTCGGTGGCGCCGCCGCGGCCATAGACGATCAGCGGCGTGCCGCAGGCCTGCGCCTCGACCATCGCGATGCCGAAATCCTCCTCGGCGGCGAAGACGAAAGCGCGGGCGGATTGCAGCAATTGCACGAGTTCGGCCTGCGGCACTCGGCCACGAATCTCGATGTTCGTGGCGGCGCCGACCAGCGCGCGCAGGCGCGGCATCTCGGTGCCGTCGCCGGCGATGATCAGGCGCTTGTCGGGCATGCGCCGGAAGGCCTTGGCGACGAGGTCGATGCGCTTGTAGGGCACCAGGCGGGAGGCCACGACATAGGCGTCGTTCTTGATGGCAACGAAGGGAAAGCCATCGAGATCGACGGGTGGGTGCAGCACCGCGCTCTCGCGTCGCCAGCATTTGCGGATGCGCTCGGCGATCCAGGCGCTGTTCGCCGCGATCACATCCGGCCGCGCGGCGCTCGTGTGGTCCCAGGCGCGCATCTTGGCCAGCAGCCAGCGCGTCAGCAGCCCCTTCACGCCGTGTTCCATCCGCGCCTGGCGCAGATACTGGTGCTGCAGATCCCAGGCGTAGCGCATCGGGCTGTGGACGTAGGAGAAATGCAGCGTCGCCGGCCCCGTCAGCACGCCCTTCGCCACGGCGTGGGAGGAGGAGATGACGATGTCGTAGGGCGAAAGATCGAATTGCTCGACCGCGAGCGGCATCAGCCCGAGATAGTAGCGAAACCATTTCTGGGCGCGCGGCAGGCGCTGGATGAAGCTGGTGGTCGGCACCTTGCCGCGCAGGAATCCGCGCTCGGAGTCAGGCAGGAAATCGCAGACCGCGAACAGATCTGCCTCGGGGAAGATCTCCAGCAATTGTTCGAGCACACGCTCGGAGCCCGCATAGGTATCGAGCCATTCATGGACGATCGCGATCCTCATCGGGATCCCACCAATTCAAGCAGCCGTGCGGCGGCGACGGGCCAGGAGTAGCGTTTTGCACGAATCCGTCCAGCCTCGGCGAGATGGGCCGTGAGACCTGGCTCGTCGAGCAGCCGGGCGAGCGCTGCGGCGGGGGTGCGCGGGCCTTGCGCGTCGAACCACAGCGCGGCGTCGCCACAGACTTCCGGCACCGCGCCGGCATCGGCGGCGAGCACCGGGCAGCCGCACCACATCGCCTCGATCGGCGGCAGGCCAAAGCCCTCGTAGCGCGAGGGGAAGATCAGGCACAGCGCGTTCTCATACAAGGCACGCAATTCGGCATCGCTGACGCGGCCGAGCGCGCGCGCGCTGTCCACATCGCCGACATTGCGGAACACCGAGGCATCGGCGGCCCCCGCCACCGCGAGCGTCAGGCCGCGCGACGCCAGCAGCGCCACCGCTTCGCGCAGCGCATCG
>JBBSCP010000151.1:0-10727 GCA_038250135.1 Acetobacterales bacterium | reverse complement strand
CGACCGCCTGCGCCTTGCCGATACCGAGCTCGTCATCGAGGTGGAGCGCGACCTCACCATCTATGGCGAGGAGGTGAAGTTCGGCGGCGGCAAGGTGATTCGCGACGGCATGGGCCAGTCGCAGGTCACGCGTGCCGGTGGCGCGATGGATACCGTCATCACCAATGCGCTGATCATCGACCACAGCGGCATCTACAAGGCCGATGTCGGGCTGAAGGACGGGCTGATCGCGTCCATCGGCAAGGCGGGCAATCCCGATACGCAGCCGGGCGTCACCATCATCATCGGCCCGGGGACGGAAATTCTCGCGGGTGAGGGGCGCATCCTCACCGCCGGCGGCATCGACCCGCACATCCACTTCATCTGCCCGCAGCAGATCGAGGAGGCCCTGGCCTCCGGCGTCACCACCATGTTCGGCGGCGGCACCGGCCCCGCCCACGGCACGCTCGCCACCACCTGCACGCCGGGCCCCTGGCACATCGCGCGGATGATGCAGGCGGCCGAGGCGTTTCCGATGAATCTCGGCTTCCTCGGCAAGGGCAATGCGGCGCTGCCCGACGCGCTCGAAGAACAAATCCGTGCTGGGGTCTGCGGCCTGAAGCTGCATGAGGATTGGGGCACCACGCCCAAGGCCATCGACACCTGCCTCGCCGTCGCGGACCGCTTCGACGTGCAGGTGGCGATCCATTCGGATACGCTGAACGAGAGCGGCTTCGTTGATGAAACGATACGTGCCGTCGGTGGCCGCACCATCCAGGCCTTCCACACCGAGGGTGCGGGCGGCGGGCATGCGCCGGACATCCTGAAGGTGATCGGCGAGCCGAACTTCCTGCCCTCCTCCACCAACCCGACGATGCCTTACACCCGCAACACGGTGGATGAGCATCTCGACATGCTGATGGTGTGCCACCACCTCGATCCGCGCATCCCGGAGGATGTCGCCTTCGCCGAGAGCCGCATCCGCAAGGAGACGATCGCGGCCGAGGACATCCTGCACGACCTCGGCGCCATCAGCATGATGAGCAGCGACAGCCAGGCGATGGGGCGGGTGGGCGAAGTCATCATCCGCACCTGGCAGACGGCGCACAAGATGAAGCTGCAGCGCGGAAGTCTGCCGGGCGAGACCGGCGACAACGACAATCTGCGCGTGCGGCGCTACATCGCGAAATACACCATCAACCCGGCCATCGCGCAGGGTGTCGCCACCCATGTCGGCAGCGTCGAGGTCGGCAAGCTGGCGGATCTCGTGCTGTGGTCGCCAGCCTTCTTCGGCGTGAAGCCTGACTACGTGCTGAAATGCGGCACCATCGCGATGGCGCCGATGGGCGATCCCAACGCCTCCATCCCCACGCCGCAGCCGATCCACTACCGTCCGATGTTCGGCAGCTTCGGCCGGTCCGGCCTGCTCTCCTCCGTCATGTTCACCTCGCAGGCGGCGCTGGACGCCGATATCGGCAGGCAGCTTGGCCTCACGCGGCCGCTGCTCGCCGTTGGCAACACGCGCGGCGGCATCAGCAAGCGCGACATGGTGCTGAACAGCGCCCTGCCGAAGATGGAGGTGGATGCCGAGACCTATGAGGTGCGCGCCGATGGCGAATTGCTGATCTGCGAACCCGCCACCGTGCTGCCCATGGCACAGCGCTACTTCCTGTTCTGAGGACCCCATGCCCGACAGCGCCGTTCCCCGCGCCACCATCGTCCATGCCGCCGGCACCTGGCCGGAGGACCAGGCGCGCGACACCGTCACCATCGATTTCGACGACCGCCATCGCCGTCGCAAACTCTATACGGCGGAGGGCAGGCTCGCCTTCATTCTCGATCTGGCCGAGGCGCAGGTGATGCGCGATGGCGATGGCCTGGAACTTGTCGGCGGCGGCTATGTGCGCGTGCGCGCCGCGCCGGAGCCCTTGATCGAGGTGAGTGCGAGTACGCCCGCGCTGCTGCTGCGCCTCGCCTGGCATCTCGGCAACCGGCATCTGCCGGCGGAGATCGATGCGGGGCGTATCCTGATCCGGCACGACCAGGTGATCCTGCGCATGCTCGAAGGGCTCGGGGCGACGATCCGGCAGATCGAAGCACCCTTCAATCCAGAGGGCGGCGCCTATGGCGAGCACAATCGCGCGCCCGGGCATCCACACGGCCACACCCACAGTCACGACCATCACCACGGCGATGGCGACCATCATCACGACCACTAATCCCCTTGGCATCAGCGCCGGCGCCCTCGCCCGGTTGCTCGCCTGGCTGTCGCCTGCCTATCCGGTCGGCGCCTTCTCCTACAGCCACGGCTTGGAGATGGCGGTCGAGGAGGGCGCGGTGACCAACCGCGTGGACCTCGTCACCTATGTCGAGGCCGCGCTGCGGCTCGGCGCCGGGTCAGTGGATGGCGGATTGCTCGCGCTGTCCTGGCGTGCAGCAATGACGGGCGATTCCGAGACACTCGATGGGCTAACGGAACTTGCCGCAGCCTGGCGCGGCACGAAGGAACTCGCGCTGGAGGCAATGCAGCCCGGCACCGCTTTCGCCAGCGTCACGCTGAGCGCCTGGCCGGAGCCGCGCCTGGCCGCTTTCAGCGCGCGCCACGCCGGGCGGTTGACACATGCCGTGGCCTGCGGCGCCGCCGCCGCCTTCCACGACATCCCCTTGAGAGAGGCCTGTTTCGGCTGGCTCAACGCCTTCGCGGCCAACATCGTCTCGGCCGGTGTGCGCCTCGTGCCGCTGGGTCAGACGGATGGGCAGATCGCCACGGCGGCGCTGTTGCCCGCCGTGGCGGCCGCGACCGATGCCGCCCTCGCCATCACTTCGCCCGATGAATTGGGCAGCGCTTCACCCGTGCTCGACCTGTTCTCGATGCGTCACGAAACCCAGTACACAAGGCTGTTCCGCTCATGACCCATGGTCCCTTCCGCGTCGGTGTCGGCGGCCCTGTCGGCTCCGGCAAGACGGCGCTCGTCGATCGGCTGTGCAAGGCGATGCGTGACGGCAACGATGTCGCCGCCATCACCAACGACATCTACACCAAGGAGGATGCCGAGTTCCTGACCCGCAGCGGCGCGTTGTCGGCGGACCGCATCATTGGCGTGGAGACCGGCGGCTGCCCACACACGGCGATCCGCGAGGATGCCTCCATCAACCTCGCCGCGGTGGCGGAGATGAGTGCGCGTTTTCCGGCCCTCGAGATCCTGTTCATCGAGAGCGGCGGCGACAACCTCGCCGCCACCTTCAGCCCGGAACTGGCGGACCTCACGATCTACGTCATCGACGTCTCGGCTGGGGACAAGATTCCGCGCAAGGGCGGGCCGGGCATCACGCGCAGTGACCTGCTGGTGATCAACAAGACCGACCTCGCGCCGCTGGTCGGCGCCGATCTCGGCGTGATGGATCGCGATGCAAAGCGCATGCGCGGCGTGCGCCCCTTCATTTTTACCAACCTCAAGGAGAACCAAGGCGTGGCCGAGATTGCGGAGTTCATTCTGACATCGGGCGGGCTGCGTGCCGCCGGGGCGGCCGCTTGATGCGCCGCCTGCTGCTTCTGCTGGCGCTGCTGGCGCCGGTGCCCGCCCTCGCGCATGGCGGGGGCGAGCAAGTTCAAGGCCTTGTCGCGGGGCTGATGCACCCGCTTGGCGGCTTCGACCACATCCTGGCGATGCTGGCGGTCGGCCTCTGGGCCGGGATTTGCGGCGGCCGCTCGACGTGGCTTCTGCCGGCAGGCTTCCTCATCGGCATGGCGCTGGGTGGGCTGCTCGGCATTGCTGGCATTGGCCTGCCGATGGTGGAGGCCGGCATCCTCGCCTCGATCATCGTGCTCGGCACGCTGATCGCCTCTGCTTTGCGCGTGCCGGCCGCGCCGGCGATGCTGCTGGTGGGGCTGTTCGGCGCGTTGCATGGCCACGCGCATGGCGCAGAGTTGGCCGCCGGGAGTGGCGCCTTGGGCTATGTGCTGGGCTTCCTGCTGGCGACCGCCGCGCTGCACGCCGCGGGCGTGGTGATCGCGCAGCGGGCGCAGGGTGGCCCGGCGCTGTTCGGGCTGCGCCTGGCGGGCGGCGCCATGGCGGCACTCGTGCTGGCGGTCATCGGGCTGGTGTGAGCATGTCGGCGCCACCGGGCTTCGCATGGGCGAAGCTGGTACCGGAACTGCTGGTCACCGACCTTGCGGTGAGCCTGCATTTTTGGCGTGATCTTTGCGGTTTTTCTGTCGCCTACGAGCGGCCGGAGGACGGCTTCGCCTACCTCGACCGTGACGGCGTCCAGGTAATGCTCGAGGAAGCCTTCCGGCCGGGTCGCCGCTGGATCACCGCGCCGCTCGAGGCGCCTTTCGGACGCGGCATAAACCTGCAGATCAAGGTTGCGTCCCTGGTCCTTGTCCTTGACGCCCTCGGCGCGGCGGCTTGGCCGCTCTATCTTGCGCCAGAGCAGAAATGGTACCGGGCCGGCGCGGAGGAAGCCGGCGTGCGGCAATTCCTTGTACTGGACCCGGATGGCTATTTGCTGCGCTTCCAGGAGAGCCTTGGCCTGCGTCAGGCGTGCTCGCCGGCCGCCCAGCCGCTCGACCAGGCCCATTGGAAATTGTAGCCGCCGAGCCAGCCGGTGACGTCCACCGCCTCGCCGATCACAAACAGGCCGGGCACCTCCTTCGCCATCATGCTCTGCGAGGAGAGCGCCTGTGTATCGACGCCGCCCAGCGTGACTTCGGCCTTCGCGTACCCCTCGGTGCCGGAGGGTTTCAGCGCCCAGGCCTTGAGTAGCTCGCCAAGCTTGCGCAGATCGGCATCGCCGACTTCGCCGATCACGCGCGGCGGCAGATGCTGCGCGGCCATCGCCTGCGCGAGGCGCTGCGGCAGCAGTTCGGCGAGAATGGTCTTCGGTTCAGCCTTGGGGCGCGCGCGCTTGCCGGCGAGAAGCAACGCCGCAGCGTCTCGCTCCGGCACCAGGTCGAGCGTCAGCGCCTCGCCCTCCCGCCAATAGCTGCTCGCCTGCAGGATGGCGGGGCCGGAGAGGCCGCGATGAGTGAACAGCAGCGCCTCTCGGAAGGCGGCCTTTCCAGCGCGCGCGACAGCCTCCAGCGCGAGGCCGGAGAGCGGGCGCATCAACTCCAGCATCGTGTCGCCGAAGGTGAGCGGCACGAGGCCCGGTCGGATTTCCGTCAGCGGCAGGCCGAAGCGCTGCGCGACGTCATGCGCGAATCCCGTGGCGCCCATTTTCGGAATCGATAACCCGCCGGTGGCGAGCACGAGTGATTCCGCGCTGCATTCCCCGCGCGTCGTGGTGATGCGGAAGCGGTCGCCGCGCGTCACCTCGGTGACGCGATGGTCGATACGCAGATCCACTTTTGCGGCCGAACATTCCGCCAGCAGCATCGCCACGATCTCTCGCGCCGAGCCGTCGCAGAACAATTGGCCGAGCGTCTTCTCGTGGAAGGCGATGCCGTGCTTGCGGACCAGCGCGATGAAGTCATGCTGCGTGTAACGGCTCAACGCCGAACGCACGAAATGCGGATTGCGCGAGAGGAACCGCTCTGGCACGCAGTCCGCATTGGTGAAGTTGCAGCGCCCGCCGCCGGAGATCAGGATCTTCTTGCCCGGCGCCTCGGCATGGTCGAGCAGCAGCACGCTTCGCCCCCGTTGCCCCGCGCGCATGGCGCAGAGCAGGCCGGCCGCGCCGGCACCGAGCACCACGACGTCGAAATCCTGCATGGCGCTCAGGCCGCGACCGCTTCGCTGAGGCCCACGAGGTTGCGCGCCAGGGCCTCCGCGACGCGGATGCCGTCCACGCCGGCGGAGAAGATGCCGCCCGCATAGCCGGCACCTTCGCCGGCCGGGTACAGCCCGCGCGTGTTCAGGCTTTGCAGGCTCGCATCGCGGCGGATGCGCACTGGCGACGAGGTGCGCGTCTCCACCCCGGTCATCACCGCGTCCGCCATGTCGAAGCCTGCGATCTGCTTGCCAAAGGCAGGCAGCGCCTCCCGGATCGCGGTCACCGCGAAGTCGGGCAGGCACAAGGCGAGGTCGGTTGGCGTCACGCCCGGCTTGTAGCTCGGCACCACCGCGCCGAGGGTGGTGGAGGCGCGGCCGGCGAGAAAATCCTCCACGCGCTGCGCCGGCGCGGCATAGGTGCCGCCGCCGGCGATAAAGGCGCGCGACTCCCAGTGCCGCTGCAGGTCGATGCCGGCGAGCGGGCCATTGGGGTAGTCGATCTCCGGCGTGACGCCGACGACGATGCCGGCATTCGCGTTGCGCTCGGCGCGCGAATACTGGCTCATGCCATTGGTCACGACGCGGCCCGGCTCGCTGGTTGCGGCGACCACCGTACCGCCGGGGCACATGCAGAAGGAATAGACGCTGCGGCCATTCGCGCTGTGGTGCACGAGTTTGTAGTCCGCGGCGCCAAGAATCGGGTTTCCAGCGAAATCGCCGAAGCGCGCGCGGTCGATGATCGACTGCGGATGCTCGATGCGCACGCCGAGGGAGAACGGCTTCGCTTCCACGTATACGCCGCGCGCGTGCAGCATGGCGAAGGTATCGCGCGCGCTGTGGCCGATGGCGCAGATGACATGGTCGGTGGCGATGGTCTCGCCGGCCTCGGTCACCACGCCGCGAGTGCGGCGCACGCCGTCGCGCCCTTCCTGGACCAGCAGATCCACAACCTTGGTGCCGAAGCGATATTCGCCGCCCAGCGCCTCGATCTTCGCGCGCAGGCTCTCCACCATCTGCACCAGGCGAAAGGTGCCGATATGTGGCTTGGCGACCCAGAGAATTTCTTCGGGCGCACCGGCAGCGACGAACTCGTTCAGTACCTTTCGGCCGAGATGCTGCGGGTCCTTGATGCCGGACCAGAGCTTGCCGTCGGAAAAGGTGCCGGCGCCGCCTTCGCCGAACTGCACGTTGCTCTCGGGTGTCAGCACGCCTCGGCGCCACAGCGCCCAGGTGTCCTTCGTGCGTTCGCGCACCACCGTTCCACGATCGAGGATGATCGGCCGGAAGCCCATCTCGGCCAGGATCAAGGCCGCGAAAATGCCGCAGGGGCCGGTACCGATCACCACTGGGCGCGCGACACCTTCCGGCGCGCGCGCAACGTGGCGGTAGCTGGTGTCGGGCGTGGGGCCGAGCGTGCGCGCCAGCACCTTGTCGCGCGCGTGGCGCCGCAGCAGCGCGGCCTCGTCCGCCACCGTGATATCAACCGAATAGACGAGCTCGATCGCCGAACGCTTGCGCGCATCCCAGGCGCGCCTGGCCACGGTGCAGGTGAGCAACTCACCCTCCCGCAGCCCCAGCTTCGCGCGCACCGCCGGCTCGATCGCGCCTTTCGCATGATCCAGCGGCAGTTTGAGTTCTGTCAATCGCAGCATGAATTCCTCAATAGACGACGACAGATCGGATCGACTCCCCACGCTCCATCAGCTCGAAGCCGTGGTTGATCTCATCCAGCGGCATCACATGGGTGATCAGGCTGTCGATGTCGATCTTTCCCTGCATGTACCAGTCCACAATCTTCGGCACATCCGTCCGCCCGCGCGCGCCGCCGAAGGCCGTGCCGCGCCAGGAACGGCCGGTGACGAGCTGGAAGGGCCGCGTGCTGATCTCCTGCCCCGCGCCGGCCACGCCGATGATGATCGACTCGCCCCAGCCGCGATGCGTGCATTCCAGCGCCTGTCGCATCACGTTCACGTTGCCGATGCACTCGAAGGAGAAATCGGCGCCGCCGCCCGTCAGATCGACGACGGCCTGGACGACCTTGTCGTGGCCGACCTCGTTCGGGTTGATGAAGTCGGTCATGCCGAATTTTCGCGCCATCTCCTCGCGCGCCGGGTTGAGGTCTATGCCGATGATCTTGTCCGCCCCCACCATGCGCGCGCCCTGGATGACGTTGAGACCGATCCCGCCCAGGCCGAACACCGCGACGTTCGCACCCGGCCAGACCTTCGCCGTGTTGATCACCGCGCCGATGCCGGTGGTCACGCCGCAGCCGATGTAGCAGATCTTCTCGAACGGCGCGTCCTGCCGCACTTTCGCCAGCGCAATCTCCGGCAGGATCGTGTAGTTCGCGAAGGTCGAGCAGCCCATGTAGTGCATCACCGGCGCGCCATCGCAGCTGAAGCGGCTGGAGCCGTCCGGCATCACGCCCTTGCCCTGCGTGCCGCGGATGGCAGTGCACAGGTTCGAGCGCTGCGACAGGCAGGTTTTGCATTGCCGGCATTCGGGCGTGTAGAGCGGAATGACATGGTCGCCCGGCTTCACGCTGGTCACGCCGGCGCCGATTTCGCGCACGATGCCGGCACCCTCATGGCCGAGGATCGAGGGAAACAGCCCTTCCGGATCGGCACCCGACAGGGTGTATAGGTCAGTGTGGCACAGGCCCGTGGCCTTCACCTCCACCAGCACCTCGCCGGCCCTCGGGCCGCCAATCTCCACTTCGGTGATCGACAGCGGCTTGCCCGCCGCCCAGGCCACCGCCGCGCGCGTCTTCATGCGTTTCGCTCCGTCGTTCTCAAGGGGCCCATCTTGCGTCGGCGCGCTTGCTACGTCACGCCCTGCCCATCACGATTGCACAGCGACAGTCGGCGGAAATAGCCGAGGACATGGGTGCGATAGATCGGCGCAACGGCGTCTTCGAACCAGGTATCTTCTATCGGCATCACGTTCCGACGAAACGCCTCCGCGATCACGGCCTCGACATCGGGCGCGTGCCGAAATCGGCCCTCGGCCAGCGCCTGCTTGATGCCTTGGGTTTGCGAGTTGTCCACCGCCTGCTCCTCCGCCCACCAATCGTAGAGAAGGCACAGTGCGGCGATGGCCGAGCCGGTGCGGAGCAAGGCGAGATCCAGCCAAGGCGCGTAGCCGCGAGTCTCCATCTCGGCATCGACGAATTGCAGCGGATCGAGGCGGATATTGGCGTCCACCGCGTGCCCGAAGCCGCTAAATTCCTCTGCCAGGTTCACATAGAGCATCAGGATTTCGCGCAGGGCGAGTTGAGCTTCTGTGTCGTTGTCTGGCGTAATGATCTGCATGGGTGAACCTTCGGTGTCCCGCGCTCAGGACATCAACGCGGTGGATTAGGTGTTTGGACCTGAGCAGCGGTGATATGCGTGCCTCAGGCGATGTGCCTCGCCATTCTCCCTCACGTCAACGCCGTGCCGCACCACAACGTAGCTAGCAAGGCGATGCTGGACGATCTGATGGCACTGCCCGATACGCACTTGCTGCACGGCAGGAGATTGGGGAATGGTATCTGGCGAGCGGCAAACCAACCTGAGCGCGACACGCCGCATCCTGCTGATCAACGCCAACACGACGGCAGCGATCACCGACCGTCTGGTTGATATCGCGACAGCGAGGGCGCCGGCAGGTGTGGTGTTCACCGGCGCCACGGGCCGCTTTGGCGCGCGCTACATCGCGAGCCGCGCGGCGAGCGCCATCGCCGCCCACGCCACGCTCGATGCCTTCGCCGAACTTGGCGCGGGCGTCGATGCCGTGCTGCTGGCCTGTTTCGGCGATCCGGGGCTGGATGCGCTGAAGGAGATCGCGCCCGTGCCGGTGCTCGGCCTCGCAGAGGCTTCGGCGGTGGCGGCGCTGCGTCTCGCGTCGCGTTTCGGCGTGGTCACGGGCGGTGCCGCCTGGCGGCCCATGTTGTCCGAGTATTTTGGCGCGCGCGGCTACGCCGCCGCGCTCACCGGCGTGCACACCATCGCGCCGACCGGAGCCGAGATCGCGCGCGATCCGGCGGGCGCCTTGGACAGCCTCGTCGTGAGTTGCGAGGAGGCCATCGCTGCCGGCGCCCAAGTCGTGATTCTCGGTGGCGCCGGCCTCGCCGGGCTGCGCGCCCTGGTCGCGCCGCGCGTGCCGGTACCGGTGCTCTGCTCGGTCGAGACTGGGATCGATTCCATCATCGCCGCCCTCGGTTCACCGCGCTCGGACCTCATGCCGCATGGTCCGGTGGAGACGCTGGCGCTGTCGCCCGCGCTCGCGCGACTTTTGGCGTAGCGGCTCAGAAATCCACCTTGTCGCCGCCCTTCAGGCTCAAGATTTCGCGTGCCTCATCCGGCGTGGCCACGCTCAGCCCCAGACCCTCGATGATCTGGCGCGCGAGGCGCACCTGCACCGCGTTGCTTTCGGCGAGCTTGCCTGGCCCGGCCCAGAGGCTGTCCTCCAGCCCCACGCGAATATTGCCGCCCATCGCCGCCGACATCGCCGCGATGCGCAACTGCGACGCACCGGCACCGAGCACGCTCCATTTGTAGTTGTCGCCGAACAGCCGGTCCGCGGTGCGCCTCATGTGCATCACGTCTTCGGGGTGCGCGCCGATGCCGCCCTGCAGGCCGAACACCGTCTGGATGAACAGCGGTGCCTTCACCAACCCCTGATCGAAGAAGTATTTCAGATTATAAAGGTGCGAGGTGTCGTAACACTCGAATTCAAACCGCGTATCGTTGCCCGCGCAGGTCGTCAGGATGTACTCGATATCCGCAAAACTATTGCGGAAGATGATGTCCTTGTTCGCGAGGTAGGCGGGCTCCCAATCATGCTGGAAGGTCTTGAACCGGTTCAGCATGCCGAACAGGCCGAAATTCATACTGCCGAGGTTGAGCGAGGCGACCTCCGGCTTGAAGGTCGCCGCGGGGCGCACGCGCTGTTCGATGGTCATGGTTGGCGCACCGCCAGTGGTGATGTTCACTACGCAATCGCTGCGCTGCTTGATCACGCGCAGGAAAGGCGCGAAGGCCTCCGGCGACT
>JBBSCP010000150.1:0-10728 GCA_038250135.1 Acetobacterales bacterium | reverse complement strand
TTGGCCCACGCCGAGTGGCCGGACCGGCCGATCCGTCTGATCGTGCCCTTCGCGCCGGGCGGTGGCACCGACACGACGGCCCGCATCGTCGCCGCAACGCTCAGCGAAAAGCTCGGCCAATCCGTGGTGGTGGAGAACCGCGCCGGCGCCGGCGGGGCGATCGGCATGGCGCAGGCGGCGAATGCAGCGCCGGACGGCTACACGCTGGTGATCGGCCATGTCGCGACACACGTCGTGAACATGGCGGTGCAACGCAACCCTGGCTACGACACGGCACGGGACTTCGTGGCGCTCGGCATCACCTCCACCGCCGCCAATATCCTGGTGGTCAATCCAAGGCGGCAGCCCGGCATTGTCTCGGTGCGGAGTTTCGTCGAGGCCTGCCGCGCCAAGCCCGGCGAACTCGCCTATGGCACCGCCGGCGTCGGTTCCCCGGCGCATATCACCACCGCGCTGTTTCTGCGCGAGGCCGGGGTAGAGGCGCAGCATGTGCCCTATCGCGGCGGCGCCCCGGCAACAACGGATCTGGTCGCGGGCAATCTCGACTTCATGTTCTCCGGTGCTTCCGACTGCATCCCGCATATCCGTGAGGGCAGGCTGCGCGGCATTGCCGCGGCCAGCGCGCATCGCCTGCCCGGCGCGCCGGACATCCCCACCATCAAGGAAAGTGGCTACCCGGATTTTTCCTTCGAGATCTGGCACATCATCACCGCCCGTGCCGGCACGCCGGCCCCGGTGCTGGCAAAGCTCCGCGCCGCGGTGTCGGAGACACTGGCCACCCAGGTGGTGCTGGAACGCATCACCGCGATGGGTGTGGACGCCACGCCCATCACAGGCGATGCCGCGCAGGCCAAGCTGGATTCGGAGCTGGCGCGGTGGGTACCGCTGATCAAGGCCGCGGGCATCAGCACGGATTGAGTTTGCGGCGTAACCGCCCGGCGTCCCTCGCCGGGCGGTCCACGGTTGGCACTAATTCGCCTTGGCGCCGGAAATCCGAATGGCGTCGGTCCACAACGCGACCTCGCCGCGCAGGAAGCGTTCCATCTCCTCAGCCGTGCCGCCTGCCGGGTTGGCGCCGAGATCAAAGAAGGCGGTGTGTGGCGGGCTGGTTCAGTACCTCTTTCGCCGCAGCCTTTACCCGGGTGAGTATGGGATGCGGCGTGCTGGCCGGCGCCCAAAGCCTGTTCCACGCTGCTGCGGAAAAACCCGGAAAGCGGCTTTCCGCGTAGGCATCCGCCGAGGGCCATGGCGGGCTGATCGTCACGCAGCGCGCTGCTGTTCCATTTGCTCAGCAAACTCTACGAGCGCACCAGCATCGTCATCACCACCAACCTCAGCTGCAGCGAGTGGGCAGGGGTGTTTTGCGACGCCAAGATGACCACCGCTCTGCTCGACAGGCTCACCCACCACTGCCACATCCTCGAAACCGGGAATGACAGCTTCCGTACCAGGGCAAGCGCTGCTGCACCAAAAACACGAAAGGAAGAATCACCAACGTGACCCGAACCCGCGCATAGCGCGACATACACTCCACCCGAGTCACTTGCGTATCAACCGGCGGGGGATCCACTGATCGGAACAAAAACGCTGTAGCAACAAAAAGGTCCACCTCTCATACATGCGCGCTGCCGCGCCGCCGCCTCAGATCGCTGCCAGGAACGGTGCGCGGGCCAGGGCGGAGACGCGCACGGCAAGCAGGTCTCCCGCCAGCGGCTGCTGGCGAAGCTGCGCGGCGGTGAGGAAGCGGCGTTGCGTGGAGACGAAAAGCGTCTGCCCATCCGGCCCGCCCAGCAGCCCCATCGTCGCGCGCGTCACCGGCAGTTCGACGACGAGATCGAGCGCGCCGTCGGGCCGCCGCCGCTCGATCCGGCCGGCGCCAACCAGCGCGATCCATATCGCGTCCTCGGCATCCACGCAGCTACCATCCGGCAGCACATCCGGCGCGCAGCGCAGGAAGGCGCGGGGCTCCCCCAGGCGTCCGGTGGCCGGATCGCAGGGAATCGCTTCGAGGACTCCGGTCGCGGTGTCCGCGAAGTAAAGGATTCGCCCATCCGCTGAGAAAGAGATGCCGTTCGGGATGCCCACACCGCGGCGCACGCAGTGCAGCGTGCCGTCGAGGTCAAGGCAGTAGAGCGCGCCGATCGGCGCCCCGCCGCCGGTCTTGTCCATGGTGCCGAACCAGAGCCGCCCGGCCGGGTCCGGTTTGCCGTCATTGACGCGGGTTCGGGCATCCTCCGCCTCCACGGCGACGAGCCGTTCGCCCAGGCCGTTGGCGGGATCGAAGGCGTAGAGGCCATCCTCGAGCCCGATCACCAGCCCGCCGCGCCGCCGGCCGGCGATCAGGCCGGGCATGCTGGGCAGGTTCACCTCGACCGTCTCAGCCGTCTCCGGCCGGTGGCCGAGCAGGCGCTGGCCCTGCACGTCGATCCACCACAGCAGGCCGGTCGGCGCGTCCCAATAGGGCACCTCGCCGGTCACGGCATTGGCGGCATGCGTCCTTGGCCTGGCGCTCGCCTTTCTGCTGAACAGCGAGGCGCTGGCGCGCTGGCGGCTCTCCACCGTGGCGCGGCTGCTGCTGATCGTGCCCTGGGCGACACCGCCGGTGGTGGCGATCATCGTTTGGCGCTGGATCCTGGACCCTACCGTCGGCGCGCTGAACCAGGCGCTGCTTGGCCTCGGCATCGTCAGCCAGCCCATCCCGTTCCTGGCGCAAGCCGGCTGGATCTGGCCGAGCCTGATCCTGATCATCACCTGGAACACCATCCCGCTGGTGACACTGACCTTCATGGCTGCGCTGCAGTCGCTGCCGAAGGAGCAGGTGGAGGCGGCACGGATCGACGGCGCGAGCAGCGTGCAGATGCTGTGGCATATCTACCTGCCGCATTTGAAGCCGTCGATCATTGTCATGGTGCTGATGTCCACCTTCTGGACCTTCAACAATTTCATCTATGTATGGCTGACCACCGGCGCGGGCCCCGGCACCTACAGCAACGTGATGGCGACCGAGATCTACATCCGCGGCTTCATCGATGGCCGGCTGGGCTATAGCGCGGCGGCGGGCGTGGTGATGGCCACGATGATGACCGCCTTCGGCCTGCTCTACCTGCGAGTCATCGCCGCGCGCGAACTGGTGGAGGACAAGGCCAAGTGACCAGTTCCTTGGTGCGGCGCCACGCCTTGGACCTGCTGCTGGTGGCACTCGCCGGCATTATCCTGGCCTTCCTGGTTTACCCAACGGCCTGGGTTCTGCTCGCCTCCTTCAAGACGCCGGAGACGATGTTCTCCGCGACCCGCTGGTCCTGGACGCTGGAGAACTACACACGGCTCTTTGCGGCCGGATTTGGGCGGAACATCGTCAACAGCCTGGTATTGTGCGGCGTCGCCGTACTGGTCTCAACGGTGGTGTCGGTGAACGCGGCGTATGCGTTCTCCCGCCTGCGCTTCCGCGGACGGGACTGGCTGTTCGGCGGCGTGCTGCTCGGGCAGACCTTCCCGTGGATCATCCTGGTCACGCCGATCTTCATCCTGTTCGCGCGTGGTGGGCTGCTGAACAACTGGGCCAGTATGATCTTTATTTATGTCGCCATCTCGATCCCCTTCTCGATCTACCTGCTCGTCGGCTACCTGCGCGCCATCCCGGTCAGCCTGGACGAGGCCGCGGTGGTGGATGGCGCAACCTACCTCCAGATCGTCTGGCGAGTCATCTTCCCGGTCATGCTGCCGGGCATCGTCGCGACCGCCACCTATGCCTTCCTGCTGTGCTGGTCGGAATTCCTGTTCTCCGTCGCGCTGCTGACTCAGGAGGAGATGAAGACCATGCCGCTCGCCCTCTACATCTACTTCGGCGAGAACGTTACCGACTGGGGCAACGTGATGGCCGGCTCCGCGCTCACCACGCTTCCCACGCTACTGCTGTTCCTGCCGCTGCAACGCTACATGGTCGCCGGGCTGGCGGCCGGTTCGGTGAAGCAGTAGCGCAGCCATGCTCGGCGATACGCAGCGCGCCGTCCTTCACGCAGGGCATCGTCTTCTGGATGACAGCCTTGCCGCGCCTCGCTGAAAAACTATCCGCCCTCTCGGATGGATTTCGTGCTCCTAAACATAGTGATTTCGGTGGAGTGACTCCGACACTTGTCTCCCGGCTCGATGGCGGCGAGGACGCGTTTGGGGTCGGCAGTCCAGGTGAGGGGCTTGGGGTGCTTGTGGGTGGCGGTGTTGCCGACGGTGGCCGGGAACCGGTTTTCCTGCCGGCACCGCGGCCTCGACCTGGTTGAGGAAACGGATGAACTCCTGATGCCGGTGGCGCTGCATGTTGCGGCCGATCACCGTGCCATCCAGCACGTTGAGCGCGGCGAACAGCGTGGTCGTGCCGTGCCGGATGTAGTCGCGTTGGGGTGGACGGCCCCACGGCATCGAGTGCCAGCTGCCTGGTCATCACAACACAAGCAAAGGGGCCGTCCGCGATGGAGATTGAGCGCATTGCCATGGAAAGGGCCGAGCATGTCTTCATCCTGCACGGCGTCGTTCGCGGAGGACGAGGAGATTGCGCTGTTGCGGGCTCAGGGCTGTGGGGTGCGGGAGGTGGCCCGATGGATGGGGCGAGACGCATCGACTATCCCGCGAACTGCGTCGCAACGCGGCCACGCGCGGCGGCGGCCTCACGTGCAACGCAAGCGGCCCAATCGCCTCCCTCGCACCTGGGCTGCACCCTCGCCCCGCTGGGCGACTCGCACCCGCGCCGCCTCGCGTGGGTGGGGAGAATCGCGCCGGCGCTTCGGGCATCATCGGTACGGATGCGGTTGCCAAGGCACTGCCGGACGGCACGACGATCGCACTGGTCGCATCGTCGCACTTGGTGAACTAGGCGCTGTTCCCCACGCTGCCGTTCGATCCCAACGCGGACTTCGCCCCCAACACGCTGACGGCCCATGTGCAACTCGTGCTGGTCGTGCCGGCGGCGCACCCCGCTCGGACGGTCCCGGAGTTGATGGCTTGGCCAGCTTGACACGCCGGTCCAGGGCACCGGGCGCCGCGACGAGGTTGGCGCCATGGCTCTGGCGCTCGATGTCCTGAAGCAGCGTAGCACGGAGGCAGTGTGGCTGCGGGCCGAGCAGAAAGCGGCTCGCGGCGCAGCCGCCGAAGCCCAGGCTGTCGCGCTGCGCGACATGGCGGACCGTGTCGAGCACGAGGCTCGGGCCTCCGTAACCACCATTCGCGGTAGTTGCCTCGCTGAACGAGGCGGCGGAGGCGATGCTTGGGCATTCCGAGCGCAGCACCGACGAGATTGCGCGGCATATCGAGGCTGTTGGCAGCGCGACGGAAGGCGCGATGACCGCGGTGCGCATCATACTCGGCACCATGGCCGAGCCAGATGCCACCGTCGGCAGCATCGCCGATGCCATGGCGCAACAGAACGAGGCGACTGAAGAAATCGCCCGCAACGTCACCAACACTGCGAACGCCGCGCGCAGTATGGCCGGTCGGCTGGGCGAGGTGGTCAGCCAGAGCGAACTGGTGGGCCAGCAGGCCAATACGGTGCGCAACACCGCCGAGGGGATCGGCCATGATGTCGATCGGCTGCGCCACGCGCTGGTGGAGGCAGCGCGGACCTCCACCGATGACGTCGATCGCGGGGGCGAGCAGCGCCGGCTGCTGCGGCTGCGCGCCACGCTGAAGCACGGCGGGCAGGTGCATGGCGTCTGGCTGGACGACATCTCGAGCGGAGGAACTGGCCTGTCGGATGCGCCGGCCCTCAGACAAGGGCTCGAGGTGAGCCTCTCGGTGCCTGGCCTGACGCGGGAGGTGGCGGCCGAGGTGATGGACTCCGAGGTCGGGCGGCTTCGCCTGCTTTTCCTGCGGGAGGCGCTGGCCGAGGCGCAGCTGAAGGGCGTGCTCGCGATGGCCGCCTGACGCAACGTCAAGTCTTGCGGTTTCGAGCAGGATGAAGCGGGCATGCCCTGCGCGGCTCCATCGCCTGCTCATGCAACAGGCAGATCAAGCTCGTGCGCCCGAATAGCCAGCCGGCCTAGGCTTGCGCGGCGTTCGAATCCTGTCACTTACGGCGCATGACGTGGTCGATCCTGGCGCGCGATGCCGAGACGGGCGAATTGGGTGCGGCGGTTGCAAGCCGCTTCCTCGCGGCCGGCGCGCTTTGCCCGCGAGTCGAAGGCCAGGTTGGCGTGGCCTGCACCCAGGCATTGGTGAACCCGTTCATCGCCCTCGATGCGTTGGCACGATTGCGGGCCGGCGAGGCCCCGGATGCGGCGCTGGCCGCGCTGCTGGCGGCCGATCCCGGGGCGCCGGTGCGCCAGGCGCATGTGCTGGGCGCCGATGGGCGCAGCGCGCGGCACACCGGGGAGGATTGCGTCGGCTGGTGCGGCGATGCGGCGGGGCCCGATGTCTCGGTCGCCGGCAACATGCTGGCCGGGCCGCAGGTCATCCTGGCGACGCGCGACGCCTTCCTCGCCAGCGCCGGCCTGCCGCTGGCCGAGCGCCTGATGTTGGCGATGGAGGCCGGCGAGGCGGCTGGCGGCGACAAGCGCGGGCGGCAATCGGCGGCGATCATCGTCGCCTCCGCCGATCCCTATCCGGACCTTGATCTGCGCGTCGATGACCACGCCGACCCGCTGGCGGAATTGCGCCGGCTCTACGGGGTCTGGCACGGCTATCTGCGGCATTTCCGGCGCTTCCTGCCAGGGCGGGATCATCCGGGAGTGTTCGATCGCACGGTGATCCAGGCCGCCATCGCGGCGGCGCAGGAGCAGCCGGCATGAACCGCCCGGTGCTCGAACTCGCCGGCGTGACGATCGAATTCCCCACCGATCGCGGCCTGCTGCGCCCGGTCGATGGCATCTCCTTCGCCGTCGAGGCGGGCAAGACCCTGGCCGTGGTGGGCGAGAGCGGCTGCGGCAAATCCGTCACCGCGCTCGCCATCATGGGGCTGCTGCCAAGTGGCGGGCAGGTTGGCGGCGGCATCCGGCTCAACGGGGAGGAACTTCTCGCCCTCTCGCCCGAAGCGCGGCGCGCCAAGCGCGGTGGCGAGATGGCGATGATCTTCCAGGAGCCGATGACGAGCCTCAACCCCGCGTTCACCGCCGGCGAGCAGGTGGCCGAGGCACTGCGCCTGCACCAGGGCCTCGCCCCTGCGGCCGCCTTCGCGCGTGCGGTGGAAATGCTGGCGCGCGTGCGCATCCCCGAGGCCGCGCACCGCGCGAAGCAGTATCCACACCAATTGTCGGGCGGCATGCGCCAGCGCGTGATGATCGCCATGGCGCTCGCCTGCCGCCCGCGCCTGCTGATCGCCGATGAACCGACCACCGCGCTCGACGTGACGGTGCAGGCCCAAATTCTGTCGCTGATCGATGGGCTGAAGCGCGAGACGGGCACCTCGGTGGTGCTGATCACGCACGATCTCGGCGTTGTCGCGGACCATGCCGATGAGGTCGTGGTGATGTATGCCGGGCGAGTCGCGGAGCGTGCCAAGGCGGCCGATCTGTTTGCCAACCCGCAGCACCCCTACACGATCGGCCTGCTCGGTGCGCGGCCGCAGCTGGAGGGGGGGGCGGCCCGCCTCGCCAGCATCGAAGGGACGGTGCCGGACCTGCTGCACGCGCCGCCCGGCTGCCGCTTCGCGCCGCGCTGCCCCTTCGCGGTGGCGCGCTGCGCCGAGCAGCCACCGCTCGCCGAGATCACGCCGGGCCATGTCGCCGCCTGCTGGCGCGCGCCGCTCGACACGCTGCTGGAGGCCGCAGCATGAGTGCGCCCGATGACCGCAGCGCCGAAGGGCGCGAAGGTCTGAATAGGACGCGCCCAACTTCCGACACGCCGCTGCTGGAACTGCGCGACGTGGCCAAGGGTTTCCCGGTGCGCGACGCCATCGGGCGACGGCGCGGTTCGGTGCGCGCGGTGGATGGCGTTTCGCTGGCGGTGCCGCAGGGCAGCGTTCTCGCCATCGTCGGCGAATCCGGCTGCGGAAAGTCCACCCTGGGACGCCTGGCGCTGCGGTTGATCGAGCCGGACTCGGGCAGCATCCTGTTCCAGGGCGAGGATCTGCGCAGCCTCTCGGCCGCCGCGCTGCGGGCTCGCCGGCGCGACATGCAGCTCATTTTCCAGGACCCGTTCGGCAGCCTCGACCCGCGCATGACGGTTGAGCAGGCCGTGGCGGAACCGTTGCGTTTACATAACATAGTGCCGCGCGCGAAGGAAGCCGAGCGCGTGGCGGAGCTTCTCTCCCGCGTCGGATTGCGGCCCGAACTCGCGCGCCGCTGGCCGCATGAGTTCAGCGGCGGGCAACGCCAGCGCATCGCCATCGCGCGGGCGCTGGCCAGCGGGCCGAAGCTGATCGTGGGCGATGAGCCGGTCAGCGCGCTCGACGTCTCGGTGCAGGCGCAGGTGGTGAATTTGTTGCAGGATTTGATCCGCGAGCTCGGCCTCACCTTCGTGCTGATCAGCCATGACCTCGGCGTGGTGCGCCATATCGCGGACCAGGTGGCGGTGATGTATCTCGGCCGCATCGTCGAACAGGGGCCGACGGCCGACGTGTTCCGCGCGCCGCGCCACCCTTATACCCGCGCATTGCTGGCGGCCGTGCCGGGGCAGGGCAGGGCTGGGCACGGTTACGCAGGGGCACCGCCCATCGAGGGCGACATCCCGAGCCCGATCAACCCGCCCTCGGGATGCCGCTTCCGCACGCGCTGCCCTTACGCGCAGCCGCTCTGCGCGCAGAGCCTGCCGCCGCTCGCGGGCGGCGTTCACGCCGCGGCGTGCCATCGGCAGGAGACGCTGCCGCCCGCTGTCGCGGCGGCGGAACTTCATGCCGGGGGCGATCGGCTGCGTCGCCTGCAGGAATTCTTCAGCGACAGCCACAAGAAAACGGGAGTCTTCGCATGATTCGTACCATGGCCTCAGCCGGATTGGTCGCCCTCGCGGCCCTGGCCGCAGCACCCGTCGCGCTGGCCCAGGCGCCCTTGCCGAACCTGCGAATCGCTCTGCGTGAGGACCCCGATATCCTCGACCCGACGCTCTCGCGTACCTATGTCGGGCGCATCGTCTATATGGGCATCTGCGACAAGCTGTTCGACATCGACGCGCAGCTGAATCCTGTGCCGCAACTCGCCACCGGCTTCACCTGGGACAATCCGACGACGCTCACGATCAAGCTGCGCTCCGGCGTGCGCTTCCATGACGGCGAGATGATGGATGCCGAGGCGGTGCGCTACTCGCTCAACCGGCACCTGACCATGCAAGGCAGCTTCCGCCGCAGCGAGATGGGCGGCGTCACCGCGATCGAGGTGGTGGATCCGACCACGGTGCGTATCCGCCTGGAACGCCCCAACGCGGCCTTCCTCTCCGCGCTGACCGATCGCGCCGGGATGATCGTGAGCCCGAAGGCCGCCGAAGCGCTCGGCCGCAATTTCGGCACGCGCCCGGTCTGTGCCGGCCCCTTCCGCTTTGTCGAGCGTGTGGCGCAGGAGCGCATCGTGCTCGAGCGCTTCCCGGAATACTGGGACGCCGGGCGCATCCACTTCAACCGCATCACCTACCTGCCGATCCCCGACAACACGGTGCGGCTTGCCAATGTGCAGTCCGGCGCGGTCGAGTTCGGCGAGCGCATGGAGCCCGACGATCTGCGCGCCATCCAGCGCAACCGCAACCTGCGTGGCGTGCCGGTGGAGGAACTCGGCTACCAGGGCATCACCATCAATGTCGGCAATGGTCCGCGCGCCAACACGCCAATGGGCCGCGATGCGCGCGTGCGCCAGGCTTTCGAGCTCTCGCTCGACCGCGCCGCGATCAACCAGGTGGTGTATGAGGGCATGTACACGCCCACGCGCCAACCCGTGCCGCCGGCCAGCAGTTTCCATGTGCGCGACTTCCAGCCCGAGGCGCGCAACGTGGCGCGTGCCCGCGCGCTGCTGCGCGAAGCCGGCTTCACCCAGCCCGTGCCGGTGGAACTCACGGTCCCGAACAACCCAGACCTGCGCCAGGCCGGCGAGGTGATTCAGGCCATGGCGCGCGAGGCCGGTTTCGAGGTGACGATCCGCGCCTCCGAATTCGCCTCGGCGCTGGCCGGCGCGGTGCGCGGTGAGTTCGAGACCTTCCTGCTCGGCTGGTCTGGCCGCACCGATCCCGACGGCAACGTCTACGCCTTCATGCACACGACCGGCGGGCAGAATGACGGCCGCTACAGCAACCCCGAGGTCGATGCGCTGCTGGAATCGGCGCGTACCGAGCAGGATGTGGGCAAGCGCCGCGAGCTCTACGCCCAGGTGATGCAGATCGCGCTGGGCCGCGACCGCATGCGCATCTATCTGTGGCATCGCAAGAACGTGATGATCCACACCACGCGCCTCACCGGCTACCAGCCCATCGCCGATGGCATGATCCGGCTCCAGGACATGCGGTTGAACTGAGCGGCGCGGGAAGGAGGGACGCGCGATGTGGGCATGGCTGTTGAAGCGCCTCGGGCAGGTCGTGCCCACGCTCGTGATCCTCTCCTTCCTCGTCTTCGGCCTGCAACAACTGATGCCCGGCGACCCCGCGCTGATCCTGGCGGGTGAGGAGCGCGGCGATCCGCAGGTGATCGCCCAGATCCGTGCGGAACTTCGGCTCGATCAACCGCTGTGGTCGCAATACGTCTATTGGATCGGCAATGTGGTGCAGGGGGATTTCGGCTTCTCCTGGCGCATCCGCGTGCCGGTCTCGGACCTGATTCTCGAGAAGCTGCCG
>JBBSCP010000149.1:0-10734 GCA_038250135.1 Acetobacterales bacterium | reverse complement strand
CTCGCCCCCCTCGGTGCCCCCTGGCACTGCCTGGGTGCAGCGCCCACCGCAGAAGCGGCCCTCGGCGTCGATCAACTTGATGGTCGGGCAGACGGCGTAGAAATCGTGGAAGGAGAACACCACCGGGATGCCCAGCGCGCGGCAGGCCTCGATCAGCCCCAGGCTGTGCCAGGCAATGTGGCGCACATGCACCAGCTCGAATCCCAGGCGCAGCAGGAGTTCCCGCAAATGCCGGTCATACTCGTCGGAGCGATGGTCGCCGGGCAGGATCGGGCGGCTGAGGCGATGGCGCTGCGGCGCGGCGTCGTCGCCATGCCGGGTGAGTTCAACCATCTGGCCGTCGCTGTGCAGCGTCCAGGCCTCGTAGCGGTCGGCAAGTGCTGCCATCAGGTCGCGATTGGTCTGTGGCGTGCCGCCGCTGCGCGACGACAACACGAACAGCACGCGCGGCTTGGGCGTGGCGAGGGCGGCCTGCGCGGCCTCCTGCGCGCGGCGCATCCGCCAGCGCACCGCGAGCAACGCCGCATCGTCGCGGAAGGCGCCGACCAGGGTGCGGTATTCGGGGTAGCGCGCCGCCAGCACCTCGGCCCCCGCGCGCATCTGCGGTGCACGCTCATCAAGGAAGGAGGCACCGCGACGGTGCCAGACCAGCGTGCGGTCATCCACCACATGGGTGAAGCCGGCGCGGCTGGCGCGCTGGCAGAAATCATTCTCCTCGCCATAGCCGCGCGGGAAGGCCGCCGCATCGAACTCCCCCACCGCGTCGAGGCAGGCGCGGCGGATCAGCAGGCAGAAGCCGTTGCCCGTCGGCACACGCGGCCAAAGGCCCAGGGCGGCCTGCCGGGCGAGGCGCGCGAGGTCGGCGGCCTCGAACCAGGCGGGGGGCGTGTTCTCGGTGTTGAACTCGGGCACCGAGAAGGCGCCGGCATTGTTGGAGATGGCCGTGACGGTGCCGATGCGGCGCGAGGATTGGGCCGCGAGGCGCAGCCCATCCAGCCAGCCGGGGCCGACGATGGTGTCCGAATTGAGCAGCAC
Organism: Acetobacterales bacterium; assembly: GCA_038250135.1. Classification (GTDB taxonomy): domain Bacteria; phylum Pseudomonadota; class Alphaproteobacteria; order Acetobacterales; family Acetobacteraceae; genus Falsiroseomonas. The sequence goes on along the minus strand of JBBSCP010000149.1, from coordinate 9,699 downwards.
CACGTCATCGGGTGCGGCCAGCGCCATGCCGCGATTGACCGTGGCGGAGAAGCCGAGATTGCCGGCGTTGCGATGCACCTCCACGCCTGCGCGCCCTTCGAGGCCGGCGAGCAGCATGGCGACGGCCGGGTCGGGGCTCGCATCATCGACCAGGATGAGGCGCGTGGGGCCGGTGCTGTGCCGCAGCACGGCATCGAGGCATCGCGCGAGATCCTCGGCCGCATTGTAGACCGGGATGATGATCGAAAGCCGCGGCCATTCCGGCTGGGGCGGTACGTCGCCCAGCGCCTCGCGCGCCGGCCGCCAGGGGGAGAGACCTTCGAGCTTCACGCTCCCTGGCAGCTCTGCCCGGCCCTGTGCGGGGCGCAGCGCCACGCTGGGCTCGGCGACGTCGCTCGGGTTGCGCCAGGGCAGTTCGGCGCGCAGCCCGCCGCCGCGGATGGTCGCGCCGATGCCGATGCGCAGCAGGTCGTCGCGCGCCGTGGCGGCGGGCAGCGTCAGCCAGCGCGTGCCCTCGATTGTCACCTCGACGGCAGGTGGATCGGCGACGTTTTCGCCCTCCGCATCGGCGGCCCAGCCGCGCAATTCGCCGGGGCCCACGCGTTCCAACTTGCCCTGGAGGGTGCGCTCCACGCGCAGCATGCCTCGCCCGAGCTCCATCCCCCCCACCACCAGGGCCACGCTGCGCGGCGTGCCATCCAGCAGCGCGAGCGCAGGGTCGAGCCCGCGCAATGCCTCGCCCAGCGCGGCGGGGGTGAGACGGAAGCCGAGTAGGGGTGCTGCCTCCCCCAAATCAAAGGGCCCGAAGTCGATGGGCAAATCTGGGCGCGGCTCGGTCAGGCTCAGTGGCAGGCGGAACCTGCCCTCCACGACCAGCAGCGGTACCGCGCCCGAGGGGTCGAGCACCCAGCCCGCGATGCCCTGCGCGCCGATCGCGGTCAGCCCCCCACGCGGCGGCAGGTGCGCGGGTGCCAGCGCCACCGGCCCGAGCAGCACGGCGCCCTCGGCGCTGAGCGTGGCGCGCATCCCGGGCGGCAGGTCGCGCAGGCCAAGCTGGAAACCCTGGGCGAGGTCATCGCCGCCAAGTTCCGGCCGCTCGACGAGGCGGCGCAGCGGCACTTCGCGGGTCGGCGCGCCCTCGGCATCCAGGCGCAGCACTGGCGGTGCGGCGCCCGGCGGCAGGCGAACCCAGCCGGTGATGAGGGTGAGGCCGGCGGCCTGTTCAACGCTTTCGATCTGCGCGGCGGGAACGGACATGTGCGTCAGGCGGCCGGCTGGCCGCTGGGCAGCAGGCGCCACAGCCGGCGCAACTCGGCCAGATGTGCGCGCATCAACGCATCGCGCGCCGGATCGGCGCCGAGGCTGTCGCGCAATCGGGTCAGCATCGTCACGACCTCTCCATAATGTTGCATCGCCGGCGTGGCGCCGGTGACGCTGCCGGCGTGGCGGCGGTGTTCATTGAGCGGCGTCGAAACGTAAATCACGCGCCCCGGCTGGGTGCAGGCCTCAGCATAGACACGCCAATCGGCGGCATTGTGCCAGGAATCGGCCTCGTTGCCGATCCGTGCCAGCGCTCTCTCCAGCGCCGCGCGGCGCCAGAGCACGGCGGAGACATTCAGCACCAGGTTGCGCGGGCAGAGGCAGCGCGCGGCGAATTGCTCCGAATCGAGCAGCGTATCGGCGCCGAGGATGGTATCGCCGAGGGCGGCGTAATAGGCCTTGCTGTCCTTACCAGTGCGCTGTCCTTCGGCGTCGATGGGGGCGGAATCGCAAAAGGCGAACAGTGCCTCGGGCTCGGCGAGAAGACGCGCTTCGAGCGTGACAAGGAAGCCAGGCTGGGCGCGGTCATCGGCCTCGGCGATCCAGACGAGATCGGTGTCGAGCAGCGCGAGCCCCGCCTGCCATTGCCGCAGCACGCGCCCCACGCGCGTCGCGTTGCGATGCGTCGTGACGTGGCAGTGCAGGGCTGCGAGCAGCGGCGCCGCGCGCGCCCAACTGTCGTCGGTCGAGGCGTCGTCGAGAAAAATCAGCGCCGCCGGCGTGCGGGTCTGCGCGCCGATGCTGCCCAGGCGCTCGGCGAGGTAGCGGGCGTAATTGTAGTTCGGCACCATGACGCCGATCGAAGATGGGCCGATCGAAGGTGGGCCGATCCAGGGCGGCATGGGGGGCGGTTCAGCTCCGGCCAACGCCGACGTAGCGGAAGCCGGCCTCGCGCATCCCCACCGGGTCCCAGGCGTTGCGCAGATCGACCGCAACGGCGCCACGCATGGCGTCGCGCATCTTGGTGGGGGAGAGCGCGCGGAACTCGTTCCACTCGGTCAACAGTAGCACGAGGTCCGCGCCTGCCATCGCCTCCAGGGCATTGGCGGCATAGTGGATGCCGGTCGGCAGCAGGCCGGCCGCGTTCTGGGCCGCGGCGGGGTCGAAGGCGCTGAGCGTGACGCCCGCCTCCATCAGCCGCGGCAGGATGGTGAGCGAGGGCGCGTCGCGCATGTCGTCCGTTTCCGGCTTGAAGGCGAGGCCGAGCACGCCGACCTTCTTGCCGCGCGGCGCGGCGCCGAGCTCGTTCAGCACACGCTCCGCCATGGCGAGCTTGCGCGCGTCGTTGGCGGCGATGGTCGCCTCGACCAGCGACATCGGCGCATTCGCCTCGCGCGCCGTGCGGGCCAGCGCCAGCGTGTCCTTGGGGAAGCACGAGCCGCCATAGCCGGGGCCGGGGTGGAGGAATTTGCGCCCGATTCGGCCATCGAGGCCGATGCCGCGCGCCACGTCATGCACGTCGGCGCCAACGCGCTCGCACAAATCGGCGATCTCGTTGATGAAGGTGACCTTGGCGGCGAGGAAGGCGTTGGCGGCGTATTTCGTGAGCTCGGCGGTTTCCAGCGAGGTCGCGACGATCGGCGTCTCGATCAGATACAGCGGGCGATACAGACGCCGCAGCACGGCGAAGGCGTGGTCACTGTCGGCGCCGATCACCACGCGGTCGGGCCGCATGAAATCGCCGATCGCATTGCCTTCGCGCAGGAATTCCGGGTTGGAGGCCAAATGGATCTCAAGGTCCGGGCGGACCTCGCGCATCAGGGCCTTGAGCTTGCCCGCCGTGCCGACCGGCACGGTGGATTTCGTGACCAGCACGAACGGCTTGGTGGCGGCGCGCGCCACCTGCTCGGCGGCGGCGAAGACGTAGGTGAGGTCGGCATGCCCATCGCCGCGGCGCGATGGCGTGCCGACGGCGAGGAACACGGCCTCGGCATCGCGAACGCCCTCGGTGATGTCGGAGGTGAAGGACAGGCGCCCTTCCTTGGTATTGTCCTGCACCAGCTTCTCGAGACCGGGCTCATAGATCGGGATCTGACCCGCACGGAGTGCGGCGACCTTGGCGGCGTCGGTATCAACCGCGACCACATCGGTGCCGAATTCGGCAAAACAGGCTGCAGAAACCAAACCGACATAGCCGGCGCCGATGACCGCGATGCGCAAAAGGACCTCCTTCGGATGACACCGCAGTATGCACCGCAGCATCAGCCGACGAAAGTCGGCCCCCCCTACGCTGGCTGAGGGGGGCTTGCCTCAGTGCATGTAGGTGCGGGTGATGTAGGTCTGCAGGCTTTCCACATCCTGCTGCTGTTGGCTGAAGCGATGCTTAACCAGATCGCGAATGCTGACGATGCCGGGTAGCCGGCCTTCGGGCGAGCAGACTGGCAGGTGGCGGAAATAGCCCACGTCCATGATCTCCATGGCGGCCTGCACGGAGGTTTCGGGCCCGACCATGATGACCTCGCGCGTCATCAGGTCCTCGACAGCCATGCCGCTGATGCCCGTGCCGCGTCAGGCCACCGCGCGCACCACGTCGCTCTCGCTGAGAATGCCCACGACCTCAGCGTCATCGTTCACCACCACCACCGCCCCGAGACGACGGGATGCGATGATGCGCACCGTTCGCCCCCCCCTGCCCACGCTGCCTATCGCGCGCCCCGAGCACCGCGCAACCTAATTGTCACGTGATCCGCGTGAAGCTCTCGTAACTCGGGCGCTCGGCTTGCGGCGACCCATGCCACTTGCGGCGCCGCCACACGACACTTGCGCCGCACATTGATCGCTATGTCCGCCTGACGTTGATCGGCAGTGTCATGCCGCGCTGCACGCCCGTGATATTGCGGCGCCAGGCGCTGTCGATGAAGTATTGGCCGAGCGGAATCCAGGGCAGATCCTGCCAGAACTGCGCCTGCAGACGTCGCGCGATCACCTTCTGCGCCTCGATCGCCGGCGTATCGAGCCATTCGTCGCGCATCGCTTCCAGCGCCGGGCTGGTGGGCCAGCCGAACCAGGCCTGGCGCCCATTGCCGCGCAGCAACGGATGCACGCCCGGATTGACCAGATCGACGCCGCCGAACAGCACGATCAGCGCATTCCACCCGCCCTGCGCCGTCGGCTCCTGCCGTGAACGGCGCTGCAGCACCGTGCCCCAATCGCTGGTTGCACTCTCGGCGTTGAGGCCGCTGCGCTTCAGCGCATCCGTCAGCACCGTGGTCAGCGCATTGTTGTTGACGACGTCCGTGGGGTGCAGCACCGTGACGGGCTGTCCGGCATAGCCGGCCTCGCGCAGCGCCGCCTGGGCGCGCGCGATGTTGGCGGGCCCCGCCATCGCGGCATTGCCCTCATCGGAGACGAGCGGAGAGCTGGTGGGGAAGGCGCCGACGCCATCGGTCCACAGCGCGCGGTCATTGCCCATGATGGCGGTCATGAAATCCGCCTGGCGGATCGAATGCAGCAGCGCGCGGCGCACGCCCGGATTGTCGAAGGGCGGGTGCAGGTGGTTGAAGCGCAGATGCGCCATCAGGCCGAAGGCATCGACGCGCTGCATCACCACGTCGCGATGGCGCGCGAGCAGCGGGCGGAGGTCTGGCGCCACCTGTTCCCACCAATCGATCTCGCCCGCCTGAAGTGCCGCCGCGACGGTACCGACGTCGGGCATCCAGCGGAATTCCACCCGCTCGAAATGCGCGAGCTTGGCGCCGCCGAGCAGGTTGGGCGCGTTGGGGTTCGGGACATACTCGGCAAAGCGCTGATAGACGCTGCGCGCGCCAGACAGCCGCTCGGCCGCGACGAAACGATAGGGCCCGGACCCCACGACCTCGGTGAAGGGGCGCGCCGGATCGACGTTGGCGAAGCGCTCGGGGAAGATGAAGCAGGGGTAGGAACTGGGCTTGCCGAGCGCCTCCAGCATCGGGCCGAAGCGCTGCGTCAGGCGAATCTCGAAGCGCCGGTCGTCCAGCGCCGTCATGCTCGCCGTGCGGGCCCGCAGCGTCTGGCCGAGCGTGTCGCGCGCCGACCACCGCGCGATGGAGGCGATGGCATCGGCGGCGCGAATCGGCTCGCCATCGTGGAAGCGGATGTTCGCGCGCAGCGTGAAGACCCAGCGCAGCCCGTCAGCCTCCACCACATGCCCCTCGGCGAGTTGCGGGCGGATGACGAAATCCTGGTCCGGGCCATACAGCGTGTCCCAGCACATATGGCCGTGGTTGCGCACGCCATAGCTGGTGGTGGACATCGGATCGAGCGAGGTGACATCGGCCTGCGCCGCGTAGCGCAGCGTATGCGCCGCATCGCCCTGCGCCAGCGCGGGCGCGAAGGGCAGTAGGGGCGCGGCTAGTCCGGAGAGAAGCATGCGGCGGCGCATCGGCGAACCTCGATCACTTTGGGGCTCACAGCATGCCTTGGCACAGCCCGCCGATGCAACCGATGGTCTTGAAGCAGCGCCATGCCAGGGCCAGCTTCCAAGGGTCGATCCGGGCCCCTCTGGCGTCTGCGCAATGCGCGGCCGCGATGTCGGATCTCCCCTTGGCGGTAATTCCGCAAACAGGAGGTTATGGGCGATGGCGACGGGCACCGAGACAATCATGCGCGGGCGTGGCGTGGCACTGGTGCTGCGTGGCATGGGGGCGCTGCTGCTGGCCATCGGCCTGGCCGGATACCTGCTGCCCGAAGGTCCAGTGCACTGGACGGCGCTGATCCCGGCGATCCTCGGCGGTGCTGCGCTGCTGCTGTCGATGGCAGCACGCCGCCCGGTTGTGGCCGCGGCCGCGGGCGCCTTGCTTTGCGCGGTGGCCCTGATGGGCGGCGGTTCCGCCCTGCCGCAACTGCCGGCATTGCTGGCAGGTGAGGCGGGGGCGGCCATCGCTTCGCGCGCTGCCACGGCGATTGTCGCCATCCTGGCGCTGCTTGGGCTGGGCTTTGCCGTGCTGCGACGTGAGCCGGAGACCGCTTGATGTTCCACGACATCATCTCCTTCCTGATCGCCACCTTCCTGATCGGACCCCTGCAATCGGAGGTCGCGTCGCGCTTGGCCGATGCCCGGGCGCCGAGCGCGATCGTGCAGCAGGTCACGCGCTGCGTATCGGATGCTGCGCCGCTGATCGTCGTGCGCGCCGGCAACGATCCGTGGTGGGCCATCACCACCGCCTTTGGCGCCTGGATAGGTACCACCGCGCCCGAGGGGGTGCTGCGCGACACGGCGCCAGGCTGCGCGCCCGCCCTCGACGCGGCGTTGCCCTTCCTCGCCCGAAGCTGAGGACCGCCACATTGCGGGACGTTCAGGAAAGCTTTGTTGCCCAATAGGAAAAGCCTGTCCATCATTGCCCAGCAATCGGGGAGAGATCGGATGGCTTTCATGATTCCACGCCGGACGCTGCTGCTCGGCACCGGTGCCGCGCTGGCCGCGCCCGTAGTCCGCACCGCGCAGGCGCAGCAGACCTTCGAGTGGGTCGCGGGCTCCGTCGGTGGCGGCTGGTACACCATGGCGGCGGGGCTTTCCTCGCTGATCGCCGAGGAGAACCCGGAGCTGCGCATCCGCGTCGTCCCGGGCGGCGGCCTGGCCAATTCCACGCGCGTCAACAACAACCAGTCGCAGATGGGCTGGGGCATCGATACCTTCACCGCCGCCGCCGCACGCGGCGAAGATCCCTACAGCGCCAAGCATGAGCGCCTGCGCAGCCTCGGCACCGGCTACAGCCCGACCGAGCACAATCTGCTCCGCCGCGCCGATGCCGGGCCGGAGGACATGCGCGCGATCCTGACGCAGCGCGGCATCCGCCTCGCGACGCCGCAGCGCAGCAGCACCGACGAGATGACGATGCAGCGCATCCTGCGCTTCCTCGGCACCAGCCCCGACAAGATCCGCGCCGAGGGCGGGCGCTACCTGAATGGCTCCTACGCCGACATCTCGTCCGCCTTCGCCGATGGGCAGGTGGATTACCTCTACGCAGCACTCGCCAAGCCCGCCGCGATCCTGACCGAGCTCGGCACTGGCCGGCGCACGGCGCGCCTGGTGGGCTTCCCCGATGATTTGCGCAAGCACCTGATCGACGCCTACGCCTATGCCGAGGGCATCCTGCCCGCCGCCACCTACCCGGCGCTGCAAAGCGCGGATCTGAAGGTGACGACGATGGACAGCGTGATCCTGGTGCATGACGCGGTGCCGGATGAGGTGGCCTATCGCGTGACGCGCACGCTGATCCGCAATCGCGGCCCGCGGCTGGTCGCGATCCATGCCTCGATGGGCGCCTTCGATCCCGCGACGTCGTGGCGCTATCCGGGCGTGCCGCTGCACCCGGGCGCGGCGCGCGCCTTCCGCGAAGCGGGCGCGATGCCGGCGGCCTGATCGCACCTCGCGCATGCGCGAACTCTCGGGTGCGCTGCGTCATATCTGCTGGGTGTGGGCTGCCGCAGCTGCGGCGGTCCATCTGTATTTCGGCGGCACCGGCTTTCCCGAGCCGATCCAGATGCGCGGCTTCCATCTGCTGATCTTCACGCCGCTGCTGTTTCTTCTGTACCCGGCGCTGAAATCCTCGCCGAAGCATCGTCCTTCCTGGCTGGACTGGGTCTGGGCGATCGCTTCGGGCATCCCGCATGCCTGGGTGATGTGGAACTGGATGGCGGTCGCGGACCGCATGGAATATGTCGATCCCTTCACGCCGGTGATGATGGTGCTGGGCATCACCGCCATCGTCACGCTGCTGGAGGCGATTCGCCGGGCGGTGGAACCCGGCTTCGCCTGGATGGTGGTCGGCTCGCTGGCCTATATGCAGTGGGGCTACCTCATTCCGGGCATCTTCAACGCGCGGCCCTTCACCCCGGCCGAGATCGTCGAGGCCTCCTGGCTGGTGCCCACGGCGGGTGGCATCTATGGCCCGCTGACCGGCATCGTCGCCACCACCATCGCGGTCTTCATTCTGTTCGGCTCCTTCATGCAGGGCAGCGGCACGGGGCGGCTGTTCGCCAATTTCGGCGCGGCCGTGGCCGGGCGCTATTCGGGCGGGCCGGCGAAGGTGGCGGTCATCACCTCAGGCCTGTTTGGGACGATGAGCGGCAGCTCCGTCTCCAACGTCATCACCACGGGCGCCATGACCATCCCGCTGATGGTGAAGGTCGGCTATCGCCCCGCGGTCGCCGGCGGCATCGAGGCGGCGTCGAGTGTCGGTGGCGCGCTGATGCCCCCCGTGATGGGTGCGGCCGCCTTCGTCATGGCCGAGATCACCAATATCCCCTACGGCCAGATCGTCGTCGCGGCGGCGATCGGCGCGGTGCTCTACTACTTCGCCATCCTCTGCGCCGTGCATTTCGAGGCGAAGAAGCTCGGCCTCTCGCCCATGGCCTTCAAGGACATCCCCACCGGGCGAGAGGTGCTGGCCGATCTGCATCTGGTGCTGCCCATCGCCGTGCTGGTCTGGCTGTTGAGCGAACGCTGGTCGGGCAATTACGCGGCCTTCTGCGCCACCATCGCGATGGTCGTCGTGTCGATGCTGCGCAAGCGCAGCCGCATGTCGCCGCGTGCGATCATGCAGAGCTTCGCCAATGCGGGGCTGACCATGGCGCCGCTCGCGGTCTCGATCGCCGGCGCGGGTATCGTGGTGTCCGCGCTGACGGCGACGGGGATGGTCGTGGCCTTCGGCGGCATCATCAAGGGCCTCGCGGACGGCAATCTCGGCCTGCTGCTGGTGCTGCTGGCGGCCACGGTGCTGATCCTCGGCCTGGGCATCCCGACGACGCCCGCCTACATCATCGCCGCCGCCATCGGCGTGCCGCAGGTGCTGGAACTGGGGCGCAGCATCGGGGTCGATCCGCTGGCGGCGCATCTGTTCACCTTCTACTTCGCGGTCATCGCGGACGCGACGCCGCCGGTCGCGGCGGCCGCCTTCGCCGCCGCGGCAATCGCGAAGGCGAGCCCGACCATCACCTCGATCCACGCCACGCGATTCGGCATCGCGGGGTTCACCGTGGGCTTCGCCTTCATCTATGACCCGGGGATCATGCTGCGCGGGTCGATCTTCGACATCGTGACGGCGACCAGCATCCAGGTGGTGGCGCTGACGCTCATCACCTCAGCCTATGCAGGCTTCCTGCTGGCGCCGCTGCCAGGGCTTTTGCGGCTGGTCATGGGTGTTGCGGGACTCGCGGCGGCTTTCGCGCATATGCTCGACGACACAACCCGCCTGTTGCTCGGCGCCGCAGCGCTCGGCAGTGTCGCGGTGTCGCAATGGCTGGCGGCGCGCCAGAAACAGGGAGAAAGCGCATGACCTTCAGAACGACGATGCTGGCCTTGGCGGGGGTGGTGCTGGCCCTGCCGGCGCTGGCGCAAAGCACAGCCTCGCCCGGCCCGACGCTGACCTCGGTGCGCGCCAAGGGCGCCATTGATTGCGG
>JBBSCP010000148.1:0-10751 GCA_038250135.1 Acetobacterales bacterium | reverse complement strand
GAATCCCCGCATCGCGCCTTTCGTCACCGCGCATGAATATCCAACCGTCTCGGCCAGCGTGCCGCACTGGACCTTCAACGACTTCCCAAGCGTGATGATCCCGAAGGTCGCGCCCAACATGCCGCTGGCCAAGCGATTTGCGGCCCATCTCTTCCGCGCTGATGGCTACATTCGCCAGTTGCATGCTGCACCTGGCCATGTGCTGCCCGTACTCAAAACGATCTCGGCGATGCCGGAATACCAGGCCAATCCACTGATCCAGGCGAACCGTGCGGCGGTGGACCTGATGAGCACCATGGCGGCAGCCGGCCACAACCTTGGTTGGGAAAGCCCTCGGCACCGTCCCAACACGAAGGCCGGCCAGATCATTGCGAGCCATGCCATCTCGGAGGCTGTGCAGCGCTTCGTGATCAACAACGAGCCGATCGCGCAGGTGGTCAGCACCACGGCGCAGCGCCTCGAATCCTTGATGCGGGGCTGAGTCCTGCGCGTGGCCGGGCAGCACGCAACCGCGGGCGTGCGGGGCAACCCGCTAGATCGCAAGGACGCGCTGCTAGGTGTCATGCTGATCGCGCCGACGGTGCTGATCTTCTGCGCCGTCATCGTGTACCCGCTGGTCAGCGCGCTTTATCTCAGCCTCTTCCGCATCTACACGCCCACACTTCAGGGCAAGTTTGTGGGCTTCGCGAATTACGCGGAGCTTGCAGGCTCGCCGGAATTCTGGCGCAGCCTGCTGAACACCGCGGTCTGGACGGTGCTGACGCTGACGCTGCAGATCGTCTTTGGCATCGCAGCGGCACTGATGCTGAACCAGGCGATGCTGTTCCGCAGCCTGGCACGCAGTCTGATCCTGTTCCCGTACTTCGTCTCTACCGTGGTTGCGGTGCTGGTGTGGCGGTGGCTGTTCAATGACCTGTACGGAATCCTGAACCACGCCGCGATGTGGGCGGGCATCCTGGACATGCCGCTCGATTGGCTTGGTTCCATGCCGAATTCGATGATCAGCATCGTGCTGGTCGGCGCGTGGAAGTATTTCCCCTTCGTCGTCATCGCCGTGCTGGCAAGGCTCCAGACAATTCCGGAGCCGCTGTACGAGGCCGCCCGAATCGACGGTGCCGGCGCCTGGAGCCGCTTCACCGACGTCACGCTGCCGCAGTTGCGTGAGGTGCTGGTGGTGGTCGTACTGTTGCGCGCCATCTGGGACTTCAAGGAATTCGACCTGATCTATCTGCTGACCGGTGGCGGCCCGGTCATCGCGACGCAGACGCTGCCGCTGATGGTCTACAAGGAAGCCTTCGGCCTGAACGAGATGGGCCGCGCCAGCGCCGTGGCGGTGGTGATGATGCTGGTCATGCTGGTGTTCATGCTGCTTTATCTGCGGGTCAATCGCGCGCAGGATCAGCGATGAAGCGCAGCATCCTCGGCGGTATCGCTTTCAACCTGCTGGCCTGGACGGTGGTTTTCATTGTCGCCTTCCCGCTGGTCTGGATGGTCATCACCTCGGTCAAACCGCAATTCGAGCTGTTCCGCATCCCGCCGACCTTTTGGCCCGAGCAGATCACCTTCGAGCATTACACGCGCCTGCTGTTCGAGACTCCCTTCCTGACCTACATGCGCAATTCCCTGGTGCTCTCAAGCGCGACGACGGTGCTGGTCGTGGGTGTGGCGACGCTCGGTGCGCACAGCCTGGTACGCTTTCGCTACCGGGGGCGGGAGGTTCTGGCGCAACTCGTGCTGTTCACCTACCTGCTGCCTTCGGTTGTTCTGCTGCTTCCGCTCTATCTGATGATGGTCTGGCTCGGCGTTGCGAATTCGCTGTTCTCGCTGGTCATCGCCTACACGAGCTTTGCGCTGCCCTACGCGCTTTGGTTGCTGCGCAGCTTCATGCAGGGCATCCCGGAGGACCTCGAATCCGCCGCCCTCGTTGACGGCGCGACGCGCATGGAGGCGTTCTTCGACGTCATCCTGCCGCAGGCACTGCCGGGCATCATCTCGACTTGCCTGTTCACCTTCATCCTGTCGTGGAACGAGTACCTCTACGCGCTGGTGCTGGTGAACACGGATGCGGCGCGGCCGTTGACCACGGGCGTCATGTCGATGCTCGTCAGCGCCTTCAACATCGAATGGTCGCTGCTGATGGCGGCATCGGTGATGATGAGCATCCCGCTCATCATCATCTTCGCCTTTCTGCAGAAATTCCTGACCAGGGGCTTTGGCGCGGGGGGCGTGAAGGGGTGAGCAACCCGGATTACCAGGTGCGGTTCGACAAGGTGCGTAAGGCCTTCGGTACTGCCGTGGCGGTGCGTGACCTAGACCTCACCATCGAGGGCGGTGAGTTTGTTTCGCTGCTCGGCCCCTCGGGCTGCGGCAAGACCACCACCTTGCGCATGCTCGCAGGCCTCGAATTTCCCACCGATGGCGCGATCTCGATCGGCGGGCGCGTTGTCAACGAGGTGGCGCCAGGTGCGCGCGACATCGCCATGGTGTTCCAGAGCTACGCGCTCTATCCGCATATGACGGTTGCCGAGAACATCGCCTATCCGTTGAAGAAGCGCGGCGTGGGAAAGGCAGAACGAGCGACCCGTGTGCAGAAGGTGGCGGAGACCCTGCAGCTTGGTGCGCTGCTCTCCCGCAAGCCGCGGCAACTCTCCGGCGGGCAGCAGCAGCGCGTGGCGCTGGGCCGAGCTCTCGTGCGCGACCCGCGCGTGTTTTTGCTTGATGAGCCGCTGTCGAACCTCGACGCGAAGCTGCGCAGCCACATGCGCGCGGAGCTGATCGAACTGCATCGGCGCATTCGCCGCACCTTCGTCTACGTCACGCATGACCAACTCGAGGCGATGACGATGTCCGATCGCATCGCGGTGATGCATGACGGCGCGTTGCAGCAATTTGGAACACCCGCCGAGGTGTACAACCAGCCGGCCAACCTGTTCGTCGCCGGTTTCATCGGATCGCCGGCGATGACGCTGCTGCACGGCGAGGCGCGTGAAGGCGCCTTCCACCATCCCGCCGTGACCATGCCCTTCGGCGCGCCAGTTTCCGCCGGAAAACTGGTGCTCGGCATAAGGCCAGAGGATGTGACGCTGGGGCAGGGGCCTTTCGAGGCTTGCATCCGCCTTGTTGAGCCGACAGGGCATGAGCAGATCGTCGCGCTCGACCTCGCCGGCGGCGCCTCGTTGATTGCGCGTGCCGTACCCGACATGGTGCTGCGCGCGGGCGAGACCTTGCGCTGGAGCGCGCGACCGCAGCGGCTGCATGTATTCGATGCCACCACCGGCCAGCGACTGGCCGTCACGATGACCGAGGCCGCGGCGGCCTAAGGCTGCGGCAGAAAATGAGGGAAGTGCCGACGATGGATCGCAACAGCGTCACCTGGTCCGGGCCCATGCCGGCCGTGACGACGCCCTTCGATGCCGAAGGGCATCTCGACCGCGCGGGCTTCCGCGCCAACATCACGCGGCTGCTGGATGATGGCGCCACCGGTGTCGTGGCCTGCGGCTGCACCGGCGAATTCTGGTCGCTGAGCGCCGAGGAACGTCGTGCGCTCTACGCCGACACGGCGGCGACGACGAAGGGGCGTGGGACCGCCATCGTCGGCGTTGGCTGTGTCGGTGCGGCCGAGACCATTGCCTTCGCGAAGATGGCAGCCGAATGCGGTGCGGATGGCGTGCTGGTGTTGCCGCCCTATTTCGTGAAGCTGACGGATGATGAGATTTTCGCGCATTTCGCGGCGGTCTCCGCAGCCTCGCCGTTGCCGATCATGGCCTACAACATTCCGGGCAATGCGGTGAACGCGATTTCGCCCGCGCTGGCGCTGCGCCTCGCCTCGCTTGAGCAGGTGGTGGCGATCAAGGAAAGCAGCGGCGACTGGAACAATTTCTACGCCACACTGCTCGCGGTGAAGGACCATCTGCGCGTGTTCTGCGGCCCCTCCTCTATCTTCGGCGTGCCGGCAGTGACGCTCGGCGCGGATGGGACCGTCGATTGCTTCCCGAATGTCTGGAAGGGCTGCACGGACATCTACCACGCCGCCAAGGCCGGGCGGATGGACGAGGCCGAGCAGTTGCAGGCCACCTGCCGCCACTTGACGGATCTGTTCGTCACTGGCGGACGCACGATCTATCCTTCGACGAAAGCGGCGATGGATTTCCTCGGCTTCCCGGGCGGCGGGATACCACGCATGCCCCTGCAACCTTGTGTCGGTGAACCGCTGGAGGGCCTGAAGCAGGGCCTTCGCGACCTTGGGATTGCGCGCTGATGGACCTCGGCATTCGCGGCCGTCAGGCCATTGTCTGTGCGGCGAGCAGGGGGCTCGGCCGTGCCTGTGCGGAGAGCCTGGCGCGCGAGGGCTGCGATCTCACGCTCATCGCTCGCACGCCGGGGCCGTTGGCGGAGGCGGCCGCCGAGATCACGGCAAGACACGGCGTCAAGGTTCAGACGATCGCCGCCGATGTGAACACCACTGCCGGGCGTGAGGCGCTGCTCGCGGCGTGCCCGGCGGCGGACATTCTCGTCACCAGCCCTGGCACACGCCAGGTGCCAGGCGATTTCCGTACCTGGGACGAGGCCGAATGGCGCCGCTGGTGGGATGAGCACTTCTTCTCCGCCGTCGATCTCATCCGTCGCACCACGCCCGGCATGTCCGAGCGGAAGTTTGGGCGGATCGTCAACATCTCGGTCAGCTTCATCAAGTTCCCGCAGGTCGGCTTTGCGCACAGCCACTCGGCGCGCGCCGGGCTGGCCGCTGCCATCGCGTCCTTTTCGCGCGAGTTGATCGGCCACAACGTGACGATCAACAGCGTCTGCCCCGGCCTGTTCGATACGGATGCGCTGCGCACCAATCTGCATGGCCATGCGGCGCGCGGCGGCGTGACCTATGAGGCGATCGTGCAGGATCGCCTGAAAAGCTGTCCCGCGGGCCGCTTCGCCGACCCTTCCGAGAATGGCGATCTCGTCGCCTATTTGTGCAGCGCGCAGGCGGGCTTCATGACGGCGCAGAACATCGTCAATGATGGCGGCGTCTATCAGGGCCTGTTCTGAATGAGCGAGGCGATGCTGCCTGCCGACGGTCGGGTCGTCGCGCTGTCGGGGGCAGGGCGCGGACTTGGCGTGTCCCTGGCGCGACGCCTGCACGCCGAGGGGTTCGCGTTGGCGCTTGGCGTGCGGGACCCGAAGGGCGCAGCATCGCGACTCAAGCTTGTGGGTGGCGCTGCGGTCAGCTTCCATCATTTCGACGCGACCCAGCGTGAGACGGCAGCGTCGTGGATTGCCGAGGCCGTCGCTGTGCATGGCAGGCTCGACGCGCTGGTGAACAATGCCGGCATCCTCGCGCGCGTGACGTTCGACGATGAGGATGAAGCGGCGCTCGATGCAATGTGGGAGGTGAATGTGAAATCGCCGCTGCGGGTCACGCGCGCCGCGCTGCCGCATCTGCGCGCCTCCGGTCATGGCCGCGTGGTGAACATCGCCTCTACCGATGGCAAGCGCATCCGCGACATCTCGGTGACACTCGGCTACGCCATGTCGAAGCATGCGCTGATTGCGCTGACGCATGCCACACGCTTTGCCGGGCATGCGGAGGGGTTGCGGGCCACGGCACTTTGTCCTGGCGCGATCGACACCGAACTCGTCGCTAACCTGCCCGGCGTCACGCCCGGTCCGGGACGCCTCCAACCCGATACCATCGCCGAAATCGTCAGCCTTCTGCTGCGCCTGCCCGACCAGGCGCATGTCGCGGAGCTGATCGTAAACACCCGCCTCGAATCCATGCTCTGAGGAGACACCCCATGGCCGATTTCCGCGTTGCTGCCTCGACCTTCCCGTTCCTCTATTCGCATTCGGGCCTTGGCGCGCTCAAGCATCTGGCGAGCCAGGGCTATCGCAACTTCGAGATGATGATCTTCCCGCCGCATCTGTGGCCCTCCTCGATGACGCCGGCCGAGAAGCGCGAGGTGAAGATCTGGCTCGCCGATATTGGCGGCGCCATCACCAGCTTCTGCTACCCGCTGCTCGACAACAACCCGAACAGCGTTTGCCCGATCATGCGCCGCTATACGCTCGATCGGTACAGGGAGGCGATCGAGCTCGCTGCCGATTGGGGCTGCCCCTATGTCTGCGCCATCCCCGGCCCGGTGAACTCGCTGATCAACCCGCCCGTGCCCTGGATGCGCGACTGGTTCGTGGAAGGCACGAAGGAACTCGTGGCCTATGCAAAGGGCAGCGGCACGGAGATCATCCTCGAGAATGTGCCCTTCACCTTCCTGCCGACAGCGAAGGACATGCTCGACGTCGCAAACGACATCGACGCCTCGGTCGGCATCAACTTCGATGTCTGCAACAGCGCCTACATCAAGGAGGATGTCGGTGCGGCGATCCGTATGCTCGGCAGCCGCATCAAGAACGTGCACATCAGCGACACCGGCTACGGCGATTTCAAGCATGACCGCCTCGGCACCGGCATCGTCGAGCCCGGCCCCGCGGCGGCCGCGCTGCGCGAGATCGGCTATACCGGGCTGACGGTGCTCGAGATCATCACCGATGCCGCGCAGCCCGGCACGGATCCGGATGCGGACCTTGCCGTCAGCCATGATATCCTGGCGCAACACGGATGGGAAAAGCGCCCCGCATGACTTCACCCTTGATGTTCACGCCGCTCACCTTGCGCGGCCTCACGCTGCGCAACCGCATCGTCGTCGCGCCGATGTGCCAGTATCTGGCGGAGGAGGGCGTGCCGAATGCGTGGCATCGCGCGCATCACGGGCGCTTCTCGCTCGGGGGCGTGGGCCTGATGATCGCCGAAGCCTCGGCAGTGCTGCGCGATGGCCGCATCACGCATGGCTGTGCCGGCATCTGGAATGATGAGCAGGTCGCGGCGTGGCGCGACATCAATGCGCTGCATCATGCGCATGGCGTCGCGTCGGGCATCCAGCTCAACTACGCCGGCGGCAAGGGCGCGACTCAGCGGCCGTGGGAGGGCAACGGCCCATTGCCCGAGAGCGGTGCCGAGGCCTTCTGGGAAACCATCGGCCCCTCCGCGATTCCGATGCGCGAAGGGTGGCGCGCCCCGCGAGAGGCCACGCTGTCCGATCTGGACGCGATCGTCGAGGGTTTCGCGGCCGCGGCGCAGCGCTCGGTGCGTGCGGGATTCGACCTGATCGAGCTGCACGGCGCGCATGGCTACCTGCTGCATGCCTTCCTCTCGCCCATCACCAACCAGCGCAGCGATGCCCATGGCGGCGACGCGGCGGGCCGCATGAAACTGCCGCTTCGCGTGGCGGAGGCGGTGCGCGCGGTGATCCCGGATGATATGCCGCTACTGTGGCGTGCCTCGCTTGAGGACAATTTGCCGGGCGGCCTGACGCTGGCCGACTCCATGCCCGTCATGCGCGCATTGAAGGCGCGCGGCGTGGATATGGTGGATTGCTCCGCCGGCGGCATCGGCCTGCCGGTCTCGATGTCGCAGGTGCCGCAGACGCACGGCTTCCAGGCGCCCCTGGCGGCGAAGGTGAAGCGTGAGGTCGGCATTCCGACCATGGCGGTGGGCCTGATCACCGACCCTGTCCTCGCCGAGCAGATCATCGCCGAGGGCCAGGCCGATGCCGTGGCCCTGGCCCGCGAGTTCATCGCCGACCCGGCCTGGTCCTATCGGGCGGCGCGCGCGCTTGGCGTAGGCAAGCCCGCGGATATCCTGCCGCCGAGCTACGCCTTTTACCTCAACCGCCGCGCCGCCGCCCAAGGTAGGCACTGATCAGGCGAGGCCGCCATCGACGCGCAGCATCTTGCCGGTAATGGCGCTGGCGAGGTCCGAGACGAGGAATAGCGCAGTGTTCGCGACCTCCGCCTCGGTCGCGATGCGGCCGAGCGGGGTGCGCGCGGCCTCCGCGGCGAGCGCTTCATCTCCCGCCAGGCCGCGTGCGGCGATGCGGCCTCGAAGGGCCTCGGTGGCGATCGGTCCGGGGCCGAGCGCGTTGACGCGGATACCGCTTGGGCCAAGGTCCAGCGCCGCGGCGCGCACCAGCCCCAGCACCGCGTGCTTCGTCGCGGTGTAGAGCGCCTGGCCCGCCGCCGCACGTTCCGCGTTCAGGCTGGCCATGGCGAGGATTGCGCCGCCAGGACCCATGCGCGGCGCCGCGTGCTTCATGCAGATGGCGACGCCACGCACATTCACCGCGAAAACCCTGTCCCACTCGGCGAAGTCGAGCGCCTCAACCCCGCGCCAGGGCGGCACCACGCCGGCATTCGCGACCAGCACGTCGATGCGCGGCAGGCGCGCCATGGCGGCGGCGACCTGCGCTTCGTCAGTGACGTCGCAGGCCGGCAGGTCGAGGCCCTGCACCTCGGCCCCCTCGGCCGCGAAGCGTGCGGCGATGGCGGCGCCAAGGCCGCGCGCCGCGCCGGTCACCACCGCGATGCGGCCCGCGAGCAATCCCATCTGTTCATCTCCCGTCGAAACGCCGCATGATGGACGCACCACGCGGCTGAGCGATAGCCGCACGCCGGAGGGCCGCATGCGCAACGCCGAACTTACCGATGCGCTCGAGGAAGCGCGCGAGACCTATGCGCAGCGCCGCCCGCGCAGCCAGGCGCATCACCTGGACGCCGCGCGCGTCATGCCGGGGGGCAACACGCGCAGCGTTTTGTTCCACGGCCCCTTTCCCTTCCGCGTCGAACAGGGCGAAGGCTGCCGGATTACCGATTCCGATGGCCTGACCTACGTCTCCATGATCGGTGAGTATACCGCCGGGCTGTTCGGCCATTCGCACCCGGCGATCCGCGCGGCGGTGCTGCGGGCGCTTGATGTCGGCGTGAACCTCACCGGCCACAACGCGCTGGAGGCCGACTTCGCCCGGCTCGTCTGCGGGCGTTTCCCGGCGGTGGAGCAGGTACGCTTCTGCAATTCCGGGACGGAGGCGAACCTGCTGGCGCTTTCGCTCGCGCGCATCGTGACCGGGCGGAACACCATCCTCGCCTTCGAGGGCGGCTATCACGGCAGCCTTTTCACCTTCGCCGCCGGGCCCAACCCAGTGAACGTGCCGCATCGCGTCGTGCTGGCGCGCTACAACGATCCTGCAGGTGCGCTTGCCCTGGCGCGTGCCCATGCAGCGGACCTCGCGGCCATCATCCTGGAGCCGATGTTGGGCGGTGGCGGCTGCATCCCCGCGAGCGCACCCTTTCTCGCCACGCTGCGCGAGGCCGCGACGGAGGCCGACGCGCTGCTGATCTTCGACGAGGTGATGACCAGCCGCCTTGCGCCCGGGGGCCTGCATGGCGCGCTGGGCCTGACGCCGGACCTGGTCACTCTGGGCAAGTATGTCGGCGGCGGCATGTCCTTCGGTGCGCTCGGCGGGGGTGCGGCGCTGATGGCACGCTTCGATCCGCGGCGCGGCGATGCTGTCGGGCATGCCGGCACCTTCAACAACAATACGCTGACCATGTCCGCCGGCATCGCCGCGCTGTCGGAGATCTACACGCCGGAGGTCGCCATCGCGCATAATGTGCGCGGCGACGCGCTGCGGGCCGCGCTCAACGCGCGGGCCCAGGCGCATCGCCTGCCGATGGTGGTCACCGGCCGCGGCAGCATGATGGCCTTCCACTTCACGGAGGCGCCGCCGCGAGACGCCATCGAGGCGGCGGCCGGCGATCAGGGGTTGAAGGAGTTGTTGTTCCTCGACCTGCTCGAGCGCGGCTGGTACGTCGCGCGCCGCGGCATGGTCGCGCTCTCGCTGATGGTCGGAGAGGCGGAGCGTGCGGGCTTCGTCGAGGCGGTGGATGAATTCCTCGCCCTCCGAGGCCCGTTGATGCGCGCCTGAGGTTCAGGCGCGCATCACCAATTCACTGCGCCGAAGCGCGCTGCACGTAGGCCAGCACGTCGTTGAGTTGCTGGGGATTGCGCAGCCCCGCAAAGGCCATCGAGCCCCCCGGCACCACCGATTTCGGGTCGGCGAGGTAGGCGCGCATATTCTCCTCGGTCCAGACCAGGCCGCCTACGGCCTTCTGGCGCATCGGCGCGGAATAGCGGAAGCCCTCCACCGCGCCTGCCGCGCGGCCCCAGACGCCATGGAGGTTGGGGCCGACGCCATTGCGCCCGCCCGCCGCGATCACGTGGCAGGCGCGGCACTGGTTGAACACGCGCTGGCCCGCATCGGCATCCTGCGCCTGTGCGCTTGGTGCCAGGAGAAGGCCCGCGGCCGCGGCCAGCGGCAGAAGGAAGGAACGGCTCATCTGGATGAACTCCCGGCTTGCTTTTCGAACCCGCCGCATATTCTGCCTTTGCCGCGCTTGGCAAGCCTTCTCAGGGGACGAGTTTCGCTTCCCACCGCGCGGCGAAGGCGAGGGCGCTGATCGGCTTGCGCAACGTGGCGCCACTTCGCTCGGCCAGCGCCGCATGGCCTGCCGGTGCGCCGAGCCTGCTGCGCGCGGCTTCCAGCAGGCTTGCGATGCGGTCGATCATGAGGCGGGCGACCGTCAGGCCGAGGTCGGCGAGATGCGGGCCGAGTTCGGCATTGTCCGCGAGGCTGTGCTCGCCCTTCACGACGCCGGCCGCCGCTGGCTGGCTGGCTGGCGGGGCGCCGGATCGGGAAAAACACCCTGCCGAGAGTGACACTTTCCTAATCCACCTGTGGTTTCATGCTACCGACGCCGTCTCGCCTCAAAGGCGCCATTACCGGTGGACTAAGCCCGAATAAGAGCGTCACGTGTCTTTCAAGGCGGGGATTCCGCGTGAGGAGGAAGGAAATGGACCAGCAGCCGTT
>JBBSCP010000147.1:0-10757 GCA_038250135.1 Acetobacterales bacterium | reverse complement strand
GGCTCGCCGTGGCATGATGCCGGGCGGGCCGTCACGGCGTTGACGGAGCGTAAAGCGCATGGCGATGAAGGTGGCGAGCGGCGCCGAGACCACGGAAGGTCGCGATGAGGCGGTGGAAGGCGTGCTGCTGGACACCCTCACCGCCGCGGTGAAGAAGCTGATCGCCCGCGGCAAGGAACGCGGCTACGTCACCTATGACGAACTGAACGCCGCCCTGCCGCCCGAGCAGGTGTCCTCCGAGATGATCGAGGACACGATGGCGACGCTCTCCGAGATCGGCATCAACGTCGTCGAGAACGAGGAGAGCGAGGATGGCGAGGCCGCGCCCGCCAAGCCCGTCGCCAAGGCCGACGACGAGGAAAAGGACGAGGAGGAATCCGGCGGCAATGTGGACGAGGAAACCCTCGGCCGCACCGACGATCCCGTGCGCATGTATCTGCGCGAGATGGGCAGCGTCGAATTGCTGTCGCGTGAGGGCGAAATCGCCATCGCCAAGCGCATCGAGGCCGGGCGCGACATGATGATTGGCGGGCTCTGCGAAAGCCCGCTGACCTTCAAGGCCATCGTCGCCTGGCATGACGCCGTCACCAACGGCAAGATGCTGCTGCGCGACGTCATCGACCTCGAAGCCACCAACACCGAGGCGAATCCCGAAGCCGCATCGCGCGCCGAGGAGGAATACGAGGAAGGTGACGAGGCCGCAGAAGGCGTGGGCCTCTCCCTCTCCGCGCTGGAAGAAAAGCTGAAGCCCGAGGCCCTGGCCGGCTTCGAGGCGATCGAGACGCTCTACACCAAGCTGTCCAAGCTCTCGAACAAGCGCATGGACGCCTATACCTCGGGCGGCGAGAGCTCGGTCCGCAGCGAGAAGACCTATGAGAAGCAGCGCCAGGAACTGGTCGCGCTGGTCGAGAAGGTGCAGCTCCACAACAACCGGATCGAGGAGCTGGTGGACCAGCTCAAGGGCCTCAACCGCCGCCTGACAACGCTCGGCGGCCAGGCGCTGCGCCTCGCCGAGGCGAACAAGGTGAAGCGCGAGGAGTTCCTCGAGGCCTGGAACGGCGCCGAGCTCGATCCGGGCTGGTTCGAGCGGATCAGCAAGCTCAACGGGCGCGGCTGGAAAAGCTTCATCACCCGCTCGAAGGACGATATCGAGCTGGTGCGCGGCGAGATCGGCAAGGTCGCCGCCGATACCGGCCTGCCGGTGGCGGAGTTCAAGCGTGTCTATGCCACGGTCTCGCGCGGCGAGCGCGACATGACGCAGGCGAAGAAGGAGATGATCGAGGCCAACCTTCGCCTCGTTATCTCGATCGCCAAGAAATACACCAATCGCGGATTGCAGTTCCTGGATTTGATCCAGGAGGGCAATATCGGCCTAATGAAGGCTGTCGATAAGTTCGAGTATCGCCGCGGCTACAAATTCTCGACCTATGCGACGTGGTGGATCCGGCAGGCCATTACCCGCAGCATCGCGGATCAGGCGCGCACCATCCGCATCCCGGTCCACATGATCGAGACGATCAACAAGCTGGTGCGGACCAGCCGGCAGATGCTGCACGAGATCGGCCGCGAACCGACGCCGGAGGAGCTTGCCGAAAAGCTCGGCATGCCGCTGGAAAAAGTCCGCAAGGTGCTGAAGATCGCCAAGGAGCCGATCAGCCTCGAAACACCGATCGGCGATGAGGAAGACAGCCACCTCGGCGACTTCATCGAGGACAAGAACGCGATCATCCCGCTCGATGCCGCGATCCAGTCCAATTTGCGTGAGGCCACCACGCGCGTGCTGTCGAGCCTGACGCCGCGCGAGGAACGCGTGCTGCGCATGCGCTTTGGCATCGGCATGAACACCGACCACACGCTGGAAGAAGTCGGCCAGCAGTTCAACGTGACGCGTGAGCGCATCCGCCAGATCGAGGCCAAGGCGCTGCGCAAGCTCAAGCACCCCTCGCGGTCGCGCAAACTACGCAGCTTTCTGGACAATTGAGCGTGGCCGCGGCGCCGGGCGGCATGACGATGGTGCGCGAACCGGTGCAGCGGGTCGCTGTGACCGTCACCTTCCTGCGGATGGATGCCGCGCCGCAGGACGCCGCTCCGCCGCTGTCCAAAGGCGCCGAAGTGCAGCACCTCACGCGTTGTTCGGTGCCTTTCTACCGCTACCTTTATGACACGGTCGGGCGCGACTACGTGTGGTGGCTGCGCCGCACCGTGCCGGATGACGAGCTCGCCGCGCTGCTCGGCCGACCCGAGATCAGCATCCATGTACTCTACCAGGGCGGCGAGCCGGCCGGCTTCTACGAGCTGGAGCGCCGGCAGGGCGAGGCGGCGGTGAACCTCGCCTATTTCGGCCTGATGCCGCATGCCATCGGCCATGGCGCCGGCCGCGCCTTGCTGCGCCACGCCATCGATGCCGCCTGGGCCGAGCAGCCGCGCCGCATGACGGTGAATACCTGCACCGCGGACCATCCGCGCGCCCTGCCGAACTATGTTGCGGCCGGCTTTCGCATCATCCGGGCCGAGCGCGAAGTCTGGCCTGTGCCGCTGCGACTTGGCCTGGACTTGCCGGAGCGACTTCGGGTTTAGTTAGGGTAGCCGCACCTCGATGGCGGTTAGCCCCCCGGCCAGCAGGCGACGTAGATCGGCCCCCGGCAGGGCGATGCAGCCCTCAGTCGGCGCCAGCCCGTCCCGCGCCAGATGCAGGAAAATCGCGCTGCCGCGGTCACGCTCGACCGGCGCATCGTTCCAGCCCAGCACGCCGACCACATCATAGAGCGAATCCGCCCGCCACAGCGCCTCATGCGAAGCATCGAACGGCAGCGTGACGGGGCGGTTGTAGAATTTGTGGCCGCTTGCATCGCACCAGCCATCCTGCGGCGCCAGCGGCTCCACCGGAGCGCAGGCGTGCGGCACGGGGCCACGATCGGCACGATAGAGCACGCGGCGCAGCACCATCCGCGCTGCCGGCGTCGCGCCATCGCCCTCGCGCTTCGCTGTTGCAGGGCGCACACCGCCCTTGCCGAGCGCGCAGCGCAGCTCCAGCCTGCCTAGCACCAGCCGCCCGGCGCGGCCATCGGCATCGGGCAGCACCAGGGCCAGCCCGCTCTCGGCGCCACTCACACCAGCAGGTGACCGAAACGCCGGGCCTTGGTCTCGAGGTAGCCATCATTCACGCCATTGGCGTCGAACTGGTGCTGTTCGCGGCCCTCGATCTCGATCCCGCAAGCAGCGAGGCCAGCCACCTTGTCGGGGTTGTTGGTCAGCAGCCGGATACGGTGGATGCCCAAGGTGCGTAGCATCTCGGCCGCCACCCAAAAATTCCGCTCATCTGCGCCATAGCCCAGCGCGCGGTTGGCATCGAGCGTGTCGAGCCCCTGATCCTGCAGCGCATAGGCGCGCAGCTTGTTCACCAGGCCGATGCCGCGGCCCTCCTGCGCCAGGTAGACCAGCACACCGCCATTCGGGTCTTCGGACATGCGCTTGATGGCGCCGCGCAGCTGCGGGCCGCAATCGCAGCGCAGGCTGCCGAGAAGGTCGCCGGTGAAGCACTCCGAATGCGCGCGGCAGAGCGGCGTGCGGCCCTCGGCCAATGCCTTCTCGGGCTCGCCAACCAGGATGGCGAGGTGCTCGATCCCACCATCGGCGGCGCGAAAGGCGATGATGCGGGCTTCCGGCGAATCCTCCAGCGGCACGCGCGCCTCGGCAACACGCGTGAGGCTGGCGGGCGCCTCGGTGGCGTAGCTCAGGACCTGCGCGGCCTCGACCGAGAGCAGGTCGAGCCGCGCGGCCGCGCCCTCCCGCGCCGGGGCGACGATGAGCGCGGGCAGCAGCCGCGACAGCTTCGCCAGTGCGATAGCGGCCAGCGCCAGCGGCGGCGTGGCTGTGCGCTCGGGCTCAGCCGGCAACAGGCGCTCGGCAGTCGGGTCCGCCAGGCTGCGCAAGGCCGCGGGATCCATCAGGCTCTGCGGCAGGCGCAGCGCCACGACGTCGGCCTCTGCGCCCGCCTGCGGCACCGGGCGATGCAGCACCGCCGCGGCGCGCACGGGTGCGAGCAGCAGCACGGCCGGCGCCCGTGCCCCGGCGGACAGCTCGGCGAGGCCGCGGGCGGAAACCGTCTCGGCGGCGGCAATCAGCAAGGGTCCTTCAGGGCCGCGCAACAGCACGGGCGTGCCGCGTCGGAGCTCCGATGCGGCACGATGCACGGCCCGCAGGGCCAGCACGCGGGGGTCCGGCGCGGTCCCGGAGGGTTGCGAATCGCGAAGCTGTGACACGAGGGGAGAGGTGGTGCTCATCGTTTTTTGGCGTTCCATGGCGAGCCCATTTCGCGACGTCGAATGTGGCGCGCGAAAGGCGTTTGTAAGGGGGGCCAGCCCGACAAAACACCGTCGAGCCGAGTGAAGATTCCGCGGCGCCGCCACGCGGCGAAGCTTTGGGTGTCGCCTTGCGACAACCCTTGCCCCGCGACCGAGCGTTGAGGCAAGATCGCACGTCTTACAACGGGCGTTGTATCTACGCGCGAGACCCCACTATGGATGCAACCTCGGTATGGCCCGATTGGTTCATCCGACTGGGCAGGCCTTTGGCGACATAATGCCTTGTTTAAGCGGGTTGCGCAGTTCACGAAGACGGCGATGCCGCCAAGCGGCATGTCACAGGAGCGAGAGCAGAATGTCAGGTCCGCGCCCCATCCTAGTCGTGGACGACGACGAGGCCCTACGCCAGACACTGGCAGAGCAATTGGCGCATGAGGGCGAATTCCTGCCCTCTGCCGCGGGTACGCTCGCCGAAGCCATGGCAAGGCTCGGCGACGAATCCGCGCGGTTTGACGCCATCGTCCTCGATGTCGGCCTGCCCGATGGCGACGGCCGCGAGCTTTGCGCGCGGTTGCGGCGGGAGGGGGTGCGCGTGCCGATCCTGCTACTGACCGGCGTGGACGGCGAGCAGGATGTGGTGCGCGGCCTCGATTCCGGCGCCAACGACTACATCGCCAAACCCTTCCGTGTCAGTGAACTGATGGCAAGGCTGCGCGCCCAACTCCGCGTCTACGACAACAGCGAGGACGCGATCTTCGTCATTGGCCCCTACACCTTCCGTCCTTCGGCCAAGCTGCTCATGGAGGCCGCGCGCAACCGCAAGGTGCGGCTGACGGAGAAGGAGGCGGCGATCCTGAAATACCTCTACCGCGCCGGCGGCCGGCCGGTGGCGCGGCAGATTCTGCTGAATGAGGTCTGGGGCTATAACAGTGCGGTCACGACCCATACGCTCGAGACTCACATCTACCGCCTGCGCCAGAAGATTGAGCCCGACCCTTCCCAGGCGCGGCTGCTGCTGACCGAAGGTGGCGGCTAGCGGCTGGACGCCGCCGCCGGGCGCGCGGCGGCCTAGTGCGGGATGGGTTCACGTTCATTCATACGTCCAGCTGTAGTCTTTCGTTTGATCGCGTGATTCAGCCCTCCGGCGTATTCGCACCTCCGGCCATCACGCTTCAAGCTGAGGGCCTGATTGAGCTGAGGGCCTGAGGTTGGGGCGCCTGAGCCGGGCCTCTCAGGGCGCCCCCGCCTGCGCGCTTTGGGCTCGGCCAGGTGCTACTGGCGGCTGGCGCGGGTTGACCCGGCTATCCCAGGGCTGCGGCATATAGCCCGGCAGGATCCGGCATTCGCCCGCGAAACGGCGACGGAGAGCCTCGCAGCGGCCGAGCACCTCCTCCACGCCTGGGCGCCGACGGGTTTCCGCCCAATCGGCCAGGGCTCCGAGGGCGGCCGCATAGATCGGCGGCGAAAGCTTCTGGTGCTCGGATTCGTCCACGAAAACCTGTTGCAACCGGTGGCCGGTGCCGGCGAGATCGAAGGCCGCGCGGTAGGCCGCTTGGTGCTCCACGAAGACATTTTGGTCGCCGATGCTGTGCACTGTCAGCACCGGGATGCCGACGGCGCCGGTCGGGTCACCATCGGCGGCAAGCTGCGCGGCGGCGATCGGGTCAGGCGTGTAGCGCGGCACGCGGGCGTTGAAGGCCGCGTCGTCCTGGGTGCCGGCGTAGCGCACGCCGGCATTGCCGAAGGCGCTACGGCCTTCCAGCAGGTTCCAGGTGATGTCGGCGAAAATCGTCGTGGCCCACATCAGATGGCCCGGAATCGCCGAGACCGGAATGCGGCTGGCGGCGGCGAGGTCGGCCAGCGCCTCGGTCTGTGCCGCGCTGCGGGCTTCGGGGGCGAGGTCCGCGCCAGTGCAGGCGTTGAGTCGCAACATCAGGTCTTCGCGCGGCATGCTCGCGCCCTGCGGCAGGCCGAAAACGACGGGGTATTGCGCCTCCTGCGGCCGCGGATGGGTGCCACAGAGCGCCTGGAAGGCCGCGCGCAGATCGACGCGCATGTCGTAGGCGCGGCTGGGCCCGGCGAGGACGGCGGAGGTCAGTAGCGCGGCATCCCAGGGACGGCGGCCATCGGCACGGGGCGCGTTCAGAACCTCTATCGCGCGGGCTGCGATGGCGCCCCCCCAACTCTGCCCATGCAGGACCGACAGGCGCGGCTCGCCCAGCAGCGCGGCCGCAGCGTCACGCGCCGAAAGGGCATCTGCGGCGCCGCGCAGAATGGCGAAGCCGGCACGTCGGCGGCTGGTGGAAACCCAGGCCCAGCCCTGATCCACGAATTCCCGGTAGGTGAGCAGATCCTCATCGGTCGTGCCGGGGCCGGGGGCAGCCATGCGCGGGCCACCAAACATGTGGGTGACGAGGCGCCCATTCCACCGCGCTGGCCGCGCCACCAACAGATGTGCGCCTGCCTGGTCCCGGCCGCGCCAGCATTCCATCTCGGCGGGCAAGCCCGGCGGGCAAGTGCCAGGTTGCAGCGCCGCCGCCGATCCCGCCCCTGATAACCAGCCGAGCAGAAGGAGGAAGGAGAATCTCAGACCCGCTCGGTCTCGCGTTCGCGTTCCGGCTGGGTAGCGCGCTCGAAGCTCATCGGCACGCCGGGCTGTTCCTTGGCGGTGCGGATGGTTTGCAGGGTCTGGACCCGCAACACATGGGCGGCCGCGGTCAGGCGGGCCGTCAGCGCGTTCTCGTGGGCGGTGTCGCGTGCCACCACGCGCAGCATGAAGTCCCCGCCCCCGCGGATCATGTGGCACTCACGCACCTCCGGCCATTCGGATACCATTTTCTCGAATTCCCGTAGCACGGCCTCCTTCTGCGTCTCCAGCCCCACAAGGGCGAAAAAGGTGATCTCCCATCCAAGGACCTGCGGGTCGAGGTCCGCATGGTAGCCGCGGATGATACCCTGCTCCTCCAGCCTGCGTACGCGGCGCAGGCAGGGCGGCGCAGAGAGGCCGACGCGGCGCGCCAGTTCGACATTCGTCATACGGCCATCATCCTGAAGCTCCGCCAGAATCTGGCGATCCAGCGAGTCCAGGTCGGGCAGGCGCGGATCGTTCATGGGAAGGCTTTCGTTTGTTGGCACCAACGGCGGTGCGTGCTGATACAAAAGATTAAACTTAGGCAATCAAATGCAAGTGGGCGTCGCAACATAATCGGTTGAGTCCGCCGCCAGTGCGACCGATATGCGCTGTCCCTTGTTCACAAATTGTAGCGGAACCCTCGGTCGTGCCCCAAACCATCGCCTGCCACCTGCTCATCCTCGGCGCCGGCCCAGCCGGCTACACGGCGGCGATCTATGCCGCGCGCGCGGGGTTGAAGCCGCGGATCGTGGCCGGCATGCAGCCTGGCGGGCAGTTGACCATCACGACCGAGGTCGAGAATTTTCCCGGCTTTGCCGGCCCCATCCAGGGTCCCTGGCTGATGGAGCAGATGCAGGCGCAGGCGGAACACGTCGGCACCGTCATAGATCAGGATTTGATCACCGAGGTCGATCTTGCCGATCGGCCGTTTCGCTGCCTGGCTGATTCCGGTAATATTTACATGGCGGATGCCCTGGTGATTGCAACGGGGGCCCAGGCACGCTGGCTCGGCATTCCGGGCGAAAAGGAGTTGTCGGGCTTCGGCGTTTCGGCCTGCGCCACCTGCGATGGCTTCTTCTACCGGGGCAAGGACGTGGCCGTGGTCGGCGGCGGCAATTCCGCCACGGAGGAGACGCTGTACCTGTCGAACCTGGCGCGCCATGTTACGCTCATTCATCGCCGCGACAGCCTGCGCAGCGAGAAGATTCTTCAGGCTCGCCTTTTCGCCAAACCTAACGTCTCGGTCATCTGGGACACGGCGGTGGAGGCGGTGCTCGCCGACGCCTCGGGCCGCATGCCGGTGGCGCGCGCCCTCGCCTTGCGCAACCTCAAGACCGGCGCGGCCAGCGAATTGCCTGTGCATGGCCTGTTCGTGGCCATCGGGCACGACCCCGCCACAGCCCTGTTCCGCGGCCAGCTGGACATGGACGCCGAGGGCTACATCGTGACCGCGCCGGGCGTGACGCGGACCTCCATCCCTGGCGTCTTCGCCGCCGGCGACGTGCAGGACAAGGTCTATCGCCAGGCCGTCACCGCCGCCGGCACGGGCTGCATGGCGGCGCTGGAGGCGGAGAAATTCCTCGCTGCCCTGGGCGCCGAAACGGCGATGGCCGCCGAATAAGGCGCGCCCCGCGAAAAAAACGCGTGCCCATGGCGGCCATGCGCCCTACTCATGGCACGGGCGGCCATGCCACATTGCCGCGACTCGGGAACAGGGATTCGCCGCGGCCATGCCGCTCGACTGGGACAAGCTTCGGGTTTTTCATGCGGTGGCGGAGGCTGGCTCCTTCACCCATGCCGGGGAGACGCTGAACCTCAGCCAATCCGCCGTGTCGCGGCAAATTCAGGCGCTGGAGGAGGCGCTGCAGGTGGCGCTGTTCCATCGCCATGCGCGCGGCCTGATCCTCACCGAACAGGGCGAGACGCTGAACCGCGCGGTGCGCGAGGTCTTCGCCAAGCTCGCCATGACCGAGGCGCTGCTGACCGAAAGCCGCGAACGCCCCACCGGGCGGCTCAAGGTCACCACCACCACCGGCTTCGGCAGCGTCTGGCTGGCGCCGCGCCTGCGCCGCTTCATGCAGACGCATCCTGACGTGACACTGACCGTGCTGCTCGACGACAGCGACCTCGATCTGGCGATGCGCGAGGCCGACGTCGCCATCCGCATGCACCCGCCGCGCCAGCCCGACCTGATCCAGCGCAACCTCGGCAGCTTCGCCTGGCGGGTCTGCGGTGCGCCGGACTACCTCAAGACCGCCGGCATCCCGACCCGCGCGGAGGAGCTCGATGCCCACCGCATGATCGTCTATGGCGACTACCGCCCGCCGGTCGAAAGCGTGAACTGGCTCAGCGAGGCCGGCCGCCGCCCAGGCTCGCCACGCCGCGCGGTGCTCGAGATGAACAGCCTGCCGGGCATCCTGGCCGCGGTGCGCAGCGGGCTCGGCCTCGCTGCCCTGCCAGACTACATGGGCGAGGAGCTGGATGGGCTGGTGCAGGTGCTGCCCGACCTCAAGTCACCTCGGATCGAGGCCTATTTCGTCTATCCGGAGGAGCTTCGCCACTCCAAGCGCGTCGCCGTCTTCCGCGATTTCCTGGTGGCGGAGCTGGCGGGCCCGGCGCGGCTCGCTGCGGGATGAGCGCCGCACCCGGCGCGGCGGCGGCGGCCGAGATCGTGCGCCTGGCCATGGCGGATCGCCGCGTCTACGACGCCATGGCGCGGCGGGAGAACGAGGTCTGGAGCAGCCTGCTCGGCCAACGGGAGCGCAGCGCAGCGCGCGCCGAGGACCAGGCGGCCGCACAGGTGCTGCGCCTCGGGCGGAACCTGCTGCGCTTTCCGGCCTGGATGCGCGGATCGGGCCGGCGCTTTGGCGACTGCCTCTCGGTCGGCTGCGGCGAGGGCCGGCTGGAACGCCAGCTGATGGCGACCGGGCTTTGCGAACGCTTCCTCGGCCTCGACGTGGCGGAGGGCGCGCTGGCGGATGCGCGCGCGGCGGCGGCGGCCGAGGGCCTGGCGATCGAGTACCGAACCGCCGACATCAATTTCGCCGAGCTGGCGGAGGGCACCTTCGACCTGATCGTGGCGCAGACCAGCCTGCACCATGTGCTGCACCTGGAACACGTCGCGGACCAGATCGTGCGCGCGTTGCGGCCGGGCGGCGTGCTGTGGATCCATGACTACATCGGCGAATCGCAGTTCCAGTACAGCGATACGCGGCTCAAGATCGTGAACCGGCTGGTGGCCGGCCTGCCGCCCGCCTTCCGGCATGACCGCGTGCATGAGCGTAAGCTCGGCCCGCTGGTGCGCCGCGCGCCCGGCACGCTGGTCAGTCCCTTCGAAAGCATCCGCTCGGCGGACATTCCCGACGTTTTTCTCGCCCGCTTCGAGGCGCTGGAACGGCGCGAGACCACCACGCTGCTGCATCTGTTGGTGCCGGTCGGCACCCGCGCCGCCTTCGCCGCCACCGAGGAAGGCCGCGCGGTGTTCGAGACCCTCTTCACGCTCGACGAGCTGATGGCCCGGCACGGGGTGCTGACGCCTGTAACGGGGCAATATATCCTGACGCCGCGGCGCGACTGATGGGCCTTTCCGCCTGCCTATGCGTCGAGCGCATGGCGGCCCGCGAGAATTTGCCCGTTACATGGGCGCCGTGAAATCCTATCTTCATGCCGTTCCGACGGACACGCCGGAACAGGGCTCCTCGGGCCACTTCCCGAATCCCTTCGTCTTCCAGACGTGAAGCCTCCCTGTTTGACTTCGGCCGCTGCCCCAACGGGTTGGCGGCCTTTTTTTTGGCCCGAACCTGCCTTGGTGGCACATCGGG
>JBBSCP010000146.1:0-10766 GCA_038250135.1 Acetobacterales bacterium | reverse complement strand
TTTTCCGGCCTGCGATCTGGCCATCGCTGAAGGAATAGCGCTGGCGCGAACGCAGGGCGTGGCGCTGGTGGGCATCATGAACAGCCACCACTGCGGTGTCGTGGTCGACCACCTGCGTGCGGTGGCCAGCGCGGGCATGGTCGGTCTGGGGCTGAGCAATTCGCCTGCCGCCATGCCGGCTGCAGGCGGCCGGCATGCCATCTTCGGCACCAACCCGATCGCTGCCGTGTTTCCGCGCCGCGACGCAGACCCCTTGCTCATCGACCTGAGCTTGTCTGAAGCCGCGCGCGGCAAGGTGATGCTGGCAGCGAAGAAGGGCGAGCCCATTCCAGCCGGCTGGGCGCTCGACGCGCAAGGCCAACCCACCACCGACGCGCAAGCCGCGCTGTCGGGCTCGATGCTGCCGGTGGGTGCTGCCAGCAGCCCCAAAGGCGCGTTGCTGGCACTGGTGGTCGAGCTGCTGGTGACCGCAGTGATAGGCGCCAACTTCGGCTTCGAGGCCGACAGCTTCTTCGAGACGGAGGGCAACCGCCCGCGCCTCGGCCAGGCGCTGATCGCCATCGACCCCGGCGCGCTGGCGGGGCGCGAGGCCTTCCTCGACCGGGTGGAGTTCCTGCTCGCCGCCATGCAGGCTGATCCCGGGGTGCGCCTGCCCGGCAGCCGGCGCCAGGGCCTCGCGGCGCGCGCCGCGGCCGAGGGGCTGGAGGTGCCGCAAGCGATGCTCGACCAACTTCGCGCGCTGGCGGAGCCGCTGGTTTGTGTGGCATCTGCCAAGTAGCCAGCCTTTCGGGAGCCCAACGATGCCGACCCCTGCCTATACCCCCGGCGAGCCCATCCCGGCCTTCCACAGCCGGTCCGCCACCAACCCGCGCTTCGCCTTCGACACCACGGCGGGGCGCTGGCTGATGGTGCTGTTCCCGGGCTCGCTCGGCGAACCCGGCAAGGCCGAGCAACTCGCCGCCATGGTGGGACCGCATGCCGGACTGCTCGACATCGACAACCGTTTCATGATCGTCATCGGCACCGACCCGCAGGACGAGGCTGAGGGCCGCCTGAAGGATGGCCATGGCCGCCGCGTGCTGTGGGACGATAGCCGCACCGCCCGCCAGGCTTTTCGGGCCGAGGAGCCCGACGGCACGCTGCGCCCCGGTTGGGTGCTGCTCGACCCGAGCCTTCGCGTCTTTGCCATCTGGCCGCTGGAGCAGGGGGCGGAGGCGATGGCCACCATGGCCGCCCTGCCGCCACCCGCCGAACATGCCGGCGTGCCGCTGCACGCGCCGGTGCTGATCGTGCCGCGCCTGTTCGAACCGGCCTTCTGCCGCAAGCTGATCGACCATTACGAGCGCGTCGGCGGCGGCGTCAGCGGCTTCATGCGAGATGAGGGCGGCAAGACCGTCGGCGTCAACGACCCGAGCCACAAGCGCCGCAAGGATGTGTTCGTCGAGGATGAGGCGATCCAATCCGCCGTGCGCGCCCGGCTCAACGCCCGGCTGGTGCCCGAGATCAGGCGCGCCTTCCAGTACAAGGTCACCCGGCTCGAACGTTACGTGGTGGCCTGCTACGACGCGGCCGACAAGGGCTTTTTCCGCGCACATCGCGACAACACCACCAAGGCCACCGCGCATCGCCGCTTCGCCGTCACCATCAACCTCAACACGGGCGAATATGAGGGCGGCGATCTGTGTTTTCCCGAATTCGGGCCGAAGACCTACCGGGCGCCGGCCGGCGGCGCGGTTGTGTTCTCCTGCTCCCTGCTGCATGAGGCGCGTCCCGTGACGCGCGGTCGGCGCTACGCCTTCCTGCCCTTCCTGTACGACGACGAAGCGGCCGCGATCCGCGAAGAGGGTGCCAAATTCCTGAGCAACAACGATGCGCTGCCCGAGCGCATGCGCCAGACAACCGAAGCGTGAACCCGCCGCCGCCGGAGACCCCTGCCCGGCCGCGCCAGATGATGCGCGATGACGAGCTCGACCGTCTTTGCGGCTCCGCCGCCGTCGCCGCCGCCTTTGTCGTCCGGCCAGACAGCATCCTTCGCCTGTTCTACATCGCCACGCGGCGGCGCGAGGCCGGGCCGCATTGCCTGCTGATGGCCAAGCTCCGCCGCCCCTATCGCGAGGTGGAGGCCGAGGAACTGAACCGCGTCGCCGGCACCACCCACCATGGCGGCATGGTCGCCATCGCCATTCCACGCAGCGTCGCGGCCCTCGGCGCCGGGCCGTTTCCGCCCGCCTTGATGACCGCCCCGGTGCTGCCGCTGCTCGATGGCATCGGCAACCCGCACAATGTTGGCGCCATCGCGCGCTCGGCGGCGTTTTTCGGCTGCCAGGGACTGCTGCTTTCGGCCGATCCGCGCCAGGCGGGGCTGTCGGACGCCGCCTATCGCGTGGCCGAGGGCGGGCTCGAATACCTGACGCTGCTCAACATCGGCAATCCGGCGGTGACGCTGCGCGCGCTGGCGCCGCGCTTCACCACGGTGGCCGCGGTCGCGGCCGGGGGCGTGGCACCCTCGGCTCTGCCGCGCAACAAGCCCTTCGTGCTGGTGCTCGGCAATGAGGAAACCGGCCTGCCCGGCCTGACCATCGCCGCCTGCGCGCAGCGTGTGACCCTGCCGGGCAGCGGGCAGGTGGAAAGTTTGAATGTGTCCGTTGCGGCCGCGGTGCTGATGCACGCGATGGCCCAGAACATATCGACATGAAGGAGGCTTCGATGCTCGGACGTCGTGGATTGCTGGCAACGGGCGGGGCGCTTCTGGCGGCGCCTGGCGTGGCCCAACCTGTCGCCGGCGGGCGCACCGTGCGGATCGTGGTGCCCTTTCCGCCCGGCGGCGCGGTGGATCTGCTCGGGCGCATGCTCGCCGAACGCCTCGGCCCCGCGCTGGGGCAGAATGTGGTGGTGGACAATCGCGGCGGCGCGGGCGGCATCATCGGCGGTGACGCCGTGGCCAAGGGCGAGCGCGATGGCAGCGTCATCGGCCTGATCAGCGTCAGCACGCTGGCCGGCCTCACCTTCATGCACGCCCGCCCGCCCTTCGACCCGCAACGCGACCTCGCCCCCGTGTCGCAGATCACCGATGGCGCGCTGCTCTGCGTGGTGAACGCCGAGAATGCGCGCAAGAACGGCTGGACGGATTTCCGCAGCCTGGTGCGCTGGAGCCGCGCCAACCCCGAGCAGGTGAAGATGGGCTCCTCCGGCCCCGGGACGAACTCGCACATCAACATCGAGGCGGTGAACGCGGCCTCGGGCGCGAGGATCCTGCACGTGCCCTATCGCGGCGGCGGCCCGGCCATCAACGATATCGTTGCCGGCACCATCGACATGATGTTCGACGTGATGCCCGCCCTGATGCCGCATGTGGAGGCCGGGCGCTTCCTCGCCTTCGCCGTCAGCAGCAAGGAACGCCTCTCGATCCTGCCGAACGTGCCGGGGATGGGGGATTTCGCGGATCTCGGCCTGGGCGATCATAATTTCATCACCTGGAACGCCATCATGGCGCCAGGCGGCACGCCAGCCCCGGTGATCGCGCGGCTGCACCAGGCGGTGCTGGCGGTGGCGGCGCAGCAGGAACTGGTCGATCGGCTCAGGCCGCTCGGCTATGGCACCGTCACCAGCGCAACCCCGGCCGCGCTGGCCGCGTTGATCGAGGCCGAGAAGCCGCGCTGGCAGCGCCTGGTGCAAATCTCGGGTGCTCGACTGGACTGACTTCATCGCACGGTAACGCCGATCGCGGGGACGGTGTAGGGCCGCCACCCCGCCGGCACGCCGGCCCAACACAGAGTATGTTTCATGTTTGCCCCTGTCGCCGCCGACGTCGACGTCCTTGTGATCGGGGCCGGCGTGGCGGGTCTTATTGCCGCGCGCCGGCTGGGCGCCGCAGGCCACAGCGTTGCCATCCTCGAAGCGCGTGCCCGCGTTGGTGGCCGCGCCTGGACCGAGAGCGAAAGCCTCGGCACGCCCTTCGACCATGGCGCCGCCTGGCTGCACAACGCCGAAACCAACCCCCTCACCGCCTTCGCACAGGCCGAGGGTGTGGCGCTGCATGACAGCGATGCGTCCCGCCGCGAGGCCACGCTGATCGAGGGCCGGCTCGCGGCTCCCGCCGAACTTGCCGCCTACGAGACGAGCTGGCGGCGCTTCGAGGCGCATATGCGCGCCCGCGCCGATGCCGAGGCCGCCGCCGGTAACCCGGACATCTCGGCCGCCGAGGCCGCGCCGCAGGGCGGTCGCTTCGATGCCACCATCGCCTATTGGGAGGGCGACATCATCTGCGCCGCCCCGCTTTCCGGCATGAGCCTGCAGGATTTCGCCGATAATCTGCTCCAGGGCGGCAACCGCCTGCCCGTCGGCGGGCTCGGCGCGCTGGTGGCCCGCCTTGCGCCGGGTCTGCCGATCCGTCTTTCGGCCCCCGTCACGCGGCTCGCCTGGGGCGGCGCCGAAGCCGTGGCGGAGGGCGCGTTCGGTACGATTCGCGCCCGTGCCGTCATTGTCACCCTGCCGACCAGCCTGATCGCCGCCGAGACGATCCACTTCGACCCGCCCTTGCCGGCCGAAACCCTCCAGGCGGCGCATGACCTGCCGATGGGCGCGGGGGTGAAGGTGGTGCTGCGCGCCGCCGGCGAGGAACGCCTCGGCCTGCCGCCCTTCGCCAGCCTCGACCGCATCATCGCCCCGGGCGAGACGATGGTGACCTTGCGCGCCTGGCCTTTCGCGAACGACACGCTGACCGCCTATCTCGGCGGCCCCCACGCCCGCGCGATCGACGCCCAAGGGCCGGCGGCGCTGCGCGACGCGGTGGTGGCCGAGATCGTCTCACGCTTCGGCGCCGACGCTCGCCGCGCCTTCCGACCCGGCGCGCTGACCACCGGCTGGATGCGCGATCCCTGGACGCGCGGCCTGTACAGCCATGCGCGGATCGGCCGGGCGGGCGCGCGGTCGGCCCTTGCCACGCCCCTGGCCGGCGGGCGGCTCAGCTTCGCGGGTGAGGCTTGCCATCGCACCCTGGCCGGCACCGTCGCCGGCGCCTGGGTCAGCGGCGAGGTGGCGGCCGTACACGCGATGGGCGCACTTGCTTGATCTCGCCCCTCCAAGAAGGGTCTAGTGTTGCGGTGCAAGAAACACCGCCCGCAATGTCTTTCGATTCGCGCCGCGAGGGCGACAAGGTGGTGCTGGCCCTGACCGGGCGGATCGACACGGTCGCGGCCAGCGATCTGTGGTCGCCGCTGGTGAAGGCGGCGCGCGAGGCCGGCGAGGCCGGGGTCATCGACCTCCGTGCCGTCACCGCGCTCGACACCACCGGCGCCACGCTTCTGCTGACCGCATCGGGCCATGGGCCGAAGATCGAAGGCGCCTCGGAGGGCGTCGCCGCGGTGCTGGACCGGGTGCGTGATGCGCTGGCCGCGCCGCGCCCGAAGCCGGAGCCGCGCCTGCCGTGGCTCGCCAGGATCGGCCGCGGCGCCATCGGGCTCTACCACAACACCATGGACGCGCTCGCCTTCCTCGGCGAGTTGCTGACCATCCTGATGTTGACGCTGCTCAAGCCGCACCGGCTGCGCCTGCGCGAGGTGCTGCGCTTCCTCGATGAGGCCGGCACACGCGCCTTTCCGCTCACCATCCTGCTGGGCTCGCTGCTCGGCGTCATCCTCGCCTTCCAATCCGCCATCCCGCTGCGCCGCTTCGGCGGCGAGATCTTCGTGCCCTCGCTCGTCGGCATTTCGTTGATGCGCGAACTTGGGCCACTGATGGCCGGCGTGATCCTGGCAGGGCGCACCGGTAGCGCCTATGCGGCCGAGCTCGGCACCATGACGGTGAATGAGGAAGTGGCGGCGCTGCGCGTCATGGGCATGGACCCGATGGCCATCCTGGTGCTGCCGCGCGTGCTGGCGGGGCTGCTGGTGATGCCGATCCTGGCGCTGCTGCTGACGCTGTCAGGCCTGGTCGGCATGACGATCATCATGGGCCTGCTCGGCTTCCCGCTGGTGACGGTGACGACGCAGCTCCAGGCGTGGCTGTCGCTGAAGGACATGCTGGGCGGGCTGTTCAAGGCGGCGGTGTTCGGCCTGGCGATAGCTACCATCGGCTGCCGGTCCGGGCTCGGCGCCGGGCGCGGGCCGCGCGCGGTGGGCGATGCGGCGACCGCCGCCGTGGTGGGCGGCATCGTCGCCATCGTGCTGCTGGACGGCGTCTTCGCGGTCGCCTTCGAAAGACTCGGCCTGTGACTGCGGACGCGGTCATCGAGGCCGCCCACCTTACCGCGCGCTTTGGCACCAACACGCTGTTCCGCGACGTCTCCTTCACCGTGAGCCGCGGCGAGGTCTTCGTGATCCTCGGCGGCTCGGGCTGCGGCAAATCGACGCTTCTCAAGCTGATGATCGGCCTGGTGCCGCCGGCCGAGGGCAGCGTCGCCATCCTGGGCACCGATGTCTGGTCGGCCGAGGGGGAGGCGAAGCTTGCACTGTTGAAGCGCATCGGCGTGATGTGGCAGCAGGGCGCGCTGTTCGGATCGCAGACGCTGCAGGAGAATATCGAGATGCCGCTGGCCGAGCACACTTCCCTGCCGCGCGAAGCCCGCGCCGAGGTGGCGCGCGCCAAGCTCGGCCTGGTGGGACTATCGGAGGCGGCGAACCGGCTGCCGTCGGAGGTCTCTGGCGGCATGCTCAAGCGCGCGGGCATCGCGCGCGCCTTGGCGCTAGACCCGCCGATCCTGTTCCTGGACGAACCTTCGGCGGGGCTCGACCCGATCACCTCGGCGGGGCTCGATGAATTGATCAAGGATCTGGCGAAATCGCTCGGCAGCACTTTCGTGGTGGTGACGCATGAACTGGCCTCGATCCTGGCGATCGGCGATCGCTGCATCATGCTGGACAAGGCTGAGCAGGGCATGATCGCCACCGGCGACCCGCGCGACCTGCGCGACCACGCGACGCACCCCACGGTGCGCGCCTTTTTTCGGCGGGAGGCTGCCTGATGGCCGCGGGACGCACGCTGTATGTCCGGGTGGGCGTGCTGGTCCTGGCAGGCCTGGCGCTGACCTTCGCCTTCGTCATCTTCCTCGCCGGCCAGACCCGCGACGGGGACCTCGTCACCTTCGAGACCTACACGCAGGAATCGGTGCAGGGCCTGGATGTCGGTGCCGCCGTGCGCTACCGCGGCGTGCGGATCGGCCGCGTCACCGAGATTCGCCTCGCCAGCGCAGAGTACCGCCGTTCCGAGGGCCGGCCCTTCTCGGAGGCCTTCCAACTCGTGGTGGTGCGCTTCGCGGTGGACCAGGCCGCGCTGGGCGAGACGCCCTCGCTGGCTGAGGCGATCCGGATCGGTCTGCGCGCGCGCATCACGGGCCAGGGCATCACCGGGGTCAACTACGTGGAGCTCGACTTCGCGCGCAACGCGCCGCCCTTCCTGGCGCCGCCCTGGACGTCGCGTTTCCCCATCATCCCCTCCATCCCCTCCACGGTAGCGCAGGCACGGGAGGCTGCGGAGGTGCTGATCGCGCGCATCTCCGAAATCCCGATCGAGCAGATGGCGCAGGATGTCGCGGGCCTGCTGAGCAGCGTGAATCGCCAGGTCAGCGAGGGTGACATCGCGATGGCACTGCGCGAGACGGCGGCCAGCATGCAGCTCATCCGCGCCGCGCTGGAGCAGGGTGACATCGCCGGCTCGCTGGCCGAGTTCCGCGCCGTGGCGGCCGATCTGCGCGCCACGCTGGCCGGGCCGGAGTTGCGTGGCGCGCTGGCGAACACCTCGGCCGCCGCCGCCGAACTTCGCCGCACCGCGCAGCGCCTGCCCGGCGCGGTGGACGGCTTCGAGCGCACGATGCGCACCGCAAGGGAAACCACCGTGGACGTGCAGGCCGAATTGCTGCCCATCCTGATGGATCTGCGCGCCACCACGGCCAGCCTGCGCGCCACCGCCGAACAACTTCGCGCCTCGCCCAGCCAGGCGCTGTTTGGCGCGCCGCCCACGCCGGATAGGCGTCGATGAGCAATCCGGATTGCCGCCGATGACCCGCCGCGCCTTGTTGCTGACACCGCTCCTTCTTGGGGCGTGCTCCATCCTGCCCGATCGGCCCTTCGTGCCGGCACGGCGCTACATGCTCGACCCGCAACGCCCCACGCGGAACACGCCGCCACCCGGCGCGCCGGTATTGCTGGTGCGCCGGCTGCGCGCCGTGCCTGGGCTGCAGGATGTCGCGCTGCGCCGCCGCCGCCCGGACGGCGCCTATGAGGTCGCGGCCTTCGAGGAATGGATCGCGCCCCCCGCCGATTTGGCCGAGGCCGCGCTGCGCGCCTGGATGCAGGCCTCGGGCCGCTTCGCCGCCGTGGTCGCGCCGGGCAGCCGGGCCGATGCTGATCAGGTGCTTGAGGCGCAGCTGACCGTGCTGGAAGCCGGGCCGGGCGAGGCTCGGGCCGGAATCGCGGGAGTGCTGCTGCGGGAGGTAGCTCTTGCCTCGCGCGTGCTGATCGCCTTCGAGATCACCGAGACCAACCCCCTGCCGCAACCCGCCACGCCCCCGCAGCAGGCCGCGGCGATGGCCTCAGCGCTCGGGGCATGCTTCGGGCGGTTGGAAAGCGTGCTCGCACCGCATCTGAGGTGATAATCTCAGCCGTCCCAGAAATTCGACGATTGTCCGAGTCCCGTTAACCTTTCTCCCACCAATCGAGGCGCATTCTCGGTTTCAAGAATGAGGGCGCGTCCCGTCTCAATCCTGATGCAGCTGAAACAGCTGCGACGTCGCCGGCACCCCGGCCAGGACCGAGACCCCCGCGCCCCTGACTGAAACCGCGTTGCTGTTGCCCGCCAGGACGGTCGGACACGCAACCTTGTCGTGTGGAGCGCAAGGTGCCGTCTCAATCGAACGAGGCCATTGCCGGCCAGGCTTGGGACCAGGCCTGGGCCGAGTATGATGCCCGCCAACCCCGGCGCGCGCCGCCGGCCAGGCCCACGGTGCAGCGGGCCGCCACCATCGTCTCGGCCAAACCGCGCCGTCGGCGTGGCTGGCTCGGGGTGCTGCTGGTGGCACCGCTGGTTGGTGGCGCCGCGAATTGGCTCGGCGCGCCGGTCAGCACCGCCTGGCAGCTCGGCCAGGCGATCGAGGCGCGGGACAGCACCACCCTTGCGCCGCTGCTCGACCAGGGCGCGGTGCAGCAGGCCGCCGGCCGGGCGCTGGCCGAGGCCGCGCGCGGCCCGGGCGGCGCCGAGGCCAGTGCCTTCCTCGCCGGCATGGCCGCCGAGATGACCGAGGCCTGGGGCTCACCCCGGGCGCTGACCGAGGTGGCCCGCGCCCGCGGCGTGAGCCACGGCGCGGCAGCCGAGGCGCTGCGGAATTTACGCCCTCAGGGTGTGACGGCGCTCGACCTGCCGCTCGGCGGCGCGGCACCGATGACGCTCCGCCTCGAACTGCGCGAGGCCGGGCTCGCGCCGCGCTGGCAGGTGACGGAGGTACGGCTGGAGGGTGGCGCGCAACTGGTGGCCGCCGCGCCGCCGATGCGGCTCAGCGCGTTGCGCTAGAGCATGATCGATCCTCTCGAATCGATCTCGTGCTCTGTAAACTATTGAATCTACCGCACGAAATCCGCTCTCACTGATTCAGTGAGAGCAGATAGTGCTGTAGGGGTTTCGCGCGCCAGGGCGATGGCCTGGCGCAGCACGTCGAGGTCGCCGATGTGGTTGGCGAGCAGGAGCACGAGTTTCGCATCGAGCCGGCGGGAGGCTGCTTCCCCCAGGTCGCGATGCGCCTCCACCAGCGCCGCAAAGAGCGCATCGGGATCGGACAGCCGGGGCGTGGTATCGAGGTTCATGCAGCGCCTCCCAGAAGGCGCGCCTGCGCGGCGGCGATCGCCGCGGGGTCGAGGGAGGGGAGACGGGCGGCGATGTGCTGGTCGGGGCGCAGCAGGATGGCCGCGCCCACCGGCACGGCGAAGCGGGCGCGCGCGAGGCCGGCATGGTCCCACAGCGCGCCGCGCACCTCGCCATCGGTGACGAATACCGGCGTGACGCCGGGCGGCAGGTCGAGCGGCCGGGGGGCGGCGAAGACCAGCAGCGTCGCGCCGGCGCCGCCGAGATGGCGTAGCAGCCAATCGGCCTCGCCATCGCGCAGCACCGGCGCATCCGGGGCGGGCGCGCCGGGGGCGGCGGTCGGGGGCGTGACCTCGGCGCTTGGCGTGTTCAGCGGGCTGTCCGCCAGCAGGGCGGGGCGAGACAGTCGGCCCGAATTCACCAGCGGG
Organism: Acetobacterales bacterium; assembly: GCA_038250135.1. Lineage (GTDB taxonomy): Bacteria > Pseudomonadota > Alphaproteobacteria > Acetobacterales > Acetobacteraceae > Falsiroseomonas. The sequence goes on along the minus strand of JBBSCP010000146.1, from coordinate 549 downwards.
CGCGCAAAGGCGTGCGCCTGCGCCAGTTCCAGCACCGCATCGCGATAGGCCCGCGCCGCCGCGCCTTTCGGCGTGATGAAATCGGTGCTTCGTGTGGAATTGAGGATGTTTTCCTCGGCCGCCGCGATGCGCTCGGCCTCATAGCTGTCGAGCAGCGCGGGCCCGGCCTCGCTTTGCAGCACGGCGGCGAGTTTCCAGCCGAGGTTGTCGGCATCCTGCACGCCGCCATTGCCGCCGCGCGCCCCGAAGGGGCTGACCTGGTGCGCGGCATCGCCGAGGAAGATCACGCGCCCATGCCGGAACTTCTCCAGTCGCCGGCAGCGAAACGTATAGACGCTGACCCATTCGAGGTCGAACGCCACATCCGGCCCGAGCATCGCGCGCACGCGGGACATCACCTTTTTCGGTTGTTTCTCGGCCTCGGGATCGGCATCCCAGCCGAGTTGGAAATCGATGCGCCACACATCGTCCGGCTGCTTGTGCAGCAGCACGGATTGGCCGGGATGGAAGGGCGGGTCGAACCAGAACCAGCGCTCGGTCGGGAAGGCC
>JBBSCP010000145.1:0-10917 GCA_038250135.1 Acetobacterales bacterium | reverse complement strand
GTGGCGATACGGCCGGGATTCGGCTTCAGGTTGGAAGGCGGCAGGGAAACCGGGATCGGCCGGCCGAATCGCGCCGTGCCGCGCACCACCACATCGCTGCTGAGGGAGCGCCGCTCGATCGGCACCAGGATTGGCGACGGAGCTGGCGCCGCGGTGCGCGCGGCTGCATCCGCCGGGCTTTCGATGCTGCGGCTAGCGACGAACGCACCCGCCGACGCTGAAGCGGCGATCCCGAGCAGCATGTAAAGCGCCTTGACCTGTCGGCTTGCCACGTCCCCTGAAGCCTCCGAACCGCCCCGACGCCGCGCCCCCTACTGGACCGGGCGGGTGAATAGTTCCAACTGAATACGCTCCTCGATGGGTTTGAGCACGTCCTCCTGAAGGCGGTAGGCCCGCGCGGCCACCGCCATCTCATACTCCTGAAGCTGGCGGAGCGCGCCCCGCTGCTCCGCGCTCATCTGGGTGTTCTGCAGGGTTCCACCGTTGGTCAGCGCGGCGAGGCGGGCACGAATGGCGGGCTCGATTTCGTCCGGGTGGTTGTAGTCGAAGCCGCCATCCTTCATTTGCCGGGCGAATTCACGCAGGGCGGCACGCATCCGTGGATCGTTGTTCACCGCAGCGTCAGCCGGATTGTAGTAGCTCGCGGTGAGCTGCTCGGGCCGGAACACCTGCGCGACGGCATCGCGCGTGCAGCCGCCAATGGCAGAGAAATTCTCCTGCTCCATCGCGATGGCGAAGGTGACGTTGGTACCGGCGCCCAGAAGCGCCCGGTTGTAGGCCACCTGGTCGGCGGCCGAGAGGCCGCGGAAGTAGGCCACATTGCGCTCCCCCAGCCCGATACGGGCGGGGCTGTAGCCGGTGTTCAACTGCGGCGGCTGGCCGGTGTAGAGCGTCGAGATGCCGAAGCCGTGGCGTTGGATGAACTCGCGCTCGGTCATCCCCGGGATCTGCTTGTCGGCCGACATGCCGGCGCGCACCGTTGCCGGATCGGCGGCGACGTATTGGAAGCCCTCCTCCCGCATGCAGCGGGCGATCAGCGACTCCACCCGCTCGATCGCCTGGGTGAGGTGCCGCGGGGTCATCCCAAATTCCTCGGTCCCCTGCTCGCTCACGCCCTGCGCGACAGCTATGCCGGACGCAGCCATCGTCAGGATGATCGCGGCCCGAAGCGCCAACCTCATGATACCTACTCCTCGCCTGCCTCGCCCGCCGATCAGTCGGCGGTGTCGTCGATGCCGGCAACCTCGCCGGTTTCGACATCCACCAGCACATCAACCTCCTTGCCGTCGGCGGTCTGGATCTCGACGACCCAGAAGACGCGTCCGCGCTTCCGCTCCAGGTCCACCGCGGTGACTTGGCCCTGCATAACGGCCTCGGCCCGCGCGCGGGCCTGATCGCGCGTCACACGCAGCACCGGGCGGGTGTCTTGCGCTCCCGGCTGCGGCTGGGCCACGGTAGGCGTCGGGGTCACGCCACTCGCCACTGCGCCACAGAGGCCGACCACGAACGCTGTACGTCTCATCGCCCTGTCCTCCTTGCCGAACGAAGCCCGCCGTCCATCACTGTCGCACCGTGAATTCGGATTCCACGAAGGTGCGGTTGCCGTCCTGCGAGACGGTGCCGACGGCGAATTTGTATGTCCTGCCAGGCGTGAGGAACCCGTCCGGCACCGCCATGCTGGTCACCGCCGAGGGCAACTGCGCGCGCAATTCTGTGCCCGACCGCTCATGCTCCAGCACCACGATATAGTGGATGATGTCCGGCACGCGCGTCCACTGAAGACGCACGCCGGTGGGCCTGACATCCCGCTGGTCGACTTCCGGGCTCACGATGCGCGCTGGCGCCGGCAGCTGGTGGCTCAGCCGTGCCTGGCTGTTGAGCGCGGCACCCGAGCCAGAGCGACCTTCCAACCGGTAGGTACCGGCGGGATAGGCCGCCAGCAGGCCGGTTCCGAGCACCGGCTCCGGCGTCTCCAGGATGAGATGGCGCACGCCCATCCTTCCCGGCGCGGTACGCAGCTCCAGCAGCCGGGTTCCGTCCGGCGCCATGACCGTCAGCTCGGACATGCCCTCGCTGGTGGCCGAGATCTCAATACGGATCTCGAGATCGTCATCGGTCGCATTGCGCTCGAGCATGATGCTGCCGCGCTCGAAGGCGTCGGCGGCAAAGCCGGCGGCGGGAGCCAGCGCGATGGCTGCCCCAAGAGCCACGCCACCCAGCAGGTGATCGGCGACACTCAGCATCCTACGCATCAGACTGTACTCCCCTGCGGTTCTGCCATGCCATCCAGCGATTCATCGCCCGCCGGCACACGCTGCGCTCCTCGGCCGACGCTCAGATACAGCGCCGGAAGGATAAAGAGGTTCAGGAGCGTGGAGGTCACCAGCCCGCCCAGGATCACCACCGCCATCGGGTACTCGATCTCGTGGCCCGGCAGGTTTCCCATAACGACCAGCGGAACGATCGCCAGGCCGGCAGTCGCAGCCGTCATCAGGATCGGCCGGAGCCGTTCGCTCGCGCCGCGCAGCACGAGTTCGGTGCCGAAGCTTTCGCCCTCGAACTGCTCAAGGTGCTGGAAGTGGTTGATCATCATGATGCCGTTGCGCGCGGCGATGCCGAGCACGGTGAGGAAGCCGACCAGTGAGCCGAGCGAGACCACTCCGCCCGCGGCATAGGCCGCGAGCACGCCGCCGACCAGGGCCGACGGCAGGGTGACGAAACTGAGGATCGCGAGGCGCCAGCTGCGGAAGCACGCCTGCAGCAACACCAGGATGCCCAGTAGCGCGAGGCCGGCCAGCAGCCGCAGCCGCGCCTGTGCCGCACGCAACTCGACCACCTCGCCCTGCATCACTGCCCGGAAGCCCAGTGGGAGCTCGAGGCCGGCCAGCCTCGCCTCGACGTCGGCCGCCACCTCCGCCAGTGGACGGCCGGCGAAGTTAGCGCGCACATCGATGCGGCGCGAACCGTTCTCGCGCTTGATCTCGTTGGGTGTCGGCAGTACGCGGATATCGGCCACGTCGCGCAGCCGCACTCGATCGCCGGTCGGCGTGTCGATCAGCAGGTTCTCATAGGCGGTGAGGCTGCGGCGCAGATGAGGCGGCGTCCAGACCTGCACGTCATATGTCCGGCCGTCGAGGAAGATATCGCCGACCTCGGTGCCCGCCATCAGGGTGGCGGAGGCGCGGCGCACATCGCCGGGCTTCAGGCCGTAGCGCTGCGCGCGTTCGAGATCGAGCGTGACCTGGATATGCGGTACCTCGACGACCAGTTCGCGCGACAGGTGCACGAGACCTGGCACGGTTCCAAGATTGTCGCGCAACTGGTCGGCAAGGCCGCGCAGCGTTGCGAGATCGTCGCCGAAGATGCGTACGACAATCGCCTCGCCGGCACCGGTCAGCACCTCACGGATGCGCTCCTTGAGATAGGTCTGGAGGTCGCGGTAAAGCCCGGGATATCCGTCAACCACCTCCTGCACGGCAGCGTAAGTCCGGTCATAATCGACGTCGCGACTGATGCTGATCCAGTTCTCGCCGAAGTTCACGCCGACAACCTCGTCGGCCAGGAACGCCTGGCCGATATGGGCGCCGAAGTTGCGTACGCCGGGGATCGCCCGCAGCTCGCGGCTGGCCAGGGTGGTGATCCGCATCATCTCGGGATGCGAGGTGCTCGGGTCGGTGACCCAGTGCATGAGGAAGTCGCGCTCGCGGAAGTCGGGGAGTAGCGAGTGACCAAGCTGGGTCCAGGTGACGCCGCCGACCGCGGTGATCGCGGCGACCAGCGCATAGGCCGGCAAAGGCGAGCGGGTGACCGGCGCCAGCGCGCGGTTGTAGTGGCGCACCAGCCAGAGCAGCACCGGGCTTTCGCGCCCAGTCACCGAACGATCGTTCAGCAGGATGAGGCACAGCGCCGGCGTCACCGTGATGGCAACCGCGAGCGAGGCCGCGATGGCGAGCACGTAGGCACCGATCAGCGGCCGGAAGAAAGCCCCTGCGAGGCCTTCCATGAACATCACCGGCAGCACCGACAGGATGACGATCAGCGTGGCGTAGAAAATCGGTCCGCGCACCTCGAGCGAGGCGTCGAGGATGATCGCGGCCGTGGATCGGGCGCTGCCCTCCCGCCGCGCCAGGCGAAGGCGGCGCAGGATGTTCTCCACGTCCAGGATCGCATCATCCACCACGACCCCGAGCGCGATGACGAAACCGGCCAGCACCATGGTGTTTACCGAGGCGCCGAGTTCGGCCAGTACCAGGCCGGCTGCCAGCAGCGACAACGGGATGGCGATGATGCACACCACCGCGGTGCGCCATTCGTAGAGGAACAGCGCAATGACGGCGACCACCAGGACGCAGCCGAGCAGCAGGGAGAAGGACAGGTTCTGCAACGAATCCTCGACATAGGTGGCCGGGCGGAAGATCGTGGTGTCGATCTCGATGCCCGGCAGGCCCGCCCGCATCTCGGCCATCGCGGCCTCCACCCCGCGCGTCACGGAGAGCGTGTTGCCCCAGGGAAACTTCTCGACGATCAGCATCAGGCCGGGGCCGTCATTGATCACCGCGTCGCCGATCATCCCCTGCGGCGCATAGGTGAGGTTGGCGACTTCCCTGAGCCTCAGCGTCCGGCCGTCCACGGTGTTCAGTGGCGATTCGGCCAGCGTCTCGGGCGTCACCCCGCTGGGGATGAAGCGCATCATGTGACGGCGCCCGCCGCCCTCCACGAAGCCGCCGGTGCCGATATGCGCGCCTTCGGAATAGCGCAGCAGCCCGACATCGAGCGCGTCCGAAACCGCCTCCTGTACCTCATCCAGCGTCACATTGGCGGCGGCCAGGCGGTCCGGCTCGACCTCGACCTGAAGCATCTTCAGTTGCTCGCCCCAGATCGCCACGTTCGCCACGCCGGGAACACCGAGCAGCCTGGCGCGGATCGTCCAGTAGCTCACCATCGACAGGTCCATCAGCGAGTGCGTCGTCGAAGTGATGCCGACCTTCATGACCCGGCTGGTCGCCGAGAGCGGCGGCATGATGTAGGGCGGCGCCGCCCAGGTCGGCAGGCTTGGCGTCGCGGTGGCAACCCGCTCGGTCACCAGCTGACGCACTCGGAACTCGTTTACGCCGGGCTGGAAGATCAGCGTGATGGAGGATAGCTGCGGTACCGATTTGGAGCGCATGACCTGCACGCCGGGCACGCCGTTCAGGGCGTTCTCCAGCGGCACCGTCACCAGCGCTTCGACCTCGGCCGGCGAAAGGCCGAGACAGATGGTCTGGATCTCAACGCGCGGCGGCGCGAATTCCGGAAAGACGTCCACCGGCAGCGCCCGCACCCGCTGAATGCCGAACCAGACGAGTGCGAAGCCGGCCGCCACCAGCAGAAAGCGGAAACGTAGGCTCCACGTCACGATCGCGCGCATCATTGCTGCGTTTCCTGTGCCAAGTGCAGCCGCCGCCGCCGCAGGTCCGAGCTCGACCGCGGCACCGGCGCCAGCTTCATTGCCCGATGCCGAGCTCGGCGCCGTAAAGCTCCGGCACGCCGACGATCACGATGCGCGTTCCGGCGACCGGGCCGGCCGCGAGAACCGCGTCCTCGCCGCTGATGCGCGCGATCCGCACGGCGTGCCGCATGAACACGCGGTCCTGCGAGGTGGTATAGACCCAGGTTGCGCCCGCCTTGTCGTAGATGATGGCGGCATAGGGGACCACGATGGCTCCCTGCCCGCCGCTGGCGACCGCCGCTATACCAATGTCGAGGCGCTGCGCTGCGCGCTCGGTCAGGGTGATGCGCTTCACCGGCGAGCCTGAGACCACTTCGACAAGCGCCGGACGGTTCCGCGGGTCGGCCGCCTGCCCGGGCATGCCGGATCCGAACAGCCCGGCTGCCGCAACGCCGGCCGACAGCGCGATCATGTGACGATTCATCCGTGCGGTCCTCCTGAACATGCCGGCCGGCGTCATGCCGGTTCCGCCACCAATCCGAGTTCGTCGGCAGCGCTGCCCCGGCCGACCCGGAAGAACACCGCCGGGACGACGACCAGGGTAGCGACGAGCGAGGCGATGGCGCCGCCGACCAGCGCAATGGCCATCGGATTCAGGATTTCGAGGCCCGCGACATCGCCGGCCAACACGAAGGGAAGCGCAAAGGCGATGGTGATCATGTGCGTGCGCAGATTGGTGCCGAACTGATCGGACAGGCCTTCGCCGACCAGCGCATCGCCGAACGGCATTCCCTCCCGCTCGAGTTGCTGCAGATGCCGCACCTGCATGATGCTGCATCGCACGTACAGCAGCATTGCGGCGCCGGCCCCGAACAGTACGCCCAGGCTGAGCGCGCTCGCGCCGAGCAGCACCGGTAGCATCACCCCCAGCAGCACGACCGGGACCCCGAGCAGGGTGGCCAGCGTAAGCAGCCAGCCGCCCAGCGCCGCCTGCAGCAGCAGGAAGGCGAGGATGCCGGCGGCGATGAGGTAAGTGTCGATCGCGCGGAAGGCGGCGCGGCTTTCCAGATGCTCGCCGAGGATCCGGGTGTGATACTCGAAGGGGAAGCTGACGCCGCTGAGTTGCGCGGCGACGTCACGTGCCACCGCCGCAATCGGACGGCCGTTCGCTTCCATCTGGACATCGAGGCGCCGGGAAGAGCCTTCGCGGCGGATGATGCCGGGCGAGACTGTGGTCCGCACGGCTGCGATCTCGCTCAGTCGCACCTGCCTGCCGCCGTCGGTGTCGAGCAGCAGGTCCCGGATCTCGTCCACGTTCTCGCGGATCCGCTGCGGCCCCCAGACGACCACGTCGAAAACCTTCTGATCCTCGAACAGCGCGCCGACCGTGATGCCGCTAACCAACGTGGAGACCGCCCGGCGCACCTCGCCGGGCTTCAGGCCGACCCGGGCGGCGCGCGGCAGATCGACCTCGATCTCGATCGTCGGGCTTTGCGTCACCTGCTCGACGCTTGGGTTGCGCACACCGGGCACGCTCGCGACCAAGCGCCGGATCTCCTCGGCCTTGGCCTGCAGCACCAGCAGGTCCTGGCCGTAGATCCGTACCGTCAGGGCCTCCTCCACTCCGGTCAGCGCCTCCCGCAGCTTCTGCGTCAGGTAGCTTTCCAGGCTGCCCGAGAAGCCGGGGTAGTTGCGCAGTACGCCGCGCAGCGCAGCCAGCGTCGCGGCGTAATCGGCGGCAGGGTCGATGCTGACCCACAGCTCCGCGGAATTCACATCCGACACGTCGCCGCAGTTGCAAAGCACGGCGCGGCCGATCTGTGTCGCCGTATTGCGCACGCCCGGCACGGCAAGCAGGTCGCGGGTGAGCCGCTGGGTCGCGTCGCGCATCGCGGGTAGCGACGTGCCGGGCGCACCCTCCCATTCGATCAGCAGGTCAGTTTCGCGAAAGGTCGGGAACAGGCTGCGATCCGTGCCGCTCCAACCGGCGGCCACCACCACCGCGCCGACCGTGGCGATCAGCGCCGCCGGCACGATGGACCGCCAGGCCGGCCCGGCTACGCGTCCGTTGAAGGCGGCGAGGCCGTTGGTAATGCCGAGGCCGCGCGGCGGGGTGGCCAAGGAACCCACTGGCATGTTGCGCAGTAGCAGCATGGCGAGCGCCGGCGTCACCGTCAGCGCGACCAGCATCGAGGCCAGGATCGCGATGGCGTAGGAGGTCACGAGCGGGGCAAAGAAGGCGCGGCTCTGGCCGGCAAGGAACAGGGTCGGCGCCACCGCGGCGAAGGCGATCAGCGTCGCGAAGAGCATGGCGGAACGCGCGCGCATGGCGCCTTGCGCCAGTATCGCCGCCAGTCCGGCGCGCTGGCCGCTTGCGCGTGCCGCGCGCAGCCGGCGGAACATCTCCTCACCGTCGAGGACGGCATCGTGCACGACGGCGGCGAGGGCCATCATCAGCCCGGCGATCAGCAGCATGTCGAAGCTGGCGCCGCGCAGTTGCAGGACGGCGACGGCGGCCAACACGGACAGCGGGAGTGCCACGAGCCCGATCAGGGCGGTACGCCAGCTTGTCGCCAGCAGCACAAGGCAGAGCAACGCGGCACCCAGCCCGAGCATGCCGGCCCGTTCCAGATTATCGGTCGCGCGATCGATGTAGCTCGCCGGGCGGTAGATGTCGGTATCCACCCGGACGCCGGGCAGGCCGGGCCGCAGTTCCGCCAAGGCGCGCTCCACCGCGCGGGTCACCCGCTGCGTGTCGGCACCGGGGAATTTCTCGACCACCAGCAGCAGGCCAGAACCATCGCGGATCAGCGCATCACCGATCAGGGGCTGGTGCCCTTCCGTGACGCTGGCCACCGCGCCGAGCGGCAGCGTGCTTTCATGTATCGGGATCAGCGCGAAGCGGTCCGGCGAGTTGATCGGCGAGACATGGCGGATGTTGAGGCGCTGGTTAGGCGTGTCGATGAAGCCGCCGGTGCCGGGCGTGGAGGAGTTGAGGTAGGTGAGCGGCGAGGCGAACACCGCCTCGCCCGCGGTCTTGACGATCTGCTCCAGCGTCATCCCGCGCCTCGCGAGCTGTTCCGGATCGACCTCCACATGCACCTGGCGATCCCGCCGGCCCCAGATGGACACGTTCGCGACGCCGGGCACGCCCACCAGCCTCGGCACGATGGTCCAGCGCGCCTGCACACTCAACTCGATCAGCGACACGGTGTCGGAACTGAGCGCGATGTTGAGGATGCGACTGGTGGAGGAAACCGGCTGCAGCATCACTGGGGGAGCCGAGACCTGCGGCAGCGCATGGGTCTGGGTCAGTCTTTCCTGCACCATCTGCCGCGCCCGATAAAGGTCGGTCCCGGCCACGAAGTGCAGGCGGATGGAGGAAACGCCGGCGCCGGATTCGGACTCGATCCGCGCCAGAAAAGGCACGCCGTTGAGCAGGTCGGCCTCGAGCGGCACCGTCACCAGCGCCTCGACCTCACTGCTCGAAAGGCCAAGGGCCTCGGTCTTCACTTCGATCATCGGAGAGGAGAATTCGGGTACGACATCGACCGGCAGATCGCGCAACTGCCAGACGCCCAGCCCGATGACGAGCACTGTCAGCGCAGTAACGAGCGTCCGCATCCGGATGCTGAATAGAATGAAAGCTCGCATCATCATCCTCCTGGCAAAGCTCTGGGAGCTTTGGGCCACTGGACACTCACATGCATAAAGCGCGCTACGAGAGGCGAAGGAGAAAGCACGGCTACGCGTGTTTGATGCACCGCGTCATCCATGTTGCGAGGCTACATATGGCGTTGAGCCGCAAACACGAGATAAGACCAACAAGCATCGTACAAACACAGCCTGCGAAATCTGAAGCCATTCGGCGTTTGCTCTCGTGCCGCCGGACCTTGTCCTCAGTGGCCTGCCAGTCCTTCTGGCTCCGCTGCCATTGCTGCGAAATTCGCTGGCATGACAATCAAACAATACGGTACTTTATGGCGCGGCTTCGAAAGGGTCAATCATTTTCGTATGCCCACGAAACATCGCCTTGTGAATCCCGATTTCACTGATTTGTGATTAACGTCGTGTGCGAATTCATTGCCTGACGATAGTGTAGCGGATCAGTATCGGACGGGCGGCGCACACCGCGTCCAAACGGCGGCCACCGCGCTCTCAGACGAACCTGTCGATGTCCCATTCTGGCGTGCCTTTAGCGCAGGAGAATGTACCATGACGGACACCCCGCAATTCCGCCGGCGGCATGCCGGACTGATCGCAGGCGCTGCAGCCACCGGCCTGCTGAGCGCGCTCACCCACCCGGCGCGCGCCGTTGATGATCATCGCGACCTGATGACGTTCGACGCTCGGCGCTTCAGCCGGCCTCTGGCCGTAGACAACCCCTGGATGCCGCTGACCCCGGGGAAACAGCTCGTCTACGAGGGATCGGTCATCGAAGAAGGCCGGCGTATCCCCCATCGGCTCGTTTACACCGTCACCGACATGGTGAAGGAGATCAACGGCGTTCCGGTCGTCGTCATCCTGGACAAGGATCTATCGCGCGGCAGGCTCGAGGAGCTGGAACTGACCTTCTTCGCGCAGGACGATGACGGCAATGTCTGGCACCTCGGCCAGATCCGCGAGGCGTATGAGCCTGAGGACGGCACCTTCATCGGCATGCAGGCCTGGATGGTCGGCCACCTGGCAGGGGCGCATGCCGGCATCATGATGAAGGCCAATCCGGCTATTGGCGAACCCAGCTATTCCGAGGGCTACGCGCCGCCTCCGTTCAACTGGACCGATCGTGCGAGGGTCAAGTCGGTCACGGAGAGTACGCAGGTGCCGGCCGGCAACTTCTCCCCCGCCCTGCTGATCGAGGAGTTCGACCAGGATTACCCGAACGCAGTGCAACTGAAATACTACGGCCGCGGGGTCGGCACCGTCCGCGTCGGTTTCACTGGAAACGACCAGACGCAGGAGGAGGTCGAACTCGTGCGTATCGTCAATCTGAACGCTGAGGAGATGGCCACGGCACGCGCCGAAGTGGCCGCCCTTGAGGAGCGCGCCTACGTCTACGCGTCCACGCGCCCAGCCTATCGCCGGCCCTGAACAGCGGTGACGCACGAGGGTGCCACGGTCGTCCCCGCTCTCAGCCAATGCGCCAGCCGTTGTACCGCACCCGGCTTTCTGGACACGGGGTACACTATGCGGCGCGCCTGATGCATGTATCGAGCCAGACGGCGCGTGCGTCGAGCGGGCTGGGGTGACCGTTATTCTCGATCAGCCACTCGGCGTTGTAGCGGGCGGCGTCGGCGGCGAGGTGGCCGAACTGCTGGCGGACGGCCATGCCCAGGGCCTGGGTGGCCTCGAAGCGGGTGCCGGACTTCGCCACATGCCAGCCGAGCAGTTCGGCGTTCCAATGCTCGGCGACGGCGAACAGCCAGACCTTGCCGTCCTGGACGGTGGTGATCTGGGTGGCGTCGGTGGCCCACATGATGTTCGGCGCC
>JBBSCP010000144.1:0-10969 GCA_038250135.1 Acetobacterales bacterium | reverse complement strand
GAGCTCCGCCGCCTCGAACATCGCACCCAGGCGGGAAAGGTTCGGCCCGGCCTTGGTCAGGGGGGTGAAGGGGCGCTGGAAGCCCGGGTCTTGCGCGTCCAAGCCGGCAAAGAAGCGGTCGGCGCGGGCGGCGTGTTCCTCAAGGCTCGCCGAGGCCAGCAATTCGGCGACGTCGATCGGCGGCAGGCTCACCTTTTGGCAGTGCTGTCAGGCAGGCCCTTCAGGCTCTCCGTCGTGTCGAAATCGCGCAGCACGGCATCCTCGGGCATCTCCACCTCGACGCGTCGGTCGGCGTGTTTCGCGGCGAGATGGCGGGCGCCGATGTCGCCGCTGATGCCGAGCATCTCGTCCAGGAACTCCCGCGCCCAGAGCATCGGGTTGCCCTGTTTGCCACGATAGGTGGGCTGCACGATGGCACGGCCCTCCTCCGGATCGAAGGCGGCGAGCAGGCGGTCCAGCATCGGCGCCGTCACCAATGGCATGTCGCCGAGGCATACCATGATGCCCTCTGACTCCGGCGGCACGGCGGCGAGCCCGGCCTTGAGCGAGGCGCTGAGCCCCTCGGCGTAGTCCTCGGCATGGGCGAACAGCACGGGGCGGCCGGCGAGTGCCTCCTCGATCCGCTCGCGCTCATGCCCCGTCACCACGATGACCGGCGAGGCCTGGGAGGCGAGCGCATTGTCCACAACCCGGACAATCATCGCCACGCCCTTGCCATCGGGAACGAGCAGCTTGTTGAGCGGCGCCATGCGGCGGGAGCGGCCGGCGGCCAGAACCAAAGCCGCCACCTGGCGCGCCCGGCGCGGCGGGGCGCCGGTGGGCACGCTGCGCGGCGCCTCGGCGCGGGGCAGGGGGCGGATTTCGATCTCCTTGAGCAGGCCGCCGACGCCCATGCCCATGACGTGCCGGGCCGTGACGCGCTCACCCGCGAAGAGGCGCTGCAACACCCAGTCGAAGCCGTTGAGCTTCGGGCTGCGGGCGCAGCCGGGCAGGACCAAGGCGGGAATATCGCCGATCCGGCCGAGACAGATCAGGTTGCCGGGATCGACCGGCATGCCGAAATGCTCGATCACGCCGCCGGCGCGCACGATGCCGGCGGGGCCGACATCGCGCCGGTCCACCACCGCGGAGGCGCCGGCGATCAGCAGCAACTCCGCGCCGGCGCGCTTGAGGCGCGTCAGAGCATCGGCCACCGGGCCTTCTTCATGCCGCGCGCGCTCCACCGGCAAAAGCGTGCCCATCAGGCCGCGGAGACGCGTTTCGGTGGCCTCGACGGCGCCCTCCATCACGCTTTCCTTGATGCCAGGCAACTCGGTGAGCACCAGGCCGACCTGCAAGGGCTTGAAGGGCTTCACGGCCAAGGCAGGGCGCGAGCGGGCCATCGCCTCCACGACGCAGAGCACGCGGCCGGGCACGGCGAAAGGGATGATCTTGATGGTCGCCAGCATGTCCTTCACCGCGACGATGCTGTGCGGCGCCAGGGTGGCGATGGTGATGCTTTCATCCACGGCGTTCAGCCGGTCGATCAGCGCGGCCTCGACGGTGAACAGCCCAGCACTCTCGGCCAACAGATTGACCCGCCCCGTCGCGGCGCGGGAGCGTGCGAGAAGGGGCGCCATCAGCGCATTGGCAATGCGATCGGCGGCCTCATCCTCGGGCACGTCGCCCGCTTCGAGGCGTACGGCGATGACCTCCCGCCGCCCGGCCTCGCGCAGCGCGGCGAGGGCAGGGTCGTCCAGCACGGTGCCCTTTTTCAGGACGCGCCCGGGCAGCCGCACCGTATGCGCGAGGATGGCGCCACGGGCCTCCTCGATCGGGGTGGGACCGAAGATCATGCGGCCACCTTCCGGCCGCGTCGGGCGGCGACGATCTCGGCGATGATCGAAACGGCGATCTCGGCTGCCGTCACCGCGCCGATGTCGAGGCCGACGGGGGCGTGGATGCGGGCCAGCTCCTCGCCCGTGCAGCCGGCCTCGACCAGGCGTGCGAGGCGCTTGGCGTGGGTGCGCCGGCTGCCGAGGCAGCCGATGTAGAAGGCGCCGCTGCGCAGCGCCACTTCCAGTGCCGGGTCGTCGAGCTTGGGGTCATGCGTCAGCGTGACGACGGCGGTGCGCGAGTCAGGGGATAGGGAGGCTATCGCCTCATCCGGCCAATCGGCGGAGATGGCCACCTGCGACCCCAGCCGTTCCTCGGTGGCGAAGGCGCGGCGCGGATCGACCACGGTGACGGCGTAGCCCAGCATCGCCGCCATCGGCACCAGGGCCTGGGCGATGTGCACCGCGCCCACCACGATCAGGCGCAGCGGCGGGTTTTCGGGGGCGATGAACCAGGTCTCGCCCTCGATTGTCACATTGCGGGCTGCGTCGAGGCGGAGCGCATCCTCGGCCGCCTCGGCCAAGGCGGGCGCCAGGGCATCGTCGGGATGCAGCGCCTGCGCACCATCCGGCAGGCGGGTCAGCAGCGCGACCGGGCGCTTGGCGGCACGGGCGCCGGCGAGGCGGGCGAAGGTGTCGGTCTTCACCCGAGCTTCTCCACGAACACTTTCAGCTTGCCACCACAGGCGAGGCCCACTTCCCAGGCGCGGTCATCCGAAATGCCGAAATCGAGCAATTGAGGGGCGCCGCTTTGCATGGTCTCGCGCGCCGCATCCGCCACCGCGCCCTCGATGCACCCGCCCGACACACTTCCCGCCATGCGCCCGGAGGCCGTGAGCGCGAGGCGCGAGCCGGCGGGGCGGGGCGAGGAGCCCCAGGTTTCGACCACCGTGGCGATCGCCACCTGCTCCCCCTCGGCGGCCCATTGGCCGGCCAGGGTCAGGATATCTTCCGCATTGCCGCTCATGCTGCCGGGAGCCTCCTTTGCTGGACCCCGCGCGGGTCCGCCCTTCTTGGATCGGAAAGGGCCGAGACCAGGTCGCGCAGGCTGGCCAGATTATGCACCGGGCGGAACTCGTCCACATGCGGCAGCATCGCCCGGATACCCTGGGATTTGGGCTGGAAGCCGGCGTAACGCAACAGCGGGTTCAGCCAGATCAGCCGCCGGCAGCTTTTCGCGAGCCGATCCGTGGCCTCGGCGAGGCCCTTCGCCCCCTCGCGGTCCAGGCCGTCGGTGATCAGCAGCACCACCGCCCCCTGGCCGAGCACCCGGCGCGACCACTGCCGGTTGAACAGATCGAGGCTCTCACCGATGCGGGTGCCGCCCGACCAATCGGGCACGGCGTGGGCCACCATCTCGAAGGCCACTTCCGCGTCGCGGTAGCGCAGCTGGCGGGTGACGTTGGTCAGGCGCGTGCCGAACAGGAAGGTGTGCACTCGGTCCCGGTCATTCGCCACGGCGTGCAGGAAGTGCACCAGAATTTGGGCGTAGCGCGCCATGCTGCCGGAGATGTCGCACAGCGCCACCAGCGGCGGCGGGCGCACCACGCGGCGGCGGCGCGCGATGTCCAGGATCTCGCCGCCCGTGCGCAGGCTGGCGCGGACGGTGGCGCGCAGATCGGTGACGGGGCCGGAGGAGTCGGGGCGGAAACGCCGCGTCGGCCGGGCATCGAGCGGCAGGACGAGCTTGCGGATTTCCTGCTTCGCCATCGCGATCTCGGCCGCCGACATCGCCTCGAAATCCATGGTCTGGAGGCGCTCGCGCTCGCTGACCGTGAAGGTCATGTCGATGCGGTCTTCGGGCTTTTCCTCGGGCGGCTTGGGGGGGGTGGGACGGTCGCCCTGCATGGCTTCGGCCATGCGCCGCGCGGCGGGGGCGGCTTTGGGCTGTTCCTTGAAGCCGTCGAGCAGCGCCATGGCGGTGGCATGCGCCGCCGCATCCGGGTCGCGCCAGAACATCGAGAAGGCGTGGTCGAACAGGAAAAAGTGCTCGTGCCGGTGCACCAGCGTGGCGCGCAGCGCGGCATGCACCTGCCGGCGGTCGCCAATGTCGATCACCTGCAGTGCCGCGGTGGCGAGCAAGGTCTCGCTCGGGCCGACGGGGACGCCGGCGCGGCGCAACAGGCGGCCGAAGGCGAGCAGGTTGGGGGCCAGGGCGCCACCCGATCCACCCCTCGAAGGCAGCGAGAGCGCCGCCTTCGGGGGGATCATGCGGCGGCCTGCTTGGCGTCGGCCACCAGCCGCGCAGCCTCCGCGCCCTGGATTTTCACGATGTCGTCCTGGTATTTCAGCAGCGCGCCGAGCGTGGCATCGACCAGCGCGGGTTCCAGCTCCGTCGCGTCCAGCGCGCTCAGTGCGGCTGCCCAGTCGATGGTTTCGGCCACGCCGGGCGGCTTGAAGGTATCGGCGCCGCGCACCGCCTGCACGAAGGCCACGACCTGGGCCGAGAGCTTTTCCGAAATGCCAGGCGCGCGGACCTTGAGGATCGCACGCTCCCGCGCCGCATCGGGGTAGTCCACCCAGTGATACAGGCAGCGCCGGCGGATCGCGTCATGCACCTCGCGCGTGCGGTTCGAGGTGATGACCACCACCGGCGGCGTCGCGGCGCGGATGGTGCCGAGCTCGGGAATCGTCACCTGGAAATCGGCCAGCACTTCCAGCAGGAAGGCCTCGAAGGGCTCATCGGCGCGGTCGAGCTCATCGATCAGCAGCACCGCCGGCGCGCCTTCCAGCGCATCCAGCAGCGGTCGGGATTGCAGGAAGCGGCGATCATAGATGCCGCGCTCCATCGCGGCCCGATCCTCGGCCTCGCCACTGGCCTCGGCAAGGCGGATCGCCATCAGCTGCTTGGCGTGGTTCCACTCATAGGCGGCGGAGGCGAGGTCCATGCCGTCATAGCACTGCAGCCGCACCAGCCGGCGCGGCAGCTGCGCGGCCAGTACCTTGGCGATCTCGGTCTTGCCGGTGCCGGGCTCGCCCTCGAGGAAGATCGGCCGGCCGAGGCGCAGTGCCAGGTGGACGGTGGTGGCCAGTCGCCGATCCGCGACATAGCCCCCCGCCGCCAGGAGAAGCTGGGTGGCCTCGACCGTCTCGGGCATCATGCGCGCTCAGCCTGTGGCATACATCATGAGCAGCACGAAGGCGAAGGCGGCGAGGCCGAAGATCACCTGTGGCGGGAAGCCCATGATCGGCTGGAACAGCCATCGGCCGGCCTGCTGCCAGATGTCGGGACCCACCGGGCGGGCGGGTGCCACCTCGATCGGAACCGCCACCGGAGCGGGCACGGCGGGGTTCAACTGCGCCGCGAAACGGTCGAAAAACTGGTCGGACATGCTTTTCGCGGTGCTGTCGATCAGCCGGGCCCCGAGCTGCGCCATTTTGCCGCCGACCTGCGCGTTCACGCTGTAGCGCAGGATTGTGTAGTCCGGCCCATCAGCGGCCAGCGCCACATTCGCAGCACCCTTGGCAAAGCCCATCGCACCGCCCTGGCCCTCACCACTGATGGTGTAGGATTCCGGTGCGACCACATTGCTCAGCGTGACCTTGCCGGCGAGCTTCGCCGACATCGGGCCGAGCTTGAGGGCGAGCTTCGCGGTGAACTGGTCGTCGCCCACCCGTTCCACCGTCTCGCAGCCCGGAATCGCCTTCTGCAGCACGGCGGGATCGTTCAGCGCGGCCCAAACCTGGTCGCGCGTGGCGTTGATACGGCGCTCGCCGGTCATTTCCATGAGGGGGCTTCTCCAAGAATGTGGCGGCACACTTAAAGGCGAAGCAGCGCTTCGGGAAGGGCCGCCCCGCCCGCCCCGGGGTACGTGACGCAAGCGTCATGGCACGCTAAGGGCAGGCTAAAGCACGCAGGAGATGGCCAGGGATGCGGTGGACTGCGGGGCTCGGGGCGGCGGCGGCGGTGATGCTGCCGGGCCTGGCGCAGGCAGCGGGCGGGGTGCGGGGCGCCGAATTGTCGCTCGCCTGGGGCATTCCCTTCATCGGGATCCTGCTCTCCATTGCGCTGCTGCCGCTGGTGGCGGCTTCGCTCTGGCACCACCATTACGGGAAGATCGCCGCGTTCTGGGGCGTGGCGCTGCTGCTGCCCTTCGCCGCGGTCTTTGGCGTGGACATCGCCTGGTATGAGCTGATGCACATCGTTGTGCTGGAATACATCCCCTTCATGGCGCTGCTGCTGGCGCTCTACACCGCCGGCGGTGGCGTGCTGCTGAAGGGATCGCTGGTCGGCACGCCCGCCACCAACACGATTCTGCTGGCGACCGGCACGGTGCTGGCCAGCCTGATGGGCACCACGGGTGCCGCGATGCTGCTGATCCGCCCGGTGCTGCGCGCCAACGCCTTTCGCAAGCAGAAAACCCACACCTTCGTCTTCTTCATCTTTCTGGTCGCCAATATCGGCGGCAGCCTCACGCCGGTGGGTGACCCGCCACTTTATCTGGGCTTCCTGCGCGGCGTGTCTTTCTTTTGGTCGACCACCCATCTGTTCAGTGAATTCCTGGTCTGCGCCGTCATCCTGCTCGCGATCTATTGGGTGCTCGATACACTGGCCTGGAGCCGCGAGAAGCCGGTGGGACCCGTCATCGAGGTGAAGGAGCCGCTCTCGATCGAGGGCTGGGCCAATGTCTGGCTGGTGGTCGCCATCGTCGCGGTGGTGATCGCCATGGGCTATGTGAAGCTCGGCGACATGAAGCTGCTCGGCCAGACCATCGCGATCGAGCGCGTCATCGGCTGCGCGCTGTTCTTCGGCATCACGGGCCTGTCGGTGCTGCTGACGAGCACTGCGCTGCGGCAGGCGAATGGCTTCGCCTGGGGCGCGATCCTTGAGGTGGCGAAGCTTTTTGCCGCCATCTTCATCACCATGGCGCCGGTACTGGCGATTCTGCGCGCCGGCAGCGCGGGGGCGGCGGCGCCGTTGGTCGGCCTGATCTCGGACGCCAATGGGGCACCTGTCCCCTGGGTGTATTTTTGGATGTCCGGTTTGCTGTCGAGCTTCCTGGACAATGCACCGACCTACATCGTGTTCTTCGAACTGGCGGGCGGCGACCCTGTCTACCTGATGACCCAGGGCGCGCTGACGCTCGCGGCCATCTCCTGCGGCGCGGTGTTCATGGGCGCGAACAGCTATATCGGCAATGCGCCCAACTTCATGGTGAAGGCCATCGTCGAGGAGAACGGCGTGCGCATGCCGAGCTTCTTCGGCTATGTTGGCTGGGCGATGGTGTTCCTGATGCCGCTTTTCGTGCTGATCACCTTCCTCTTCTTCTTGTGAGGCCGCCATGCCCTATGTGATCGCCGACGATTTGCCGACCGAGCCCGCGGGGCTGCGCTTCCGCGCGCTGCTCGACCGGCCGCAAATCCTGCAGATGCCCGGCGCGCATTTGGGCATCGCCGCCCTGCTCGCGAAGAAGCAGGGGTTCGAGGCGCTGTACATGTCGGGTGCGGCGATGAGCGCCACGATGGGCTTGCCAGACCTCGGCATGATCACGGTGGATGAGGTCGCCTTCTTCGTCCGCCAGGTGGCGCGCGCCGGTGGGCTGCCGATGCTTGTTGACGGCGACACCGGCTATGGCGAGGCGTTGAACGTCATGCACATGGTCCGTACCTTCGAGGAGGCGGGCGCCGGTGCCGTGCATCTGGAAGACCAGTTGCTGCCGAAGAAATGCGGCCATTTGAACGACAAGAAGCTGGCCGATGCGCACGATATGGCGGCGAAGGTGGCCGCTGCGCGCAAGGCAAGGCGGCACCTGTATGTCATCGCCCGCACCGACGCCGTGGCGAGCGAGGGCATGGACGCCGCCATCGACCGCGCCAAGCTCTATCTCGAGGCCGGCGCCGACGCGATCTTCCCCGAGGCGCTGGTGACGCGCGAGATGTTCTCCGAGTTTGCGCGCCGCATGCCCGGCGTGAAGTTGCTGGCGAACATGACCGAATTCGGCCGCACGCCCTTCCTGACGGCGCAGGAATTCCAGGACCTCGGCTACGCCATGGTGATCTGGCCGGTCAGCCATCTGCGCGTCGCGAACAAGGCGATGGCCGAGCTCTACGCGGCGATCGCCAAGGATGGCGGCACGCAGAACATGCTCGGCCGCATGCAGACCCGCGCCGAGCTGTACGAGACCATCGGCTACCACGCCTATGAGTCGCTGGACTCCTCCCTGGTGAAGACGGTCGTTCCGGAGGGGATGCCGCAGTAGCCATTTTCGGGCTTTTGCGACGGAGATTTTTGATAACCGATCGTACAAATGTCCACCTCCAAGTAAATCCGCGCTGCCGAATTTGCTGCGCCCGCACTGTTACAAGGTCAGCTCAACCTGGGCCCTGGCAACGGCGCCGCAGTTCGATGCGCTTTGGCCGAGCCGCTGCCTGATTTGGGAGGCAGCCGACTCCTACCTTCATTGCCGCACCACGCAAGACGGACGTGTGGTTGCGGACGGAGAAGATGCGGCCTTCGAGGGCGTGGCGAAACGCGATGCGCTCACTCCCCTAAACATGGCGCGCATCGGTCCGAAGCTCAAGAAGCTGCTTCCTCCACTCGACGTCACGCCCGCATTTGCCTGGGTCGGTTGCTTCGGTGAGAGCGAGACGGGCCTGCGCGCAAAGTGCCCGGTGCGCCGCGCTGCGACTCCGTGATGGGCTTCGGGGGCAACGGCATTACCTTCAACGCGATCGCGGCGGAGATGATCCAGCGCGCCATCCTCGGCTTGCCCGATCCAGATCAGGATCTGTTCCGGCTGGGTTGACCTGCCTGGGCTTGAAAGGAGCACTTCTACAGCCATATACCATCCACACAGATGGTGGGTGGATGTAATTGACCGATAACGTACACCTGTTGCGGCCCAAGACGGGACCAGACACCGAGAAGATCACGATCAACCTCGGCTATGTCGACCTTGGCCATATCGACCTGTTGGTGCAGGAGGGGTTCTATTCAAACCGGACCGACTTCATCCGCACGGCGATCCGCAACCAGATCGAACGGCATGGCGATGCCGCCAGGCAGTCCGTCGCGCGCAGAAGCCTCGACCTTGGTCTGCGCCACTTCAGCCGTGCAGACCTTGAGGCCGCGCGAGATGCCGGAGAACGGCTCGATATCCGGGTGCTGGGACTGGCCACCATCGCGGCCGATGTCACGCCCGAGCTGGCGCGTGCGGCCATCGCCTCCGTCTCGGTGTTGGGCGCGCTCCAGGCCAGCGCCGCGGTAAAGGCAGCTCTCGCCGATCGGACCGGCTGATCGTCCGAGGCCGCACCGCGGCTTCGACCCCAAGCTGATCCGCTTCCGCCACCACCATTCCATCCCCGGTTCAGAACGAGCCTTCCAGCGAGGAAGGCTGATCTGTGTCCACCTCGTGAAGGCACTGCCATGAAGGCCATTGTTTCGAAAGACATGATTGAGGCGACGCGGCTCACCCGACAGGGCCGGCTGATCGAGGCGTCGGCGCTGCTGCAGCGCGCGCTCACTGGCGCGGGTCCAAAGGAAAGCGCTGCTCCCGCGCAGTCTCCTGCGCGGTGGTCCGCGTCGTCGAACCAGCCACGCATCGTCGATATCGATCCAGACACCGGGAGGCCAGTCGCTGAAATCGGAACAGTTGCCAAACCTGCGCACCGCGGGATGGCGGCCGGTGATTCTTCAATCGCCGCGGGGCCAGGTCATATCGCGATGCCGGCTGCAATGCCCGCGGCGCTGCGCGGCTTCATCGGCAAGATCATCGAGGGCGGATCGACGCAGACCGCCTCGTTGCGGACGGCAGAGGCTCCGCCTGACGGCGCACAATTCGTGCAGCGGTCGTTCGACAGCGCGATCGGCAACCGGAGCTACAAGCTCTACATCCCGAGCACCTACCGTAGTGAGCCAGCCCCATTGATCGTGATGCTGCATGGCTGCACGCAGTCGCCGGACGATTTCGCATCGGGAACGCGGATGAACATGCTTGCGGAGGAATTTGGCTGCCTCGTCGCCTATCCCGGCCAGACGCAGGCGGCCAACGCTCAGAAGTGCTGGAACTGGTTCAATCCAGCGGACCAGACTCGAGACCAGGGCGAGCCCGCGTTGATTGCCGGCATCACCCGACAAATCATGCAGAACCACGCCGTTGACCCAAAGCGGGTCTATGTCGCGGGGCTTTCCGCCGGCGGTGCAGCGGCCGCCATCATGGCGCAGGCCTATCCTGATCTTTACGCGGCCGCCGGGGTGCATTCCGGTCTGGCCTGCGGCGCAGCGCGGGATATGCCATCGGCCTTCGCTGCCATGCGGCAGGGGGCCGCAACGTCGCAGCGATCGGGTCGCGGTCCGGCCATGGATGGAAGCCGGCGCATCGTCCCGACCATCGTGTTCCATTCGGACAACGACCACACGGTGCATCCGCGCAACGGCGATCAGGTCATCGCCCAATCCGCTGGGGCCGGTGGTCTACGAACTGAGGTGCAGCAAGGGCAGGTGCAGGGCGGCCACGCCTACAGCCTCACGATCCATGCCGATGCCGCTGGCCAACCGGTCCTTGAGCAATGGCTGGTCCATGGCGGCGGCCATGCCTGGTCAGGCGGCAGTCCTGCCGGATCTTTTACCGACCCGCGGGGCCCCGATGCGTCGCGCGAAATGCTCCGCTTTTTCTTGGAGCATCCGCGAAGCGCCTAGGCCCGATGGCACGCTACCGCGCCGCCTCAACCGGTGACGCGGTCAATCTTGAAGGAGTCCTTGGCGCCGGTCTTGTTCAGGTCGACCATCCGCTGCGTGAGACGGACAATTCGCGCTGTGCCGCGCACGAGCCAAGCGCATCTTGCCCTTCTGGCCTTGCGATGTTTCGAGGCTTTCGCTCACAACATGATCGCGGCCGCATCCGCTGCGCTGGTGCCCTCGCAGCGCGAGGTGATGCGCCGGCCCGGCGTCTCGTACACCGCGCTGCAGAAGGCCGCGCATGCCGGCCGCATCGCGCCCGAGCCTGGCGGCGACTGGGACTCGGACTAGGTGTGCACAGGGCCGGCCGCCAGCACTGATCGGTTGCGCAAGAACAGGAAGCCCGCCCCGCCGGCGCCGCGTTCCCCAAGCCGGTATTATTCAACGGCAGCCCGCGGGCGTCCTTCTTGCCCACGGG
>JBBSCP010000143.1:0-10996 GCA_038250135.1 Acetobacterales bacterium | reverse complement strand
ATCGTATCCTCATCCAGGCGTCACGCGCGCGGTCGATAACGTGCCGACCGTCGAGGGGCCTGCATTTGAGTAAGGATTGGTGGCGAGCATGACACGGCGCGTGGTCGCGGTCGTGTTGGACGGGTTGCGCCGCGACATGCTGCGCGCCGACAACACGCCGGCTCTGGCCTCGTTCGCCGCCGTGGCGAGCAGCTTCGCGGCGCATCACTCGGTCTTTCCCTCGGCAACACGCGTCGTCTCGGCCTGCTTCGCGACGGGTTGCCAGCCGGCCCGGCATGGGCTCCTCGGCAACAGCGTGGCGCTGATGGAAGATGGCGTGCTGGTTCGGCACGATGTCGGCCGCCCCGATTTCATGGACCACCTCCGTGCCCAGCGTGGCCACACCCTGGCCGTGCCGACCTTGGCCGAGCGTCTGGCCGGAGCGGGGCGGGAGGCGATGGTGTTTTCCAACGTCTCGCCCGGCGCGGCGCGGGCGCATGACCCGGATGGCCATGGCTGGGTCCTGCATCGCGCCTGGGCGCATGGCCCTGGACTGCGACGACTGGAGGGTGCGGAGGCGGTGGCGGAGATCACGCTCGATGCCGCAGGCGATGCGATGCTGACCGAGGCCTTCCTCGCCCGTGCACTGGCCGGGCGGGAAGCAGCGCTGGCCGTGCTGTGGCTCGGTGAACCGGACGCGACGCAACATGCCGTCCCGCTCGGCGCGCCGGAGGCAATGGCCGCGATTGCCGCCGCCGATGCGCGCTTCGCCGAAATCCGCGCCGCCGTCGCCGCACGCCGCGAGGCCGGCGAGGACATCCTGCTGATCGCCTGTTCCGACCACGGTCACCAGACCGTGCAAGCCGTGATCGACATTGAGGCCGAATTGATCGCCGCGGGGTTGAAGCGCGACGCGGCGGATGCGGGACTGCTCTCGGTGGCGAACGGCACGGCGGCGCTGATCTATCTGCATCCGGACCGCGCCGAGCAGGCCCCGGCGGTGCTGGCATTCCTGGCCGCGCGGCCCTGGGCCGGCAAGGTGTTCGCCGGCGCGGCGCTGGATCAGATCGGGCATACCCAGCGCGACCACCTTCTATGTGCCGTGGCGATGGCCAGCGAGCCCGTGCCGAACGCCTACGAGGTGCCCGGCCTCGCCTATGCCGCGAAGCCCGCCGCCGGCAAGCCGGACCGGCTGGGCTGCGGCCAGCATGGCGGGTTGGGCGCTGCCGAACAGATGCCCTTCCTGATGATCGAGGGCGCGGGCTTCGGCCCCGGCGCGACGCGGTGGACACCGAGCAGCCCGATCGACCTCGCGCCCACCATCCTGCGCCATCTACGCCTGCCCGAGACGGGCTGCGACGGTGCCGCACTGCAGACATTTCTCGAGGAGACCGACGATGCCTGACGTTCCGCTGCATCTGCTGCGCCGCCACCTGCTGCTCGGCGGCACCGCTCTGGCGTTGCCAGCCGCGGCCATCGCGCAGACCGCGCCGCCTCCGCCGCGCGCCGGCACACTGAAGGTGGCGTTCCTCGGCCTCGACTCGGCCGATCCCCATCGCCACACCGGCTCCATCGCCGTGCAGCAGGTCTATGTCGAGACGCTGACCTCGATCGCCGATGATGGCCGCGTGCTGCCCTTCCTGGCGACGTCGTGGGAGATCAGCCCGGATGGCCGCCGCTATGAATTCAAGATCCGCGAGGGCGTGCGGTTCCACAACGGCCGACTGCTGACCGCCGAGGATGTGCGAGCCAATGCGGTGCGCGTGCGTGATCAGGTGCGCGGCGGCTGGCTGTCCGCGCCCATGCGCCTGGTCGAGACGCTGGAGGCGCCGGATGCGCGCACCTTCGTGATGACCATGAAGGAGCCCTACGGCCCGCTGCTCAACCTGCTGTCGGAGTTGTGGATCGTCGCGTCCGAGAGCGAGGGCTGGGCGCAGACCATCCGCCTGCCGATCGGCACCGGCCCGTTCAGCTTCGGTCGCTGGCAACCCAATGTCAGCTTCAACGCGCCGGCCTTCGCGCAGTACTGGCAGCCGGGCCTGCCGCGCGTCGCGGCAGTGGAGTTCTCGCTGCGCGACGACAGCGACCTGTCGCTGCCGCTGCGCGCGGGGGATCTGCACATCGCGCGCGTCGGCTACGACAAACTGGAATCCGTCCGCGCCGATCCGAACATGGAAGTGCAGTTCATGAAGGACACCACCTGGTGGTTCTGGTCCTTCAACAACCGCAGCCCGCGCGCACCATTCAACGACATCCGTGTGCGCCAGGCGGTGAGCTTCATGCTCGACAAGCCGGCGCTCATGCGCTTCGTCGCGGGCGCGGCCGGCGCCGTCACCAACCAGATGGCCGCGCCCGGCCAGTTCTTCTGGGACAAGGCAATGCACGACGCCGATCCGCACGCCCAGCCGAACGAGGAACGCGCACGCGCGCTGCTGCGCGAGGCCGGCGTCAATCCCGCCAGCACGCCCTGCCGCATCGTCTCCTGGCAGAATGCCCATTCGGAGATCGCGGTGCAGGCGATGCGCAAGCTGGGCTTCCAGGTCGAGCATCTCTCGCTCGACGACATCGGCGCGCAGCGCAGGCTTGGCCAGTATGACTGGGATCTTGCGCCCTTCTCCTCCGGCCCACGCGCCGACATCTTCCTCCGCTTCGTGCGCCTGATGTCGGACGGGCCGAATGTCGGGCTTTGGGGCGGCACGCGCGACGCCGAGTTCGACCAGTTGGTCCGCAACGCCATCGCCGCGGTGGACCTCGGGGAGCGCCGGCGCCTCTACCTCGCCGCCTGGCAGCGCGCCCTCGACAATTATTATACGGTCGTCATCGGTCATGCGCCGGAGCCGATCGTGAACCGGCGTGAGGTGACGGGCTTCGCCCCTGGCTTCACCTGGGGCCAGCACCGGGTGGATGGCGGGCTCGCCTTCGCAGCACTAGCGCACTATCGGCTCAATTGAACCGATTTCGTGCGTTATAAACACCTGAATCTAAAGCACGGACTTTGGTTCAAACGATTCCGTTTGAACCAAACGTGCTTTAGGCGCGCGCAGCTGAGCACGTCGGCCAGCGCGACGGCGCGCCTGCCTCGATCCGGCGGGTTCAGCGGCCTCGGCGTCGGCATCACGATCCTTGGCATCGCCGCCGTGGTCGCTGTGCTCGGACCGTCGCTGGTGCCGCACGATCCGCTGGTGCAGGAACTTGCCGCGCGCAACGCACCGCCGGATTTCCTGCACTGGCTGGGGCGCGACCATCTCGGCCGCGACATCCTCGCGCGGTTGGTTGCGGGCACGCGCATCTCGCTCGCGGTGGCGCTGGGGGCCACGCTGGTCGCCGTGCTGCTCGGCGCCGTGCTCGGGCTGGTGGCGGAGGCGCTGGGGCGCTGGCCCTCCTTCCTAGTGTTCGGCGCCTTCGACATGGTGCGCGCCATGCCCTCGGTTCTGCTGGCGCTGACGCTGATGGTCGCACTTGGCATCGGCATCTGGCCGCTGATTCTTGCCCTCGGCGTCGCCTATGCGCCGCACATGGCGCTGGTGGCGCGCGCGGCCTGGCGGCGGGAGAGTGGGGCCGGCTACGTCGCCGCCGCGCGGGTGATGGGCGCGCCGCCTTTGGCCACGCTGGCGCGCCATGTGCTGCCCAACATCGCCGGCGCGCTGGTGACGCAGGTCGCGATCATCATGCCGCGCGCCATCACCACCGAAAGCGTGCTGTCCTTCTTCGGCCTTGGCGTCTCGCCCGAGACACCAAGCTGGGGGCGGATGATTGCCGGCGCCACGCGCTTTGCTGAATCGGCGCCGCATGCGGTGCTGGCGCCGGCGCTGGCGCTGAGCGTCGTCACGCTCGGCTTCGCACTGGTCGGCGATCGTCTGCGCCTGGTGCTCGATCCGCTGCGGGAGCGCGGGCGATGAACGTCGCGCTTCAGGCCGGGCTGAGCCTGGCGAGGCAGGCGCTGCTGCTGGCCGGCATCGCCATCATCGTGTTCCTGCTGATCCGCGTCGTGCCCGGCGATGTGGTGGATTCAATGGCGCTGGAAGGCAGCCTCGATGACGAAGCGATCGCCGTGCTGCGGGCCGAGCTTGGCCTCGATGCCGATGCGCTGACGCAGTTCCGGCTCTGGGCAATGCGTGCGCTGATCGGCGATTTTGGCACTTCGATGCGCTTCGACCGGCCGGTGGCGGAACTGATCCTGGCCTCGCTGCCGACCACGCTGGCGCTGGCCGCGATGGCGCTCACCGCGGGCCTCGCGCTCGGCATCGGGCTGGCGAGTGCTGCGGTACTGTGGCCGCGCTCGATCCTGCCGACGCTGGTGGAGGGGCTGAACCTTTGGTCGATCGCGCTTCCCACCTTCTGCGTGGGCCTCGCCGCCATCCTGGTCTTCTCGGTCTGGCTGGGCTGGCTACCGGTGATCGGGCAATGGCTATCGCCTGTCGTCATCCTGGGCCTCGACATCGGCGGGCAGGTGGCCAAGCCGCTGTTCGAGGATTTGAAGGAGACCTCGACCGCCGCGCATATCCGCACCGCGCGCGCCAAGGGGCTGAGCCCGACGCGCATCGTGCTGCGGCATCTGCTGCCGAATGCGCTGACCACGGTGGTGGCGCTCGGCGGGCTGATCCTGGCGGGCATGATCGGCGGCGCGTTGACCATGGAGGTGCTGTTCGGCCTGCCCGGCTTGGGCACCCTCGCCTTTCAGGCGATCTCGGGGCGGGACTATCCGGTGATCCAGGCGGTGGTGCTGGTGTTCGCCGCCGGCGTGGTGGTGGTGAACGGCCTCGCTGACCTCATCCAGCGCACACTTGACCCGAGGCTGCGCGGATGAGCGACACGCCGCTGGTGGAACTGCGCGACTGGTGCGTGCGCTTTGGTGCAGCGCGCGCGGTGGAGGGCGTGTCGCTGGCGCTGCGGCGCGGCGAGACGCTGGCGCTGGTCGGCGAGAGCGGCTCCGGCAAGTCGCTGACCGCGCTGAGCATCGCCGGGCTGGCGCCGCCGGCGGCACAGCTTTCCGGCAGCCTGCGCATCGAGGGACGTGAGATGCTCGGCGCACCGGAGTCCGCCTGGCGCGCGCTGCGCGGGGGGCGCATTGGCATGGTGTTCCAGGAGGCGATGGGCAGCCTCAACCCCGCGATGCGCATCGGCGCCCAGATCGCCGAAGCCATCGCGGCGCATCGCGCACTGCCCCGGGCCGAAATCGCGCGGCGCGTCCTGGCCGGCCTTTCCGAGGTCGGGCTGCCCGATCCGCAGGGCAAGGCGGCCGCCTTCCCGCATCAGCTTTCCGGCGGGCAGCAGCAGCGCGTGATGATTGCCATGGCGCTGGCCGCCGATCCGGCGCTGCTGATCGCCGATGAGCCGACCACCGCGCTGGACACCACCGTGCAGGCGCAGATCCTGGCGCTGCTGGCCGCGCTTCAGGCGCGGCGCGGGCTGGCGATGCTGTTCGTCTCGCACGACCTCGCCGTGGTCGAGGGCATCGCCCAGCGCGTCGCGGTGATGCGGCAGGGACGGGTGGTGGAGGCCGGGCCGACGACGCAGGTCTTCGCCGCCCCGCGCCACCCCTATACCGCGACGCTGCTCGCCAGCCGGCCCGGCGTGGCGCTGCGTGTGCCGCTGGCCGACACGAAGGCCGTGCCGGCGCTGGAGATCCGCGACCTCGCGGTGGTGTTCCGCCCGCACCGGTTGGGCGGTGCGCGGCTGCGCGCGGTGGATGGCGTTTCGCTCACCATAGCGCCCGGCGAGGCGCTGGGCCTGGTGGGGGAGAGCGGCTCGGGCAAAAGCACGCTGGCGCGCGCCGCCGTCGGGCTGGTCGTGCCGACGCAGGGCACAATCCGCGTCTTCGGCCAGGACCCGCAGGAGCCCCAAGGGCGGCGGCAGCGCGCGCGGTTGATCCAAATGGTGTTCCAGGACGCGGCCGGCAGCCTCAACCCACGCCTGACCGTCTCGCAGATCCTGGCCGAGCCGCTGGCCGTGCATGCGCTGTGCGCCGTCGGCGAGCGCCGCGACCATGCGGCGCGGCTATTGGCGGAGGTGGGGCTGGAGGCCGCGCACCTCGATCGCTATCCGCATCAATTATCCGGCGGGCAGCGCCAGCGCGTGGCGATCGCCCGCGCGCTTGCCGTCGATCCGCGCCTGCTGGTCTGCGATGAGCCGGTCTCGGCGCTGGATATGACGGTGCAGGCGCAGGTGCTGGCCTTGCTCGGCCGCATCCGGCGCGAACGCGGCCTGGCGCTGCTGTTCATCGGCCATGACCTCGAGGCGGTCGGTGCCGTGTCTGAGCGGATCGCAGTGATGAAGGATGGGCGCGTCGTCGAGATCGGTGCGGCTGATGCGGTGCTGCACAATCCGATCACCTCCTATGCCCAGGCGCTGGTCGCCGCCATGCCGCGCCGCACCGCCCGTCAGTCCGGGCCGGTTGCAGCGCCGGCGATGGCGCACGACTGACCCCCCGGAGACCCGCCCGATGCCGATTGTCACCGTCCTGCTCACCGATCCCGTGCCGCCCGGCGCGCCGCTGCTATTGGCGCCCCGATTCCCCGATGCCTTCGGGTTCCGCCTCGATGGCTTCGAGGTCGAGCACGGCACGGTTGTGGACACGCTGCGGGCGACCAATTCCGCACAGGAAGCCTATTTGATCAGCCCGACCGCGGCACCGCTTCGGCCCGTGTTGCGCTATCGGATGGAAGCCTTCGACGGCAGCCCGCCCGAATGGATCTGGACGCCACCCGAGACGCGCTACGTCGTGCCCTCGGCAGAGTTGCGAGACTTTGTCACAGGGTTGGTGCAGGGGGCATCGAACGAGGCGGAGGCGCTGAGCCGCATCGTCCATCACGCGGCCGGGCATTTCTGGTACGGCCACGGGCCCGGCAGCCTGATGGAAGGCCGCGATGAAGTGCCGCTGCTCACCGGACCAACGCGCGGGCATTGCCTCGACATGCACGGCTACTGCGTCGCCGCGTGCCGCGCCGCGGGACTGACCGCGGCCTATACGGCGGGCTTCTGGTTCAAGGCCGGCAGCGACCATGCGCCGGGCATGCATTGTTGGTTCGTCGCCCGCGTGGACGGCGAGATCGTGCATTACGACGTCTCGCACCAGCTGAAGCTTCCGACATGGCCGGTGCTGCCTGGGCTCAACCCGGTGCCGGGCCTGCGGTTCCTGGCGGGCGTGGGGAAGGGGTTGCGGTTTCCGGTCGGTGATCGCTTGATCGAGGTGGCGCATTTCGCCAAGTTCGTCTGGCTGACGGAAGACGGGCGCGAGCATTATCCTGCTCACGAACTTCAACTGGAATTGGCCGCACCAGGCGCTGATCGACCTGCACCTGACGGGCCGGGCTGCTGATGAGCTGGCGTGGGATTCGGGCGCCGTCAGGCATCGGCCATGGCCACCGCATGGCTGACGCCGAACTCGCCGATTGCCATGTACCCAGCCTGCGTTGCCAACGTCACGCGCTCCCCGGTTAACCGCGACCTGACCGGGATCGACTGGACGGAAGACACCGCTGCCTACAAGCACAAACCCAGCAGTTGGCGAATGGTGCCTTCATGGACACAGCGGATAATGTGATCCGGGTGGACGGCACCAGGACCGGCAAAACTCACCTCGCCACCGTTCTGGGCGTAGCCGCCATTCACCAGGGCAACCGCCTGCGCTTCTGCAACGCCGTCGATCTGGTGAACCAGTTGGAGCGTGATAAACAGCAGGGCGAGGCCGGAAACATGGCCCGCCAACTGGTCCAGACCGACGCTGTCATACTCGATGGGTTGGGCTACCTGCCGTTTCCCACATCAGGCGGCGCCTTGCTGTACCGTCTGATCAGCCAGCTCGATGAAAAGACCTCCCTGACCGACACCACGAACCTGTGCTTCGCAGAATGGGGTGGCCGTGTTCGGCGATGCCAAAATGACCACCGGCCTGCTCGATCACATCATGCAACAGTTTACTATCCTGGAAACCGGGAGCGATTCCTTCCGCTTAAAGCAGCGCAAAAATATCGGACGGAAGTTGCTCATCAAGGCAGGACCCGAGGGGGGGAGGAAGAATCAGCGGCCACAGACTCTACCTTTGGCAGAGACTGCGCGTTAAGTTCGACAGATTAACAGGCGTTGTCCGGTTCAGCCGCTGCCGGTGAGCAGGCGAACCAGGCCGTCGAGCTGATCGAGGTCGCGATAGCGGATCGTCAGCTCGCCGCCCTTGCCCTGATGCCTGACCGAGACGGCGAGGCCGAGATGTTCGGTCAGGTCCTTCTCAAGCGCCCTCGTCTCGGGATCGTGCGGCCGGGGGGGTGAGCCGGCCGGGCGGGGCTTGGCGGTGGCTAGCGCCTCGGTCTGACGCACATTCAGCCCGCGCGCCACGATCTGCGCGGCGAGTCGCCCGGGGTCGGCGGTGCCGATCAGGGCGCGGGCATGGCCGGTCGAGATCGTGCCCAGGCGGACCAGAGTGCGGACCTGCTCGGGCAGCACCAACAGGCGGAGCGTATTCGCCACATGGCTGCGGCTTTTGCCGACCGCGGTGCCGAGCGCTTCCTGGGTGAGCCCGAACTCCTCGACCAGGCGCTTATAGCCCTCAGCCTCCTCAACCGCGTTGAGGTCCTGGCGCTGCAGGTTCTCGACAAGGCCGGCGGCCATCGCCTCCCGGTCGCCGAGGTCGCGGATGACGACCGGTACGGTGTGGAGCTGCGCGGCCTGGGCGGCGCGCCATCGGCGTTCGCCGCCAATGATCTCATAGCGGTCTGGGCTTCCGCGCTTGCGGCGCACCAGGATGGGCTGGAGGATGCCGTGTTCTCGGATCGAGGCGGCGAGTTCATCGAGGCTGGCTCGGTCCATGCCGCCACGCGGCTGGAAGGGCCCGGGTTCCAGCGCCTCGACCGGCACGTTGCGCAGCGCCTCGGCCGCTGTGGAGGCGGGCACGTCCGGGATCAGGGCAGAGAGGCCCTGGCCGAGGCGGGAGGTGGGTTTGCGAGTGCTGCTCATGGGGCGCGGTTCCGCGCTTTCTCCCGCTTGAGGAATTCAACTGCCAGCCTGACATGAGCCTGCGCGCCGGGCGACCGGAAATCGTACAGCAGCACTGGCAGGCCGTGTGAGGGCGCCTCGCTGACGCGGACGTTGCGAGGGATCACCGTCTCATAGACCTTGTCCTTGAAGAAGCCGCGCACGTCGCTCGCTACCAGCTCAGAGAGATTGTTGCGGCGGTCCACCATGGTCAGCACGATGCCTTCGAGCTGCAGGCGAGGGTTCAGCGCGCGACGCACGCGCTCGATGGTGCGGGTGATCTGGCTGATGCCTTCGAGCGCGAAGAACTCGGTCTGAAGCGGCACGAGCACGCCATCCGCCGCCACCAGCGCGTTCAGCGTGATGAGGCCGAGCGAGGGCGGACAGTCGAAGAAGATGTAGTCGTAGTCGCGCAGAATCTCGGCTCCGGCGGTGAGCGCTTCGCTCAGGCGATGCTCGCGCCGGTCGAGGCCCACGAGCTCGATCTCGGCGCCGGCGAGGTCGGGATCGGCCGGCAGGATAGCGAGGTTCGGCACCTGCGTCGGGCGGATCAGCTCCGCGAGTGGGCGACCTTCTACCAGTAGCGCATAGCTGCCGGCGCTGCGCTCGGTGCGGGGAATGCCCAGGCCGGTCGAGGCGTTGCCCTGCGGGTCGAGGTCGAGCAACAGCACCTTGCGGTCCGAGGCGAGCGCCGTGGCCAAATTGATGGCAGTCGTGGTCTTGCCGACGCCGCCCTTCTGGTTGGCGAAGGCCAGGATGCGGGGCGGCGCGCGGTCAGGCTTGCGAGGTGGCACGTCGGATATCACTCAGGCGGAGAAGGGTGGCGGCGGGGTCCGTGCGACTCGGGATGCGATCGAGTGTGAAGGACCAGCCGGCCTCGAGCGCGGCGTTCACTTCGGCACCCACGCCACGGCCCTTGGGGAAAAGTGCCACGCCGTTGGGGCCGAGGAAACGGACGGCATGGGGCAGAAGCTCCGTCAGGGGGGCGAGGGCGCGCGCGGTGAGGACGGCAAGCGGCGGCAAGGGTGCCGCATCGATCCGCGTCGCATGCACCTTCACGCGCGGCAAGTCGAGCCGTGCGGCGGCCTCGATGAGGAAGGCAGCCTTGCGGCGGTCCGATTCCACCAGATGGGTGGTGCGGCCAGTGGCCAAGGCAAGCATCAGGCCGGGGAAGCCGCCGCCGGAGCCGAGATCGCCGATCGGTCCCTCACCAGCCGGTAAATACGGCAGCAACTGCAGCGAATCCTCGATGTGGCGGGTGCGGATTGCCTCCGGGTCGTGGTCGGCGACAAGATTGATCCGGCTGTTCCAGCGCATCAGCAGTTCCAGGAACAAGTCAACCTGGGCGGCCAGCGGCCCCTCCGCCTGTTTCACGTGAAACACTCGCTCAGATCCTGGGCCTGATCCTGTGGATGCGCGCGGCGCAGATGCACGGCGAGGGCGGCGATGGCGGCGGGGGTGATGCCGGGGAGGCGGCCGGCGCCGCCGAGCGTAGCGGGGCGGGCGAGCGCGAGGCGCTGGCGCATCTCGTTCGACAGGCCAGGAATGGCGGCGAAGTCCAGCGCCGCGGGGATGGCGAGCGCCTCCTCCCGCGCCAGCATCCGGCGCTCGCTCTCCTGCCGGCGGAGGTAGGGGGCATAAAGCGCCTCGGCCTCGATCTGACTGGCGACGCCGGGGGGGAGGTCGGCCAGCCAGGGGAAGGCGGCCGCGGCGGCGGCGGCGCCGATCTCGGGCGGGCTGAGCACCTCCATCACGCTACGGCGGCGGCCATCCTGGCGGACAGCCAGGCCAGCGGCGGCGAGGGTGGCGGGCGTGGCTTCGTCGGACCGGGCGCGGGCAAGGCTTTCGGCGACCGCGGCAGCAAAGCCAGCGTGGCGGGTGGCGCGAACAGCGCCGACGCAGCCCCAACTCCGGCCGCGCGCGGTCAGGCGCAGCCCAGCGTTGTCGGCGCGGAGACTGAGGCGGTACTCGGACCGCGCGGTGAGCATACGGTAGGGCTCGGAGACGCCGTGCAGAACGAGGTCGTCGATCAGCACGCCGATATAGGCCT
>JBBSCP010000142.1:0-11119 GCA_038250135.1 Acetobacterales bacterium | reverse complement strand
GAGTGCACGAGCAGCCCGATGGCCGGCTCGCGATCTTCGACGGCCCGCGCTGCCTGGCCCGCTTAGACGCCGACGGGCAGCCCATCACACAGACCATCCAGGAGGCCGCATGACCCAGATCAGCACGCCCGACGCATGCCACACCTGTGGATTTGTGGATAACGCAAGCGCGTTACCCACAACCTCACAGGTGCCATTTCAAAACCCAAAGCGGACATTTGACTTATTTTATCCAGCGGACATCTTCACGCGTCAGCGACAGTAAATCATGAGCTGCCTCCGATCGGGGATTTACACTCAGGAATTCCCTCATTTCGGGTTTGCATTCAATCAGATGGCGCTGACCATGGCGGTGAAGACGGGCTGCTGGCGGAGCTTTCCGTGTGTCGTTGCCCCGGCCGCCGGATCGAGCGTGGTTGCCGGCGCCACCGTCAGTCAGGCAGCCGCCCTCCGGTCAGCACGTCCTTGCCAGTCGTGCCAGTCACCAGTCTAAAGCCAGTCGTTTCGGTGGCCATAGTCCCGCGCTCCTGCGTTCTGAAGTTCGCCAGGGCCATCGGGCCGGCGGCTGCCGAGGCCAGGCGATAGGCAGCGCGGGACGGCAGAGTCCAGCCGGAACGACACTCGACCCGATTACCCAGGCCACATTCCGCAACCGTTCAGAGACGGCCTTTCAGCGCACTCGCTCCGAGCAAGTAATTAAATTATTGCGGTGGCGGATTCAAAAAAAATGGCGATGCCTTCGCGCTTTCACACAGCGCGAATCGTCCGTCACGCGGTGGGACATCCAGCCCCGCCGAGACGGAGACGACAATGTGCCGAATGCCGATGGCCACTGAGCGACGCTGGATCATCCTCGCGCAGCATGGCCGGCACGTGACGATGGGCCGCGCCGCACTGCCCAGCGAGCCGGAGGTCGAAACTCCTGCCGCGGCATGGGTCGCGCAGGGGCTGGCTGGCCGGCTCGCGACGCTGGACGACAAAACTGTTCGCGCCGCCGCGTGGCCCTCGCGCCGGTGTAGATGCTCGGCGATGGCGCCATGCTGGATTGGCCCGGCGCCATCATTCCCTTCGAAGCCGCCCGCCAGCGCGCCCTTCGTCCCCGCGCCCGGCTCGCCGATCCGCTCGCTGGCGCTGTTCCAGAATGAACGCCGGTCGTCTCTACATGCCGTTCAATCTTCAACGAGGCTTCAACCGCAGGCCTCGACCAGCAGCGCCAGCATGTCTTCCGCTACCTCGGCGGCCTGGCTGTCGGGGCGGAGCAGCGCGCCGCTCGCGCCCTCGGCGCGGAGCGTGCAGAAGCCGTGCACGGCGGACCAGGCGAAGACCAGCCGCGCGCGCATCGCGCGTGCATCGGCACCGACCGCCACGGCATCCATTGCCACCTGTAGGGGCTGCCAGGAGGCATTGACCGCGGCGCGCCAGGCGGGGTCGGCCGTGTCCACCTGGTCGGTGCGGAACATCATGCGGAAATGCGCGGGGTTGTCGCG
Organism: Acetobacterales bacterium; assembly: GCA_038250135.1. Classification (GTDB taxonomy): domain Bacteria; phylum Pseudomonadota; class Alphaproteobacteria; order Acetobacterales; family Acetobacteraceae; genus Falsiroseomonas. The sequence goes on along the minus strand of JBBSCP010000142.1, from coordinate 9,632 downwards.
CGCGAAGGCGATATAGCCCAGGCCGGTGGCACGCAGCCGCGCCTTGGCGTCCGCCCTCGGCGGCAACGCCGCCACGGCTTCGCGCATCGAGGCCGCGAGGCGCTCCGAACGCTCCGTTGTGAAAGCCGTGAGCAAGCCACGCTTGTCGCCGAAATGCGGCGCAGCGGCGGAGTGGGAGACGCCGGCGCGGCGGGCGCATTCGCGCAGACTGACGGCGTCCGGCCCCTTCTCCAGCACGATCTCGGCCACCGCATCGAGCAGCGCGCGCCGCAGCGTGCCGTGATGGTGCATCCCGGGCTTTTTAGGGGTGACGGACATGGCTCGAGTCTGGTCCGTGTACTCGAACTTGACAATGCCAAGTTTATTCTGGCAGAAACTGACCAATGGACAGTTATAGGGCTCGACGCGCATGGAAACCCTGTTCTCAGCCGCCAACATGCTCGCCGTGGCGGGCTGGCTGGCGCTGCTGGCGGCGCCACAAGCCAGAGTTTGCAATCGGTGGATCGCGGGGATCGGCATCCCCGCGATCCTGAGCGCCACCTACGCGGTGCTGCTGGCGATCCATGCGCCGGGTGCCGCGGGCGGTTTCTCCTCGCTCGCTGGCGTCCGGGCGCTGTTCGCGACGCCGGGCGTGCTGCTCGCGGGCTGGGTGCATTACTTGGCGTTCGACCTGTTCTTCGGCGCCTGGATCTGCCGGCGCGGCGCGGCGCAGGGGGTCAACCCCTGGCTGGTGCGGCTGTGCCTACCGCCGACCTTCCTAGCCGGGCCGGTCGGGCTGCTGCTGTTCCTGGGTATCCTTGCGGTGAGGCGGGTGGTGCGATGAACGGCATCTGCGCGGAACTCCGCCGCCGTCAGCCGGTCCTGGCCCTGCTCGGCTGGGCGATGCTCGGCACCACCCTGCTCAGCCTGCTGGCGATGACGCTCGACCCGCGCAGCCTGAACGGCGTGTCGGTCTGGGTGAAGCCGGCGAAGTTCGCCTTTTCCTTCTGCCTGTGGTGCTGGACGCTCGCCTGGGCCTGGGGCGCGCTGACCCCCACCGCACGAACCGGCCTGACGGCGCGAATCGTGCTGTGGGGCACGGTGGGGGCGGCGCTGTTCGAGCAGGTCTGGGTGACCTTCCGCGCCGCGCTTGGCCAGCGCAGTCATTTTGCGTCCGATGCCATCGGCCAATTGATGTACCAGTTGATGGGCGTCGGCGCGGTGACGCTGGTGCTGATGGCCGCGGTGCTCGGCGTGCTGGTGCTGCTGCGGGGCGACACAGCGCAGGCGCGGCCCTGGCGCCTCGCGGTCGCGCTTGGCCTCGTGATCGCGGGCGTGATGGGTGGCTTCACCGGGGCGAGCATCTCGGCCTTTCAACAGCCCTATGTCGGCGGCACGGTGGGCGATGCGGCGGGCCTCGCGCCGTTCTTCTGGTCGCGCGACGGGGGCGATCTGCGCGTCGCGCATTTCCTCGGCATCCATGCGATGCAGGCGGTGCCTTTGCTGGCACTGCTTGGGGCGGGGACGGCGGGCGTGGTGGTGGGCGCGCTGGGCTGGGCGGGGCTGAGTATCGCCGCTTACATGGCGGCGCTGGCGGGGGTTGCGCTCAGTCCCTGAGCGCCGCCGCATCCATGCCACGATGCTGCGCGAAGGACGGGGGATGTCCGCCGAACCCGTCCTGCTGCGCCGCGCGAGCTTTTGCGCGCTGGTCGCCCTCATCGCCGCGCTGCTGTTCTGGCTGACGCTGCGCGCCCTGCTGCCGGGGGGCCTGAGCGGGTGGGAATGGCTGATCCTGCTGGGCGTGGTCGGCACCACGCCCTGGGCGGCGCTCTCGGCGGCGAATTCGCTGGTGGGGCTTGCCATCCTGCTGACTGCGCCCGATCCGCCCGCTGCGGTGCTGCCCGCCCTGGCGCGCGCGCGGCTCGGCCGGCCCGAGAACATCACCGCCATCGCGGTTTGCATCCGCAACGAGGACATGGCGGCCGTGCTGCCGCCGCTCGGCCGGCTGCTTGACGCGCTGGAGCAAGCCGGCGCGGGCGATCGCTTCCGCCTGTGGCTGCTGTCGGACACGCAGGACAGAGTAGCTGCCATCGCCGAGGCCGCCGCCATCGGCGCTTTCACCGTCGCGCGCGCCGGCCGAGCCATATCGGTCCATTATCGGCGGCGCGTGGACAACGCCGGCTTCAAGGCCGGCAACGTCATGCAGTTCCTCGACGAGCACGTCACGGACGAAGCCTTCTTCCTCACGCTCGACGCCGACAGCGTGATGAGTGCCACGGCTGTGCTGCGGCTGATCGCCGTGATGGAGGCCTCGCCGCGGCTCGCCATCCTGCAGCAGTTGATCGTGGGCCGCCCCGCCACCGCCGCCTTCCCGCGGCTGTTCCAGTTCGGCATGCGCGCGGGCATGCGCGCCTGGGCGACGGGCCAGGCCTGGTGGCAACTCGATGCCGGGCCCTATTGGGGGCACAACGCCGTGCTCCGCATTGCCCCCTTCCGGAAGCATGCGAAGCTCGAAACGCTGCCCGATGGCAGCCGAATCCTCAGCCACGACATGGTCGAGGGCGTGCGCCTGCAGGCGGCCGGTTGGGCCGTGCGCTGCCTGCCCGCCGAGGACGGCTCGATGGAGGCGAACCCGCCCGCCATGCCTGAATTCCTCAAGCGCGACGAGCGCTGGGGCGCGGGCAACATGCAGTATCTGCAATTGCTGCGGCTGCCGAACTTCACCGCGATGGGGCGGCTGCAATTGGTGCAGGCGATCCTGCTGTTCGCCGGCGCGCCGCTCTACGCGCTGATGCTGCTCGCCGCCGCGCTGAACGGGCTGAGCGGCGGCGGCGCTGGCACGCCGATGGGCGCGCTGGCGCTGGCGATCGTTGCGCATTGGCTCTGCTACTTTGCGCCCAAACTCGCGGGCTATGCGCAGGCGCTGATCCAGCCGCGCGTTGCCGCCACCTATGGCGGGCGCGCCGCCTTCGCGCGCGGCGCGTCGGCCGAGATCGCCTTCATGCAGGGCTTCGAGCCCCTCTCCACGCTCAATAAAGCGATCTTTTTGCTGCTGTTGCCCTTCGGTGCGCGCACCGGATGGGCGCCGCAGAATCGTGCGGATCGCGGCGTCGCCTGGGAGGATGCGATTCGCCTGCTCTGGCCGCATACGCTGATCGGTCTCGCGTTGACGATCGGCTTCTGGCTGGTCTCATGGCCTGCGCTGTTGCTCGCGCTGCCCTTCACCATCGGCATGATCCTGGCCGTGCCGCTATGTGTGCTCTCCGCCGATCCGGGCGTTTCAGCCTGGCTGCGCACGCGAAATATCGCCGCGACACCGGAAGAACTCAGCGCGTAAACCCGGAATAACCCTGCCGCAGATCGGCCGCGCGGCCGCCGCGCGTCACCTCCCACAGCGGATTGTCCACCGCGAGGCGCGCGCCACCATCGCGCGTCACGCCGCGGATCGTCGCCTGCGACACGGTGCGGCTCTCCACCCCGAACAGATCGAGCGGCAGACGGACATAGATGCCGCGATCGAAACTGCCCTCGCCGAAAGTGCTGAACGGCACGTCGGTGAAGGTGGCGAAGGCGCCCACCTCGATACCGCTTTCGAAGCGCCGCCCGAGCTCGATCGTCCCCCCCCAATCGCCCGCGAGATAGCGCCCGCCCCGCACCACGCCATACATGTTGAACCACGGCAGGTCGCCATACAGCGACACATGCCCGGTCGTGACGTTGTAGTCCTGCAAACCGAAACGTTGATCGTAGTCGCGCTGCCGCACCTGCGCGATATCGACGCCGACACCCCAGGGCCGCCCCTGCGGCCGCCACAGCAGTTCGGCCGAAACGCCGGCGAACATCGGCTCCAGATACCCCCCCGTGACACGCCCGAACACATCAGGCGCCAGGCCGCGAATCACCTCCGTATACAGCGCCGGAATCGCCGTGGTGCCTGCCTCCGCATAACGTCCGATATCGCTGCGCACCCGCGGCAACAGGCTGTTCGACGGCGGCGCGCCATCGAGATTGCCCGCCAGCGTCTGCGACACACTGCCGGCGAAGGCGAAGCCCTGCCCGAGCTCCAGCCGGGCGCCGGCCACCGCCGCCGCCTGCCAGCGCAGCGTGCGCGAAGGATCGCCCAGCAGCGTCGTGATGCGCGGCTCCACCCCCCAGGTGAACCCCACCCCGCCACTCTGCCGGCCGAATTCATCCGCCCCCGCCGGATCGAGCCGCGCGGCGAAGAAGGCCTCCTCCGCACTGCCCTCACCGCGGGCAGCGGCCTCCAGCGCCTGGCGCGGCATGGTCAGCCGCGCGATTTCCACCCCCGCCTGGCGCCAGGACAGCACCAGCGTATCGACCTCGCGCGGCAGATGCGGCTGCACAGCACGCAGCACGCGCCCTGCGGCTTGGGCGAGGCGCCGCTGCCGCCCGCCCGCCACCGCGATCCACGCCTGCCGGCCGCGCAATTCCACCGCCACCGGCTGAAACCCCGCCGCACGCAATGCCGCCTTCGCATCGCCCACCGGATCGGCACTCGGCGCCAAGGGTCGCGCCGCCATCGCCGGAACGGGCGGGCGCTCGGGCTCCGGCGGCCGTTCGGGGTCGAGCCGCGCAGAGACCCTGAACAAAAGATCCGTGCCATGCACGAAGCTCACCCCGGCATCGAGCCAGTGGCTGGACCATTGCAGCCCCGCATTGACCCGCGCGCCGGTCTGCCCGCGCAGATTCGTCTGCCGCGCCGGATAGCCGCCGCGCTCATCGCGCAAGGTATCGCCGGTGACCTCGATCTTGCCGCGCACATTCTCCAGCGTGCCCATCGGCGTCCACAGTGGCGGCAGCGAATACTCCAACCCGCCGAACAGGGCCGAATCCTCGCCCCGGAAGAAGGGCCACGCATTGATCGTGCCGCCCTCGCCCACCTCGCGCGGCCGATCCTCGAAGCGCGGCGAGATCAGGTGCAGCGGGTTCTGCACATCCGCCGCCGTGCCCAGCCGCCCCCAGCCGATGCCCGCCGTGACGTCGAGCGGCCCGAAGCGCTTGGACGCCACGATGTACTCACCCGAATAAATCCCCGTGCCGACGAAATCCTGCAGGCCGACCGCGACCGCCGGCAGCACATCGCCCTCCTCGACCAGGCGCAGCTTGAGATCGAAAGCACGGTCATTGGTGATGCCGGCGCCGGTCGTGCCATCCAGACGCTCCGTTAGCCGAAATGTCGCTTCCAGAAACGGCAAAGCCTGGAACGAGAGGAAGTAGAACCGTCGCTGGTGCCGCACCGCCGCCCCGGCCTCGAGCGTGCCATCCGGCCGAAACCGCGCATTGCGCATCTCGAGCAACCCCACCCCGCCATAGTTGGAGCCGGTGCCGGGCACCTCCTGCGCGCTGGCGGGGCTCGCCAGGAGATGCGCGAGGGTGAGGGCGAGGGCGCAGGCCAGGGGGCGCTGCCCCCTCAGCCGGGGGGACAGGCCCCCCCCGGACCCCGCCAGGATAAACGCCGGAAGGGAGGGGGGCACGCCGGCCCCCCTCCCTTCCGGCGTTGAACACCCGAGGTCCAGGAGGCAACTGCCTCCTGGGGGGGGATTCAGGGGGGCAAAGCCCCTCTGACCTTCACCCATGGCCCACACCCTCAGCGCAATTCCCGAGCAATCACCGCCAGCGCCGCGGAGGAGATCGTCACCTGGCTCAGCACCTGGGTGAGGTCGCGGATATAGCCCCAGGTCTCGAACGGCGAGGGGTCTTGCGGCACGACGACAAGGCTACCGGGCGGGATGGGGGGGCCGCCCGATTGCCAGCCGGAGAGGCCGGCCGGCGCGGATTGGCCGTTCGGCAGCACCACGAAGGAGCGTCCGCCATCGGCGAAGCGTTGCGGGCCGCCGGCCGCGCGCACGTAGTCATTGGCGCGCCAGCCGGATTGGAATTGCAGGCTGCCAGGGTTCAGCACGGCGCCGACGACGGTGACTTCGTTGGGGCGTTTGGGGATGACGATCAGGTCGCCCGGTTCGAGCAGCACGTCGAGTTCCGGCCGTGCGGCGAGCACCACGGGGTTCGCCTCCACCACCATGCGCCCCGCCGCCTGGGCCTGGCGCAGCGCGTTGGCGAGTTCCCGCCCAGCGGAGATGGCGTTGCCGACATCGATGCCGCCGCCGCGCACGCCCGCGGTGGCCTGCCCGGCGGCAACCTGGATGAGGGAGGTCTCAAGGTCCCGCGCCGTGCGGGCGAAGCCTTCCTGTTGGCGGGTGCGCACGCTGTCGCGGGTGAAGACGGTGCCAGAGGCATAGGCCTGCGGCGTCAGGCCGCCCGCGCGGGCGAGGAGTTCGGAAAGCCGCTCGCCCCGGCGGATGTCATAGACGCCCGGGCGGAGTGCCTCGCCGACCAGGGTGACGGGCCCGTTCTCCCGGTCCGAGAAGCCGCGCGGAATGCGCACCACGTCGCGCGGTGAGAGGCGCACGGCGCGGAAATTGCGGCTGCGCAGGTCGAGCAGCGTGCGCGACAGCGGGATGGCGCCCGACATGTCGATGGGCTCGCGCGCCAGTTCGATGGCGGCGAGATCGGCGCCATCCGTCACGCCGCCGGCTGCGGCCAGCAGTTGATCGAGCCCCGTATCGTCCTGGATCGGATAAAGCCCGGGTTGACGCACCTCGCCCGAGAGCAGCACCGAGGTATCGAGCAGGAAGGCCAGCAGCGGCGGGTAGTCGCGGAACACCTCCGGGCAGCCGGGCGCGCCGATATCGGGGAAGCCCGCGCCGCGTGCGTGCGCGAACCGCGCCGGCGCGCTGCGCGCCGCGATGGCGAGCTGGGTCAGCGCCGGGCAGGCCTCGGCGGCGGGCGCCTCGCCACGCAGCGCGCGTTGCACCGGCGGGCTGGCGAGCCAGGCGATGTCGGCATTGCTCAGCACGATCACCTCGTCGCCCTCGGCCAACGGCAGGCTGCCCTGGCCTTGCAGGGCGCGCGCCAGGTCGAACGGCACGAAGCTGCGGCTGCGGGTTTCGCGGTCCAGGCGCAGGATCACGCCCATGCGAGAATAGGGGTCGGCGCGCACCAGTCGCGGGTCCGACAGCAGGCTGCGCAGCGTCGCGCCCTGCCGGCCGAGTGCCCTTGTGACCGGCGCTGTTACATGGCCGGCGAGGCGAAGCTGGTTCGTCGCCACATCGGCGCCGGGCTGCACCAGGATGGAATCGCCCCGCCGCACCGAATCGCCGGGGCGGAGCTCGGTGAAGCTGCGCCGCCCGGCACCATCCGTGCCTTGCACGAGGAAGCGGTTGCCGGCAGGGCGCAGCGGCTCACCGGCCAGGCGCAGCAGCGAGGCCAGCGGCAGGCTCGGCGTGCCGGCGGGCAGTTCGTAGATGCCCGGCCGCGTCACCTCCCCCGCCACGGCGATGACGCCGCCCAGCGGTGGCACCAGGATGCGCTCGCCTTCACGCAGCGAGAGGTCCACCTCGCCGCCGCTGCCGGAGATGACGGCGTAGAGATCGACGATGCGGGCGCCGCGCGGGCCTTCCACGCGGATGGCACGCAGGCTGCCTGTTTTACGCACCCCTCCGGCGATCTGCAGCGCATCGAGGACAGAGGCCAGGGCGGTCATCGCCTGGGTGCCGGGGCGCTGTACCTCGCCACCGATGAAGACGGCGATCTGACGTACCTGGCCGATCGAGAGAAACGCCTCGGTACCCGGCATGTCGCGGGCGATGCGGGCTTCGAGGTCGGCGCGCAGTTCGCGCAGCGTGCGCCCGGCGGCGGGGATGGGGGGCAGGTCGGGTGTCACGATCGTGCCGTCGCGCAGCACGCGCAGCGTCAGCGTGGCGCGGGTGCGGCCGCGCAGGGCGAGGACGAGTTCGTCGTCGCGGCCAACCAGGTAGTCGTCGGGCAGGGCGCCGATGGTCTGGGCGGCGGCGGGGCTGGCGCGAAAGCTGTCATAGCCGAATTGCCGCAGCAACAGGCCGAGCCGTTCGGCGAAGAAGGCCTCGGTGTGGGAAAGCGGCTCGTCCAGCGCGGGCGCCGCGCTGGCAAAGGGGGAAGGCGCGAGGCCCTGGGCGGCGGGCGCCGGCAGCGGGCCCGGCGGCACGGGCGGCGGGCGGCCGCCGGCGGCGTCGAGGATGCGCTGCATGATCTCCTGCTGCGCGCCGGCATTGAGGCCGGGCAACGGGATTCCGCCAGGAAGGGTGCCAGGTAGGGAGGGCGCCGCCAGCGGCGAGCCCTGGGCGATGCCCGGCTGCTGTGCGGCGAGGTCCGCCGCCAGCCCAGCCGTCAGCATCGCCAAGCCGAGCGCTCGTAAAAATATCAACCACAGGGTGAAATATGAAGCCATTCTATACCACCTGAGTTAGTATACACCCCGTGTTCACATCCGACCAAGCCCCGCAACGCCTTCAGCAGCGGCTTCAGATTGCAACCGGGGTCAGGGGCACCCTTTTGCGCGTCAGCCTTGCGGCGGATGCTGCCTTCCGGCTTGGCACGCGGCCGGTGGGGCAGTGGCTCTGGCATCGCGCGGCGGTGGCCTGCGGCGGGCCAGCGCGCGCCTTGGCTGGCGCGACGCCGGCCGAGGGGCCGTTCCTGCCCGCCCTCGCACCGTCCGCGCCGGCGGTCGGGTCGCCGCTGGTGATGGCTGCCGTGGCCGCCCTGCCGGCGCGATTCGACTGGCACGGCCCCTTCGATGGCGCGACGCCCTCGCTCGGCCTGGACCTGTTCCGCCAAGGCGATGTCCGTCCGGTCTGGGAGATCAACCGCCTCGCCGCGCTGCCCTTGCTGGCCCAGGCCGCGCAACTCGACCCCACCGGCGACCATTTGACGCGGGCCGAGGCGCTGCTGGCCGATTGGTGCGCCGCCAACCCGCCCTTCCGTGGCCCCGCCTGGGCCTGCGGGCAGGAGGCAGCGCTGCGGGCGTTGAACCTTGCCCTGGCACTCGCGCTGCTGAACGCCGACCGCGAACCCCCGCCGGGCGCCCGCGCGCTGCTGAGGCTGTGTGCCAAGCGCATCGCCGCGACGCCGCACTACGCCGCGGCGCAGGACAACAACCACGCCGTATCCGAGCCCGCCGGCGCCTTCGCCTGCGCCCTGCTGTTGGGTGAGCGGGCGGAAGCATCCCGTCATGCCCGGCTAGTGTCAGCGCGGGTGGCGCGGCTGGTGGGTCCGGCGGGCGGTTTCGCCCAGGTCTCGCCCGGCTATACGCGGCTGCTGCTGGATACGCTTTCGGTCGTCGAATGGCTGCGCGCCCGGCACGGCCTGCCGCCCTTCCCCGCGCCACTCACCGAGCGCGCCGCCGCCGCCACGCGCTGGCTGCACCGCCTGACCGACCCCGCAACCGGCGCCACGCCCCGGCTCGGCGTGGAAGATGGCTCGGCGCTGGCCGATCTGTCTCGCGCCGGATCGCAGGATGCGCGGGCCAGCGTGGAGCGCGCTGCGCGGCTGTTTGCCGGCGAGGGGGCGGATTTGCCGGCTGATCCCGGCTGCGCCTGGCTCGGCCTGCCCTGTCCCGACGCCCGGCTTGAACGGCCCGCGCGCTGGACGGCGGAAGGGGTGATGGGCTGGCGGCAGGGCTGCGCGCTGGCCTTGCTGCGCGGCGGGCGGCTGCGCTTCCGCCCGTCCCAGGCCGATCTGCTGCACCTTACCCTGGTGCGCAACGGCGTGGAGATCCTGCGCGATGGCGGCACCGGCGCCTACAACCCGCCCGCCCT
>JBBSCP010000141.1:0-11149 GCA_038250135.1 Acetobacterales bacterium | reverse complement strand
TTTGGCCTTGTGCACGCCCCAGGCCACGGCCTCGGCAAAGTCCGGTACGGAAACGTGGTAAGAGCACGACGCGATGAACAACACGCCCTCCGGCGCCACCAGCCCGGCGGCGAGCCGCGCGAGCTTGGCATAGCCGCGCAGAGCCGCCGGCTGGTCGCGGCGCGCCTTGGCGAAGGCGGGCGGGTCCGCCACCACCACGTCGAAGGTTCGCCCGCTCGCGGTCATTTTCTCCAAATGCTCCAGCGCCTCGGCCTTGAGGGCCGTCACGCGATCGGCCAAGCCCGCGAGGCGCGCGGCCTGGATGGCGAGGTCGAGCGCATGCTCGCTCCGGTCCAGCAACGTCACCGCCGAGGCACCCGCCGCCGCCGCGGCGAGGCCAAAGCCGCCGGTATGGCTGAAGGCGTCCAGCATGGTGCGCCCGGCGCAAAAGCGGGAAATCATGGCGCGGTTGGCGCGCTGGTCGAAGAACCAGCCGGTCTTCTGGCCGCCGAGCAGATCGACCGGGAAGCGCAGCCCGGCCTCCTCGACCATCGCCGTGCCGTCGCTGCCGACCAGCGCCACGACCTCCTCATCCAGCCCCTCCAGCTTGCGCACCGCGCTGTCATTGCGCGCGACGACCACGCGCGGCGCGATCAGCGTCTGCAAGGCTTCGAGGATGGCGGGGGTGGCGACATGCATGCCGGCGGTATTCGCCTGCACCGCCAGCGCATCGCCGTAGCGGTCGATGACTAGGCCCGGCAGGCCATCGGCCTCGGCATGTACCAGCCGATAGAAAGGCGAGTCGAATAACCGCTGCCGCAGCGCGAGGCAGGCGCCGATGCGCGCGGTGAACCAGGCGGCATCGCAGGCCGCGGTCGGGTCGGCATCGAGGCGCCGCGCGGCGATCAGGCTGTGCGGGTTGAAGTGCCAGGCGCCGTACCGCACGCCGTCATCGCCCTCCAGTTTCACCACGCTGCCCGGTGGCAGGGCGCGCAGCGCGGGCGTCATTGCGACCTCGTTGGAGAAGGCCCAGGGATGCCCGGCCTTGAGGCGACGGTCGGCACCGGGGTTGAGGCGGATCAGCGGGCGGAGGTCGGGCATGCGCCCCTATGCAACGCCGCTCAACGCAGCGCCAGCAGCACGCCCGAGACGGTGAGCGACAATGCCATCACCTCGCGCCAACCCAGCGGCTCGCCAAGCGTCAGCGCGGCCGCCAGCACGCCGACCACCGGCGTCAGCAACGTGCCGGAGGCCGCCACCGCCGCCGGCAGGCGCTTCAGCGCCCCGAACCAGGCGAGGTAGCAAAGCCCGAGCGGCCCGATCCCGCCATAGAACAGCAAACCCAAGCTCAGCCCCGACAGCGCCGGCAGGTCGGGCCGCTCCACCAGGATGGCGCCAAGGCCGAGCGGCGCGATGCCGATGACGATCTGCCAGGTGGCACTCGCCGCCGGCGGCAGCCCCAGCGGCCAGCGCTTGCCGACCACGGTGCCGAGTGAGAACAGCAGCGCCGCCGCCAGCGCGAAGCCCACGCCCGGCAGCGTCTCCAGCCCCGCCTGCCAGCCGCGGCCGAGCACCAGCACGACCAGCCCGCTCAGCGCCAGGGCGAGGGCACCGACGCGCCGCAGGCTCGGCCGCTCGCCCAGGATCGCCCAGGCGAACAGCCCGGCCCAGACCGGCATGGTGTAGCACACGATGGTCGCCTCCCCGGCCGCCAGCCAGAGCAGGGAGAAGGAGGCCAGGCCCATCCAGGCTGTCACGTTGAGCAGGCTGGCGAGGATGAGGCGGCCCCAGAGCGCGCGCGGCACGGCCAGCGCCTCGCCCCGCCAGAGGGCGACACCGAGCAGCACGAGCGCGCCAAGGCTGCCGCTGAGGATGCGAATGCTGAGCGGCGGCAGCTCGTCCAGCAACACCTTCATGGCCGGCCAGTTGAGCCCCCAGCCGGTGACGGTCAGCAGCAGCAGGGCCAGCCCGAGCGGGTCGAGCCGGGCCGGACGTGAACTCACTCCATGAAATCCGGCTCGTCCCGCAGCAGGATACGCTTCACGCTTTCGAGGTGCAGCCGCGCCGATTCGCCGTCGCCGAGGCGCATCTGCGCGGCCGTCTTGGCGGCGATCTCGGGCCGCACAGGCTTGAGCGCACGGCCGGTGGACAGCGCGAGGCGCTGCGCCTCGGCGGCGCGTTCCAGGTAGTACAGATCGTCCCAGGCCGTGGCGCAGTCCGGCCCGACCACCATCACACCATGGTTGCGCATGAAGACGATCTCGGCCTCGCCGATGGAGGCCGCGATGCGGTCGCCCTCATCGGTGTCCAGCGCCAGGCCGTTGTATTCATCGTCCACCACGGTGCGGCCGAGGAATTTCAGCGCGCTCTGCCCGGCGAACAGCAGCGGCTCGCCCTCTGTCATGGCGAGTGCGGTGGCGTTGGGCATGTGCGTGTGGAAGCAGGCCTTCGCGCGCGCGAGGTTCTTGTGCACACGGGCATGGATGAAGAAGGCGGTCGCTTCCGGCACGCCCTCCCCGGCCACGACCTTGCTCTCGTAGTCGCAGATCAGCAGCCGGCTGGCGGTGACTTCGCTGAACGCCCAGCCATAGGGGTTCACCAGGAACAGATCGTCCCGGCCCGGGACCACGAGGGAAAAGTGGTTGCAGATGCCCTCATGCATCCCGAGCCGTGCCGCCATGCGGAAACAGGCCGCGAGGTCGATGCGCGCCTGCCGCACGGCGGGGGCGTCGAATTCCGAATTGCGCAGAATGGCGGGCATGGCATTCCTCAGGCGGCTTGCGCGCGGGGGCGCGCTGGCGATGATGCGCGGCGTTATAGAAGGAATAGCAGCACGCATGTCTGGCACCAACCAGCGGATCGATGGAAAGCGGCTATGGGACAGCCTGATGGACATGGCCCGCTTCGGCGCCACGCCCAAGGGCGGCGTGAAGCGCCTGACGCTCAGCACCATCGACAAGGCAGCGCGCGACGCCTTCCACGCGCAATGCGCCGCACTCGGCCTGACGCTGCGCGTGGACGCCATCGGCAACATGTTTTGCCGGCGCGAGGGGCGTGACCCGACGCGCCTGCCGGTAATGTTCGGCAGCCACCTCGACAGCCAGCCCTCCGGCGGCAAGTTCGACGGTGCGCTGGGCGTGATGGCGGGACTCGAGGTGATGCGCACGCTGCACGACCTCAACATCATCACCGAGGCGCCGCTCGAGCTGGTGAACTGGACCGATGAGGAAGGCAGCCGTTTCGGCCTCAGCCTGATGGGCAGCGGCACCTGGGCCGGCGTCTATCCGATCGCGCGCAGCTACGCCCTGCGCGACATCGAGGGCGTCACCGTGGAGCAGGCGCTGGAGGAGATCGGCTATCGCGGGGCGGAACCTGCAACGCCGCGCCCGGCCGATGCCTATTTTGAGCTGCACATCGAGCAAGGCCCGATCCTGGAGCGGGAGGGCAAGCGCATCGGCATCGTCACCGGTGCGCAGGCGCAGGTGTGGTGGGATGCGCGCATCATCGGCCAGGACAGCCATGCCGGCACCACGCCGCCCTATGCCCGGCGGGACGCGCTGGTAGCTGCGGCGCGCGTGATCGAACTGGTGGATCGCCACATGCGCGCGCAAGGCGATGACGGCCGCGGCACGGTGGGCTTCCTGCAGGTGCTGCCCAACAGCCGCAACGTCATCCCCGGCGAGGTGCTGTTCAGCATCGAGTTCCGCCACCCGCGGAGCAGCGTGATCGCCGCCCTGGCCGAGGCCTTCCCCGCCGAGGCGGCGGCTTGCGTCGCGACCAGCGGCTGCACCCTGGAGCTGACCCCGATGCTGCATTACGACGCGCAGCCCTTCGATGATGATTGCGTATCCCTTGTCGAGCAGGCTGCCGAGCGGCTCGGCCATCCGGCGAAGCGCATCGTCTCCGGCGCAGGGCACGATGCCGTCTATGTTGCGCGCCGCATGCCCGCCGCGATGATCTTCACCCCCTGCAAGGATGGCCTGAGCCACAACGAGGCCGAGAGCATCGAGCCCGAGGAGGCCGAGGCCGGCTGCCAAGTGCTGTTCGAGGCCGTGGTGGCACGGGCCAACCGCCTAGTCTGACAGGCGGTGCTGGACCTACCGGCCGGGTCGGGGCGAGGCACAGCGCGCGGGCGGCACGCCGCCCATCAGTGCCCGAACAGGCTCGCCACAAGGTACGCCACCACCGCCGCGGTCCCGCCGATCGCCAGCGTCTGCACCGCGCCGCGCAGGCGGGGCAGGCCCGTCGCCGCCGCCCTCAGCCAGCCGAAGCCGAACAGCGCGACGCCGGTGAGGCTGGAGGACAGGGCGAGTGCCGGTGCGGTGGTGCTGAAAATCATGTAGGGGAACAGCGGGATGATGCCCCCTACCACATAGGCACCGCCAATGGTCGCGGCCGAGACGGCGGCGCGATTCGGGTCGGGCTCCGTGAGCTCAAGCTCGAAGCGCATCATGAAATCCACCCATTTCCGGCGATCCGCGGCAATCGCCTCCACCGCTTGGCGCAGCACATCGCCGCGCACGCCGTAGCGGTGCAGGATGGCGGCCACCTCCCATTTCTCCCGCTCGGGGTAGAGCCGGCTTTCCTCCTCCTCGCGCTTGCGTTCGGCCGCGTAATGCTCGGCATCGGTGCGCGCAGCGAGGTAGCCGCCGAGCCCCATCGCCACGCAGCCGGCAGCGATCCCGGCCAGGCCCGCGGTGACGATCAGCGGGTTGGCGGCCACCACGCCGGACAGGGCGGCGGCGAGTGCGAAGGGCACGGTCAGGCCGTCGGCAGTGCCGATGACCAGGTCGCGCACCGTGGCGTTCTGGGTGAAATGCCGTTCCTCATGAGGCGGGCCGGGCGGCATGGGGGGAAGGCCGTCGCGGGTCGGCTCGGCTGTGCTGGTATCGGACATGCGCGCATAGTAAACGCTCGCGCCGGGCCGCGTCACGCCCTTCCCCGCATCAACGCAAGGATGCAGGCCATGACTGCAACAGGAGGCAACGCGAATGCGAACCATGCTCATCGCTGCCACGCTCGTGCTCGCTGCGCTGCCGGCACTCGGACAACCACTCCAGGTCCGCGAGATCGGCAGCCTGCATGTCGGCGGCCGGGTGGCGGAGGTCACCGGCCTGCCGCAGCAGGAGATCGTGGTCAGCCCTGGTGCGCCGCCGCTGCGCCGGAATCCCAACGGGCAGTTCCAGGTCGAGCAGATGTACGCGCAATTCGTGCGCCTGGCCGACCCGCGCGCGCGCTACCCGTTGATCCTGGCCCATGGCGGCGGCCTGACCGGCGTGACCTACGAGACCACGCCGGATGGCCGCCCGGGCTGGCAGATGGCGTTCCTGCGCGCCGGACATGACGTGTTCGTGACCGATGCGGTGGAGCGCGGTCGCAGCGGCTGGGCGCGCTTCCCACAGGTGTTCGCGAGCGACCCGGTGTTCCGCACCATGGGCGAGGGCTGGGGCCTGTTCCGCCTGGGTCCGGCCGATGGCTGGAGCCTCGATGTGAGTGGACGTCGGGCCTTTCCCGAAACGCGCTTCCCGATCGCCGCCTGGAACCAGTTCATGATGCAGTCGGTGCCGCGCTGGGTCACCACCGATCCGCAGATCCAGGCGGCGTATGACGCGCTGGTGCAGCGCATCTGCCCCTGCGTGATGCTGGTGCACAGCCAGGGCGGCAATTTCGGCTTCCGCGCCGCGCTCAACGCGCCGGACAAGATCAGGGCGGTGATCGCGGTGGAGCCTTCCGGGGCGCCGCCGGCCGAGACCGACGTGACATCGCTGCGCGCCATCCCGCATCTGGTGGTCTGGGGCGACTACACGGGCGAGAACGCCTTCTGGCAGCGCATTCGCGGCAATATCGATCGCTACCAGGACCAGATCCGCGCGGCCGGCGGCGTGGCCGACACCCTCGACATGCCGGCCGAGGGTGTGCGCGGTAACAGCCACATGATCATGATGGACAACAATTCGGACGACGTGGCCGCGCGCATCCAGGGCTGGATGGAGCGCCAGGGGTTGATGCGGTAGCGCGCTGCGCCACATCCACCAGAGCACGATGCATGCAAAGGATCGCATTTCGTACTCTACAGCAAATTCCGCTCATCTTGAATCAATGGGAGCGGGTTTCGTGCTGTAGATTTAAAGGTTTCCAGAGCACGAGATCGATCCGTGCGGATCAATCGTGCTCCAGAAGTCATTGGTTCTAGGGCAGGAATTGCGATCGGACGATTCCATCTGATCGCGAATCGCCCTAGATTGCGAGCATGGTACATTCGCATGCGCGCATCCCGCTCTGGTCCATCATCGCCCCCGCAAGCGGGCTTGCGGTCTATCTGCTGCTCGGCAAGGGCGGCGGCGCGGTCGCCGGCCTGGCGCTGACAGTCGCGCTCCTGGCCAGCGTACAGGCCTCGGTGCATCACGCCGAGGTGGTGGCCGCACGCGTGGGCGAGCCGTTCGGCGCAGTGATCCTGGCGCTGGCCGTCACCGTCATCGAGGTCGGGCTGATCGTCTCGATCATGCTGGGCGACAAGCCCGAGCCGACGCTGGTGCGCGATACCGTGCACGCCGTGGTGGTGCTCGTGCTGCACGGGTTGGCCGGGGTTTGCATCGTGGTTGGCGCACTCAAGCACCGGGAGCAGGAATTTCGCCTCACCGGCGCCAACGCCTACCTCATCGTGCTGCTGCCGATGACGGCGGTGACGCTGGTGCTGCCGAACTTCACCACCTCGGCGCCCGGGCCTTACTACACCAACCTGCAACTGGCCTTCGTCAGCCTGGTGTGCTTCGCGCTCTACATTGCCTTCACCTTCGTGCAGACGGTGCGGCACCGCGACTACTTCACCTCGATCCTGCCTGAGGCCGGCGGCAAGAGGCCCGGTTCGCGCATGGCATGGATCGCGCTGGGGCTGCTGGCGCTGGCGCTCACCGCCGTGGTGCTGCTGGCCAAGGCCTTCTCGCCCTTCATCCAGGCGGCGGCCGAGGCGGCGGGGGCGCCGGTGGCGATCGTCGGCGTCGCCGTCGCCGCCATCGTGCTGCTGCCCGAGGCCGCCACCGCGATCCGCGCGGCGCTCGACGACCGGCTGCAGGTATCGATCAACCTGGCGCTGGGCTCGGCGGTCGCCTGCATCGGGCTGACCATCCCCACCGTCGCCTTCGTTTCGTGGTGGACGGGCACGCCGCTCACCCTTGGGGTCACGCCGGGGGGCGCGGTGCTGCTGGCGCTGTCCTTCATGATGGCGCTGATCACCTATGGCACCGGGCGCGCCAACCTGCTGTCGGGCGTGGTGCACCTGATCCTGTTCGCGACGTGGCTATTCCTCATCTTTGCGCCGTGATGGCTGCAAGCTTGACCAGGGCGCGGCCTGCCCCGCAGAAGGTACCATGCCGGATCATCAAACACCGCTGATCGCCACCATCGCCGCGGGCCTCGTCATCGCCTTCATCTTCGGGCGGCTGGCGCACAAATTCCGCGTCTCGCCGCTGGTCGGCTACCTGCTGGCGGGTATCGCCGTGGGGCCCTTCACGCCGGGCTTCGTCGCCGACCAGGCGCTGGCGAACGAACTGGCCGAGATCGGCGTCATCCTGCTGATGTTCGCCGTCGGGCTGCATTTCTCGGTCGGCGACCTGATGCGGGTGAAGAACATCGCCGTGCCGGGCGCGATCCTGCAAATGACCGTGGCGACGCTGCTCGGTATCGCGCTGTCGCTGGCGATGGGCTGGGGGCTCGGCGCCGGGCTGGTGTTCGGCCTGGCGCTCTCGGTCGCCTCCACGGTCGTGCTGGTGCGCGCGTTGCAGGAACGCCGCATCCTCGATTCCGAACGCGGACGAATCGCGGTGGGCTGGCTGGTTGTCGAGGACCTCGCGATGGTGCTCGCCCTGGTGCTGCTGCCGACCCTTGCACCGGTGGTGGCCGGCGGCGCGGCGGCCGATTGGACACAACTTGGCACCACCATCGGCATCACTCTGCTGAAAGTCGCGGCTTTCGTGGCCCTGATGTTGCTGGCCGGGCGGCGGATCATCCCCTGGATCATGCACGATGCCGCGCATACCGGCTCGCGCGAGTTGTTTCGCCTCGCGGTCTATGCCGTGGCGCTGGGGGTGGCTTTCGGCGCGGCCAAGCTGTTCGATGTCAGCTTCGCGCTCGGCGCCTTCTTCGCCGGCATGGTGCTGGGCGAGAGCAAGCTGAGCCAGCGCGCGGCCGAGGAAGCGCTGCCGCTGCGCGACGCCTTCGCGGTGCTGTTCTTCGTCTCGGTCGGCATGCTGTTCAACCCTGCCGTGCTGATCGAGCACCCTTTCGCGGTGATCGCCACCGTGCTGATCATCGTCGTCGGTAAATCCGTGGCGGCCTACGCGCTGTTGCGCGCCTTCGGCTACCCGGCGGCGACGGCGTTCACCGTCTCGGCCGCCTTGGCGCAGATCGGCGAATTCTCCTTCATCCTGATCGGCCTTGGCGCCGCACTCGGCCTGCTGCCGCCGGAGGCGCGCGACACGGTCCTGGCGGGCGCCATCCTCTCGATCCTTGCCAACCCGCCTTTATTCGCCCTGGCCGAGCGGCGCCGCGCCCGACGCCTGGCCGCCGCCGCGCCGCCGCCGGCCGCCACGCCAGAACCCATGCCGGAACCCGAGCCGGAGCCGGAACCGGAGCCCGCAGGCCTCACGCCGACCGAGCTTTCGGACCACGAGGTCATCGTGGGCCACGGCCGCGTCGGCTCCCTCGTCGCGGCGGGGCTTCGCGCCATGGGCCGGCCGGTGCTGGTGATCGAGGACCAGGGCGCGGCGCTGGAAGCCGCCCGGGCGCTCGGCTGCGAGGTGATCGAGGGCAACGCCGCGGACCCCGAGGTGCTGGCCGCAGCCGGCCTGCCCGTGGCGCGGCGCCTGTTCGTGACGGTGCCGGAGGCCTTCGAGGCCGGGCAGGTGGTGCAGCAGGCCCGCGCCGCCGCCCCGACCCTGCCGATCCTGGCCCGCGCCCATTCGGAGCAGGCCGTGAGCCATCTGGGCGGCCTCGGCGCCACCCTTACCGTGATGGGCGAGCGCGAGATCGCGAACCGCATGCTGGAAGCCACGGCCGCACACCGCCCGTGACGGCTCGGGTTGCCCCTCGGCCTCGCCCGCCCTATAGCGCGCGCCATCGCTGAGAGAGACGCCACACCTTGGCCAGTATCGAACCCGCGCCGACAAGCGGCACCCCCACCCCGGCCCAGGCCGCCCAGGCCCTGCTGCTGGCGCGCCCCGCCTCCGAGGACCGCCGCCTGGCGGATGCGATCCGCGCGCTGGCGATCGACGCGGTGGAGCAGGCGAAATCCGGCCATCCCGGCATGCCGATGGGCATGGCCGATGTGGCGACGGTGCTGTTCACGCGCTTCCTGAAATATGACGCGACCGACCCGCGCTGGCCGGATCGGGACCGCTTCGTGCTCAGCGCCGGGCATGGCTCGATGCTGCTCTACGCGCTGCTGCACCTGACCGGCCATGCCGGCATGGAGATCGAGGAGCTAAAGCGCTTCCGCCAGCTCCACGCCGCCGCCGCCGGCCACCCCGAGCATGGCGAACATCCGGGCATCGAGACCACCACCGGCCCGCTCGGCCAGGGCATCGCCACCGCGGTGGGCATGGCGATCGCGGAGCGTATCCTCGCCGCGCGCTTCGGCAAGTCGCTGGTCGACCACCGTACCTGGGTCATCGCCTCGGATGGCGACCTGATGGAGGGCATCAGCCACGAGGCCGCGAGCCTCGCCGGGCACCTTAAGCTCGAACGACTTTGCGTGCTCTACGACGACAACGACATCTCGATCGACGGCTCGACCTCGCTGTCGCTGTCCGACGACGCGCTGAAGCGCTTCTCCGCCTATGGCTGGGCCGTGCGGCGCGTTGATGGGCATGACCATGAGCAGGTCGCTGCCGCCATGTCCTGGGCGATGCGCAACCGCAAGCCGACGATGATCGCGTGCCGCACCATCATCGGCTTCGCCGCCCCCACCAAGGCCGGCACGGCGGCGAGCCATGGCAGCCCGCTCGGCGCCGCCGAGGCTGCGGCGGCGAAATCGGCCATGGGCTGGAACCATCCGCCCTTCGAGGTGCCCGAGGGCCTCAAGGCACGCTGGGAGGAGGCCGGGCGGCGCGGCGGCGGCACGCGGCGCTCCTGGCTCAAGCGCCTCGCGAAGCACCCGCAGCGTGACGAGTTCGACCGTGCGATCGCCGGCAAGCTGCCCGATTCCTGGCACGAGCCCCTCGCCGCGCTGCGCCAGAAGCAGACCGAGGAAATGCCCAAGATCGCAACCCGGATCGCGAGCCAGCGCGCGCTGGAGGCGCTGGTACCCGCGGTGCCCGAGATGGTCGGCGGCTCGGCCGACCTCACCGGGTCAAACAACACCAATGTGAAGGGCGTGCCCGCCATAAGCCCGGGCAATTTCGCCGGCCGCTACATCCATTACGGCGTGCGCGAGCACGGCATGGCCGCGGCGATGAACGGCATGGCGCTGCACGGCGGGGTCATCCCGTATTCGGGCACCTTCTTGGTGTTTGCCGACTACATGCGGCCGGCCATTCGCCTTGCCGCACTGATGCGCATTCGCGTAATCCACGTGCTGACGCATGACAGCATCGGCCTGGGCGAAGATGGGCCGACGCACCAGCCGGTGGAAACCCTCGCCTCGCTGCGCTGCATGCCCAACCTCAACGTCTTCCGCCCCGCCGATGCGTTGGAGACGGCCGAGTGCTGGGAGCTCGCGGTCAAGCGCGCGGATGGCCCCTCGGTACTGGCGCTCACTCGCCAGAACCTGCCTGCCCTGCGCGAGGAAGCGGGCGAGAACCGCTCCGCCCGCGGCGGCTATGTGCTGGCCGAGGCAACCGGACCACGCCGCGTGACGTTGATTGCGACAGGCTCCGAAGTGCACCTAGCCATGAATGCTCGCGCAATGCTGGAGGCCGAGGGCATCGCCACCGCCGTGGTCTCGCTGCCCTGTTGGGAATTGTTCGCCCACCAGGACGAAACCTGGCGCGAGCAGGTGCTCGGCCAGGGCTTACGCATCGGCATCGAGGCCGCGATCGGCATGGGCTGGGAGCGCTGGCTCGGCCCCGATGGCATCTTCATCGGCATGCAGGGCTTCGGTGCCTCCGCGCCGGCGGAGGACCTGTTCCGCCACTTCGGCATCACTGCGGAAGCTGTGGTGGCTGCCGCAAAAAAG
>JBBSCP010000140.1:0-11198 GCA_038250135.1 Acetobacterales bacterium | reverse complement strand
GTCACCGCAAAGGAGCAGCTGGCAAGGGGCAGCTGGCAAGGGGCAGCAGGTCGGTGCCGTCGTCTGCGTCCACGCCAGGGCCATGAAGGAACCGTGGTGCCTCGCCACCAGCGAGCGCGACGCGACGGCGGCGACGCTGATCAATCATTATGCCAAGCGATGGACGATCGAGCCGCAGTTCCGCGACACCAAAGATCTGCGCTTCGGCATGGGATTGTCCTCAACCCGCATCGGCGAGCCTGGGCGCCGCGACCCCCTGCTGCTGATCAGCGCCTTCGCCACCGCCTTGCTGACCCTGCGCGGCGCCGTCGGCGAGAGCCTCGGCATGGATCGCCTGCTGAAATCGAACACCAGCAGGAAGCGGACCCATTCCCTGTTCCGGCAAGGCTGCATGCTCTACGACCTCATCCCGAACATGCCAGCCCAGCGCCGCGCGCCGCTCATGAGGAAATTCGCCACCGCCGTCGCAAAGCCTGCCGTCTTCACGGCAGTCGCCGCCGCCTGAAAATGAGGGGATCGGTGAGGTCTGAACGCCTTTGATGCCGACCTGTTTTGTGCCTGCTTCACCGCCAGGGTCGGGGGTTTGGGCAGGGAGGAACCCGGCATGGTGGCGCTTGACGACAAGACCTCCCGGGACACGGATCGAATTTCCAGACTTCGGGATGCACTACCACGACCTCATGCGCCTGCGTACCGAACACGGACCCGAAACCATGTAAACCAGCGGACACAGGGCCGTGAGTCTCATCCGCAGCGCGCTGGGGAAGGACGACCTCAAGGCCCGCCGCTAGGCCGCAGGATGGGACCAGGACTTTCTCCAAACGATCATCACACGAAACGCTAAGGGAGCTTCGAGCGATTCCCCTTGGAGGCCCAAGGGTTGACACCCCTGTGTCGCCCCCGTATTTCCCCCCCGTCGCCTGCGGGTGTAGCTCAGTTGGTTAGAGCGCCGGCCTGTCACGCCGGAGGTCGCGGGTTCGAGCCCCGTCACTCGCGCCAGCGACTCAGGAATTTGCTCAGGCCAAGCCGCCTGACACCCATTCTCAAAATCTCGTTCTTTTCTCTGGATATAATCCGCTACGGCCGAACGTGTCCGGCGGGCCAGCGTCACGCTTTCCTTCGGCGCATCGTCCCTATGGCGAAGCGGAGCGTGCGCGGCTAAGGTCCGCTTCGCTGCGGTGCGGCATAGGGGTGGTGGCTCAGGGCGCGAACCTGAGTTGCCTCCCCCGGTCGCGCAGGCGGACAGCCAAGGGACGGAAGCTCCCCGCGTTGAGGCATGGTTAGGACAGCCGAGGTTTCATGACCCAACCGCTGCTGACAGAATATTTCCCGATCCTGGTGTTTCTCGGGATCGCGGCGGCCATCGCCAGCGCGATGGTCGGCGGCGCCCTGCTGGCCGCGCGACAGAAGCCCTATGCCGAAAAGCTCTCCGCCTATGAATGCGGTTTCGAGCCTTTCGACGACACGCGGCGCCGCTTCGATGTGCGATTCTACCTGGTCGCCATACTGTTCATCATCTTCGACCTGGAAGTGGCCTTTCTGTTCCCCTGGGCGATCACACTTGGTGAGATAGGCTGGTTCGGCTTCCTGTCGATGATGGGCTTCCTCGGCGTGCTGACGGTCGGCTTCGTCTATGAATGGCGCAAGGGCGCGCTGGATTGGGAATGAGCGGCATGTCGAACACCAACCAACCTGCCCCAGGGGGCGCGCTGGATATCGCGTGGAACCGCAATGCGCTGCCGCAAGGCGCGGCGCAGGATGCCGTGGTCAAGGGCATCACGGGCGAGATGGAGGAAAAGGGCTTCGTCATCGCCAACCTCGACAAGGTGGTGAACTGGGCACGCACGGGCTCGTTGTGGCCGATGACGTTCGGGCTCGCCTGCTGCGCCGTGCCGATGATCCACGCCTATATGGCGCGCTATGACCTCGACCGCTTCGGCATCATCCCGCGCGGTTCGCCGCGGCAATCGGATGTGATGATCGTGGCCGGCACGCTGACCAACAAGATGGCCCCCGCGCTGCGCAAGGTCTACGACCAGATGAGTGAGCCGCGCTGGGTGATCTCGATGGGCAGCTGCGCCAATGGCGGCGGCTACTACCACTACAGCTACTCAGTGGTGCGCGGCTGCGACCGTGTGGTGCCGGTGGATGTCTACGTCCCCGGCTGCCCGCCGACAGCCGAGGCGCTGGTCTATGGCATCCTGCAATTACAAAAGAAAATCCGCAGGACGGGGACCATTCTCCGTGGCTGATGCAAGCGCGCTGCACGAAATGGGAGCGACCATCGCCGCCGCCGCCGGCCCCTCGGTTGAGGAGGCCTTCGTTGAACGCGGCTCCGAGCTTATTGTGCGCGCGCGGCGCGACATGCTGCGGCCGCTGATGCTGCTGCTGCGCGAGGATCCGCGCTTCGCCTTCGAACAGCTGATGGACCTCTGCGGCGTCGATTGGCCGGAGCGCGCCGAGCGTTTCGATGTGGTGTATAATCTGCTCAGCCTGTCGCTGAACCATCGGCTGCGCGTCATCGTCTCGACCGATGAGGCGACGCCGGTGCCGAGCCTCGCCGCACTCTGGCCCGCCGCCACCTGGTACGAGCGCGAATGCTGGGACATGTACGGCGTCGCCTTCGAGGGCCTGACCGATATGCGCCGCCTGCTGACGGATTACGGCTTCGAGGGCCATCCGCTGCGCAAGGATTTCCCGCTGACGGGCCATGTCGAGGTCCGCTACGACGAGGACCGCAAGCAGGTGGTCTATGAGCCCGTCGCGCTGACGCAGGATTACCGCTCCTTCGACTTCCTCAGCCCTTGGGAGGGCATGACGACGCTGCCCGGCGACGAGAAGGTGCACCAGGTCCGGGCCGAACGTGGCCAGCTGGAGGGCCCGCGATGAGCACGGAACTCGTGGCCGGTGTGCCGCTGCCCCCGGATGCCCGCAATGAAGCGCAGCGCGTCTTCGATGCCGACACCCACACCATCAATTTCGGCCCGCAGCATCCGGCAGCGCATGGTGTGCTTCGCCTCATTCTCGAGATGAAGGGCGAGGTGGTGGAGCGTGCCGACCCGCATATCGGCCTGCTGCACCGCGGTACCGAAAAACTGATCGAGTACAAGACCTACCTCCAGGCGATGCCCTACATGGATCGCCTGGATTACGTCTCGCCGATGTGCATGGAGCACAGCTTCGTCATTGCCACGGAACGTCTGCTCGGTATCGAGCATGAGGTGCCGGCGCGTGCGCGCTGGATCCGCACCATGTTCGCGGAGCTCACGCGTATCCTGAACCATCTTTTGAACATCACGACCTACGCGCTCGACGTCGGCGCCATCACGCCGAGCCTCTGGGGCTTCGAGCAGCGTGAGCATTTGCTGGAGTTCTACGAACAGGTCGGCGGCAGCCATTACCACGTCAACTACTTCCGCGCCGGCGGCGTGGCGAAGGATTTGCCCGCGGGACTTGAAGACCGCATCGGCAAGTGGTGCCAGCAATTTCCCAAGTTTATCGACGACCTTGAAGGCCTGCTCAGCCAGAACCGCATTTTCAAGCAGCGCACCGTCGATATCGGCGTGATGACGGCCGAGCAGGCGATGTCCTGGGGCTTCTCCGGCCCCTGCCTGCGCGCTTCAGGTTGCGCCTGGGACCTGCGGAAATCGCAGCCCTACGAGATGTACGAAAAGCTCGACTTCGAGATTCCCGTGGGCGTGCATGGCGATTGCTACGATCGCTATCTGGTCCGCATGCAGGAGATGCGCCAGTCGCTGCGCCTGGTCGAGCAGTGCCTGACCCACATCAGACCCGGCCCGGTGAAGATCGCCGACAACAAGATCACGCCGCCCTCACGCGGAGACATGAAGCGCTCGATGGAAAGCCTGATCCATCACTTCAAGCTTTACACCGAGGGCTATCACGTGCCCGCCGGCGCGACCTATACGGTGACCGAGGCGCCGAAGGGTGAGTTCGGCGTGTACATGATCGCCGATGGCACGAACCGCCCTTATCGCTGCAAGATTCGCGCACCCGGCTTCGCGCATCTCCAGGCGATGGAGACGCTCTCCAAGGGACACATGCTGGCCGATGCCGTCGCCATCATCGGCAGCCTCGACATTGTTTTCGGGGAGATCGACCGATGAACGTCGAACAGCCCACGCATTTCGCCTTCGACGAGTCGAGTGAGGCGGAGATCAACAAGACCATCGCGCACTATCCGGCGGGCAAGCAGGCTTCGGCGGTCATCCCGCTGCTCTATGTCGTGCAGCGCCAGATGGGCCGCGCCACGGGCAGCGCCTGGGTGCCCAAGGTGGCGATGGATGTGGTCGCTGAGCGCCTCTCGATGCCGCCGATCCGTGTCTATGAGGTTGCGACCTTCTATTTCATGTTCAACATGAAGTCGATTGGCCGGCACCATCTGCAGCTCTGCGGCACCACGCCGTGCATGCTGCGCGGCTCGGATGACGTTGCCCGAGCCTGCCGCGATGCGGCGGGCATTGGCGTGGGTCAGACCTCCGCCGATGGGATGTTCACACTGACTGAGGTGGAGTGCCTCGGCGCCTGCGTGAATGCGCCCGTATTGCAGGTTGATGACGACTACTTCGAGGATCTCGACTACAACCGCACGGTCGCGCTGATCGAGGTTCTCAAGCGTGGCGAGAAGCCCAACGCCGGCAGCAGCATCGGCCGCAGGGCCAGTGCGCCGGAGGGCGGGCCGCTCACGCTACTCGATGCCGGGCTCGATGTCGGGGGGCAAGGCTGATGGCGCTGCATGATCGCGACCGCATTTTCACCAATCTCTATGGCTTGCAGGAGTGGCAACTGCCTGCCGCGCAGCGCCGCGGCAATTGGGACGGCACTGGCACAATTCTCGGCAAGGGTCGCGACTGGATTATCGAGGAGATGAAGAACTCCGGCCTGCGCGGTCGCGGCGGCGCCGGCTTCCCAACCGGCCTGAAGTGGTCCTTCATGCCCAAGCAGGCGAGCGAGCGGCCGCACTACCTCGTGGTCAACGCTGACGAGTCCGAGCCTGGAACCTGCAAGGATCGCGACATCATCCGCCACGATCCGCATGCGCTGATCGAGGGTTGCCTGATCGCCGGCTTCGCCATGGGTGCCCATGCCGGCTACATCTACATCCGCGGTGAATACTACAATGAGAGCCGTGTGCTCGAAGCCGCGATCGAGGAAGCCTATGCCGCCGGGCTGCTCGGGGCGAACGCATCGGGTTCGGGATGGGGCTTCGATCTCCACGTCCATCGCGGCGCCGGCGCTTATATCTGTGGCGAAGAAACCGCGCTGATCGAGAGCCTGGAAGGCAAGAAGGGCATGCCGCGGCTCAAGCCGCCATTCCCCGCCGCCGTCGGCCTTTATGGCTGCCCGACCACGGTCAATAATGTCGAGACCATCGCCGTGGTACCGACCATCCTGCGCCGCGGCGCGGGTTGGTTCGCGCAGTTCGGCCGGCCGAAGAATTCCGGTACCAAGATTTTCTGCATCCAGGGCCATGTGAACACGCCCTGCAACGTGGAGGAGGAGATGAGCATCCCGATGCGGGAACTCATCGAACGCCATGCCGGCGGCGTGCGCGGCGGCTGGGACAATTTGCTGTGCGTCATCCCCGGCGGCTCCTCCACGCCGCTGCTGCCCAAGCACATCTGCGATGACGTGCTAATGGATTTCGACGCGCTGCGTGAGCATCGCTCGGCCCTCGGCACAGCGGGGGTGATCGTCATGGACAAATCCACCGACATCGTGCGCGCCATCGCGCGGTTGTCGAAATTCTACAAGCATGAGAGTTGCGGCCAATGCACGCCCTGCCGCGAAGGCATGGGCTGGGTCAGCCGCATGATGGAGCGCATGGTCGAAGGCCGCGCCGATATTTCCGAAATCGACGTGCTGGAGGACGTGACCCGCCGAATCGAGGGCCACACCATCTGCGCGCTCGCCGATGGCGGCGTCTGGCCGGTGCAGGGCCTCATCCGGCATTTCCGCCCGGTGATGGAAGAGCGAATTGCAGCCTATAAAGCGGCGCGCGCGCTGCCGATGGCGGCGGAGTAAGGGGCCATGAGCAGTGAAATCACCGGCAAGGCCGGCCCCATCATCATCGCCGGCTGCAATTCGCCGGCCAGCGTGATCCGGGGCACGATGATGAACGGCTGCCGCATCGAGGGCAGCAATCTCGCGAGCGCGGTGTTCGAGGGCACGACGCTGGGCGGCGCGAAGTTCTACGCCTGCGACCTGAGCGGCGTGGAGATCACGGGATCGGGCTTCGCCGGCATGACCATCAACGGCCTGTCCGTCGATGCGCTGATCGCCGCGTATCGGAAGGTGGAGTGATGGCAAGGGTCACGATTGACGGCATCGAGATCGAAGTCCCGAACGGCGCCACCGTGCTGCAAGCCTGCGAGGCAGCGGGGAAGGAAATCCCGCGCTTCTGCTACCACGAGCGCCTGAGCGTCGCCGGCAATTGCCGCATGTGCCTTGTGGAAGTCGAGAAGGCGCCCAAGCCCGTCGCCTCCTGCGCCTACCCCGTGATGGATGGGATGGTGGTGAGAACCGACAGCCTCATCGTGCGCAATGCGCGGCGCGGCGTGATGGAATTTCTGCTGATCAACCACCCGCTCGATTGCCCGATCTGCGATCAGGGCGGCGAGTGCGATCTGCAGGATCAGGCGATGGCCTACGGCTACGATCGCAGCCGCTACGATGAGCCGAAGCGCGCCGTGAAAGACAAGGATATCGGCCCGCTGATCAAGACGATCATGACGCGCTGCATCCACTGCACGCGCTGCATCCGCTTCGCCGCCGAGGTCGCTGGCGTGCCGGAGATGGGCGCGACAGGCCGCGGTGAGTCGATGGAAGTCGGCACCTATGTCGAGAAGGCGCTGACCAGCGAACTCTCCGGCAACCTCATCGATATCTGCCCGGTCGGCGCGCTGACCTCGCGCCCCTATGCTTTCGTCGCGCGGCCATGGGAACTGCGCAAGACCGACAGCATCGACGTGCAGGACGCAACAGGCACGAATATCCGCATCGACACGCGCGGCCCCGAAGTGCTGCGCATCCTGCCGCGCGTGAACGAGGACGTGAACGAGGAGTGGATGGCCGATCGCGGCCGCTTCTCCTTCGACGGCCTCAAGCGCCGCCGCCTGGATCGGCCCTGGCTGCGCGTGGATGGCAAGCTCCAGCCGGTCAGTTGGGGCGAGGCTTTTGCCGCCATCGCCGCGCAGCTCAAGGGCCTGCCAGGCGAGCGCATCGGCGCGGTGGCGGGCGATCTGGTGGAGGCGGAGAGCATCTTCGCGCTGAAGGCGCTGATGATATCTCTCGGCTCTGCCAACCTCGATTGCCGGCAGGATGGTGCGGCGATCGATACGTCACGGCCGGATTTCTACCGTTTCAACACGACCATCGCCGGCATCGACCAGGCGGATTCGCTGCTCATCATCGGTGCCAACCCACGCACCGAAGCGCCGGTCATCAACGCGCGCATCCGCAAGCGCTGGTTGGCCGGCAAGTTCAACGTGTCGCGCATCGGGCCGGCGGGCGTCGATCTCACCTACCCGCATGCGTATCTCGGCGAGGGGCCAGCGGCGTTGCGTGCACTCCTCGATGGCAAGCAGGCTTCCGGCGGCGAGCGCCCGATGGTGCTGCTCGGGCGCGGCGCGCTGGCGCGGCCGGATGGCGCGGCGGTGCTCGCGGCGGCCTGGGAGATTGCGCGGCGTGCCAATGCTCTGCGCGAGGATTGGCACGGCTTCAACCTGCTGCACCTGTTCGGCGGTCAATTCGGCGCGCTCGCACTCGGCTTCGTGCCGGGACAGGGCGGGCGGGATCTCGGCGCAATGCTCTCGGGCGGGGTCGAGGCGCTGTGGCTGCTTGGCGCGGACGGCTTCGATCCGGCGGCGATCGCGCCTGGCACCTTCGTGATCTACCAGGGCCATCACGGCGACCGTGCGGCGTCGCGCGCCGATGTGATCCTGCCGGGTGCTGCCTATACCGAGAAGGACGGCACCTGGCTCAACACCGAGGGCCGCCCGCAGCACGGCCATATGGCGGTGCACGCGCCGGGCGAGGCGCGCGAGGATTGGCGCATTATTCGCGCGGCGGGCGAAGCACTCGGCGTCAGCCTGCCTTTCGATGACCTCGCGGCGCTACGCGCGGCGATGCCTGATTTCGGCGCGGCCTTCGCTGCGCGAGGCTGCACTGACACACGTAGCCCGGCCGGCGACATCAACGCGCTGTCGCACGTGCCCTTCGCGCTGCCGATCGCAAACTACCATCTGGCGGACAGCATCGCGCGGGCTTCCGAGGTCATGGCGCAATGCGCGGCAACCTCGGCGCCTCATGCCATGGCGGCGGAGTAAGCGGCGATGGATGCGTTTCTCGCCACCCCCATCGGGCATCTGGCGCTGACCGTCGCGCAGGCGATGGCGCTGCTCGTGCCGCTGCTGATCGGCGTCGCCTACCTCACCTGGGCCGAGCGCAAAGTGCTGGGCGCGATGCAGATGCGCAAGGGGCCGAACGTCGTCGGTCCCTTCGGCATGCTTCAGCCCTTCGCCGATGCCATCAAGATGCTGATGAAGGAAACGATCATCCCCGCCGGGGCCAGCCGCGTGCTGTTCATCATGGCGCCGATGATCACCTTCACGCTGGCCATGCTGGCTTGGGCCGTTATCCCGGTGAATGACGGCTGGGCGATCGCCAACATCAATGTCGGCATCCTCTATTTGTTCGCGATCAGCTCGCTCGGCGTCTATGGCATCATCATTGCGGGCTGGGCGAGCAATTCGAAATACGCCTTCCTCGGAGCGATGCGCAGTGCGGCGCAGATGGTGAGCTACGAGGTCTCGATGGGCTTTGTCATCGTCACTGTGCTGCTCTGCGTGGGCTCGCTTAACCTGACGGAGATCGTGCGCGCGCAGGCGAACATGTGGTTCATCGTCCCTCTGTTCCCGATGTTCGTCATCATGTTCATCTCCGCGCTGGCCGAGACCAACCGTTCGCCCTTCGACCTGCCCGAAGGCGAGAGCGAGCTGGTGGCGGGCTTCTTCGTCGAATATAGCTCCATGGCCTTCGCGCTGTTCTTCCTCGGCGAATACGCGAACATGATCCTGATGAGCGCGCTCATCACCATCCTGTTCCTGGGTGGCTGGTACGCACCCTTCGACCTCGCGCCCTTCACCTGGATTCCCGGGCCGCTTTGGTTCATCTTCAAGATCTGCTTCTGCCTGTTCATCTTCGTCTGGGTGCGCGCGACCTTTCCGCGCTACCGCTACGACCAGCTGATGCGGCTGGGCTGGAAGGTGTTCCTGCCTTTCAGCTTGCTGTGGCTCGTGCTCACGGCTGCGGCGCTCAAGCTGTTCGGCTGGCTGCCGGGAGGAGCCTGAACATGGCCACACTCGATCGCGTCGCGCGGAGCCTGCTGCTGAGCGAACTCGTGGGCGGTATGGCGCTGACGCTCAAGCAGTTCTTCAAGCCGAAGGCGACATTGAACTACCCCTATGAGAAAGCGCCGATCTCGCCGCGCTTCAAGGGCGAGCACGCGCTGCGCCGTTACCCGAATGGCGAGGAGCGTTGCATCGCCTGCAAGCTGTGTGAGGCGATCTGCCCGGCCCAGGCGATCACCATTGAGGCCGAGCCGCGCGAGGATGGCAGCCGCCGCACCACGCGCTACGACATCGATATGACCAAGTGCATCTACTGCGGCATGTGCGAGGAAGCCTGCCCGGTGGATGCCATTGTCGAAGGCCCCAACCTGGAATTCGCGACCGAGACGCGCGAGGAACTGATGTACGACAAGGCCCGGCTGATGGAAAACGGTGATCGCTGGGAAGCGGCATTGGCCAAGCGCCTCGAACTCGACGCGCCATACCGGTGATCGCACCCAAATGATCGTTGCCGCCGCCTTCTACCTGTTTGCCGCCATCCTGATCGCCAGCGCGTTCATGGTGGTGACCAGTCGCAACCCCGTGCACAGCGTGCTGTTCCTGATCCTGGCCTTCTTCAACGCAGCCGGCCTTTTTCTCATCGCCGGTGCCGAGTTCCTCGCGATGATCCTTGTCATCGTCTATGTCGGCGCCGTCGCCGTGCTGTTCCTGTTTGTCGTGATGATGCTCGATGTGGATTTTACTGCCCTCCGACAGGGTTTCCAAAGCTACGCGCCGATCGGCGCGATCATCGGCGGGATATTGTTCTTCGAGCTGGTCTTTGCCTTTGCCAGCTGGAGCTTCGCCGAGGATGCCGCGGGGCTACGGCTCAACCCGACGCCCGAGGGTGTGGAGAATACACGGGCACTCGGACGCATCCTCTACACGGACCACGTCTTCCTGTTCCAGCTCGCCGGCCTGATCCTGCTGGTCGCGATGATCGGCGCCATCGTGCTGACGCTGCGCGGGCGCACCACCTCCAAGCGCCAGGACATCGCCGAACAGGTCGCGCGCTCCGGCAGCGTCAATCTTCGGCAGGTCGCCAATGGCGCGGGCCTTCGCGACATCGGCATCGAGCGGCCGCCGGCGGCCCCGGCGCCCAAGCGCGTTGAGCATCATGGGCATGAGGGGGGGCAGCACTGATGCTCGCGATCGGCCTCGCCCATTACCTCACGGTGGGCGCCATCCTTTTCGTGCTGGGCATTCTCGGCATCTTCCTCAACCGGAAGAACGTCATCGTCATCCTGATGTCGGTGGAACTGATCCTGCTTTCGGTCACGCTGAACCTGGTCGCCTTTTCGGCGCAGCTTGGCGACCTCACGGGCCAGGTTTTTGCCATGCTTATCCTGACCGTCGCGGCGGCGGAGGCTGCCATTGGCCTGGCTATCCTGGTCGCCTATTTTCGCAATCGCGGCACGATCGAGGTGGAAGATGCCTCCACCCTGAAGGGCTGAGCGAATGTATGTCGGCGCGATCTTCTTTCCGCTGTTCGGCGCCTGCCTCGCCGGGTTCTTCGGACGGTGGCTGGGCGACAAGGCCGCGCAATGGGTGACAGTGGGCTGCATGGCGCTCGCCGCGGCGTGCGGCATTTTCGCCTTCGCCGAGGTCGCACTTTCCAGCGCGCCGGGCGTCGTCACGCTGTTTACGTTCATCGATGTCGGTGGCTTCGAGGTCTCCTGGGCGCTGCGCTACGACACGCTGAGCGTGGTGATGGTGGCGATGGTCACCTTCATCTCCACGCTCATCCACCTCTACAGCGTCGGCTATATGTCGCATGACAAGACCATC
>JBBSCP010000139.1:0-11216 GCA_038250135.1 Acetobacterales bacterium | reverse complement strand
GAGCCGGCTCAAGCGGAGAATTCGAAGGCGGCCCCTATCGTTCGGCCTGCCCTATTCCGCCGCGAGCGGCAGCGCCGCTTTGACGTCGAGGCCGAGCATCAGACCGATATTCTGCACGGCAGCGCCCGAGGCGCCCTTGCCCAGGTTGTCGAGCTTGGCCACCAGCACCGCCTGGCCGTGCTTGTCCGAGCCATAGACGCGCAGTTCCAGCCAGTTGCTGCCGTTCAGCTCCTCCGGCGTGAGGCGCGCGTGGCCGTCCGCGGCCTCGACCCGGACCCAGCCGGACCCGGCGTAGGCGGCGTGCAGGCAGGCTTCGAGATCGGCGAGGCGCGGGTTGCCGTTCAGCGTCGAGAGGTGCAGCGGCACGCTCACCAGCATGCCTTGGGCGAAATCGCCCACGCTGGGCACGAAGATCGGCCGGCGCGTCAGCCCGGCATATTTCTGCAGCTCCGGCACATGCTTGTGCTCGAGCGTCAGGCCGTACAGGAAGAAGGGCGCGGCGGTGCGGGCGGGCTCGAACTCCGCGATCATCGCCTTGCCGCCGCCGGTATAGCCTGACACGGCGTTGACGGTGACGGGATGGTTGGCCGGCATGATGCCGGCCTCGACCAGCGGGCGGATCAGCGCGATGCCGCCGGTCGGGTAGCAGCCGGGATTGGCCACGCGCATCGCCCCCGCCACCGCGTCGGCCTGCGCGGCGCTGATCTCGGGAAAGCCATAGACCCAGTCGGGATCGACACGATGCGCGGTGGAGGCGTCGATCAGCTTTGGCGCCAGCGTGCCGAGGCCGGCCGCCATCGCCGCACTTTCCTTCGCCGCATCATCTGGCAGGCAGAGCACGACCAGATCGACCTCGGCCATCAGGGCGCGCTTGGCGTCCGCGTTCTTGCGATCGGCATCGGCGATGGAGCGCAGGACGATGCCCGGGAAACGGGCCAGGCGGTCACGGATCTGCAGACCGGTGGTGCCGGCCTCGCCATCGATGAAGACGGATGGGATGGGCCCCTTGGGCATGGTCAGGCTCCTCGTCGGATGGCCAGAATAGCAAAAGGGGCGGGCCCCTGCGGACCCGCCCCCTTCGAAAAAATGTGAAGGTATGACGACGCAGGTCAGCGCTTGCTGAACTGGAAGCTGCGTCGCGCCTTTGCCTTGCCGTACTTCTTGCGCTCGACCACACGGCTATCGCGCGTCAGAAAGCCGGCCTTCTTCAGGATGCCGCGCAGGCCCGGCTCATAATAGGTGAGTGCGCGCGAGATGCCGTGGCGCAGAGCCCCGGCCTGGCCGGACAGGCCACCACCGACAACCGTCGCGAAGACGTCGAACTGCTGGTAGCGGTCGGCTACCAGGAAGGGCTGGTTGATGAGCATGCGCAGCACAGGGCGGGCGAAATACTTCACCGAGGTCTTGCCGTTGATCTGGATCTCGCCCTTGCCGGGCTTCACCCAGACGCGGGCGACGGCGTTCTTGCGGCGGCCCGTGGCGTAGGAACGGCCGAGGGCGTCGCGCTTGGGCTCAACGACCAGGGCCACGGCGATGGCGGCGGGGCCACCAGCGGCGTTCACCAGATCCTTGAGTTCGGCCAGGGAGCCGCCCGTAACCTGACCTGGAGCACGGGGGGCGGAGGTCTGCTCGCTCATGATCAGGCCACCTTCTTCGCGGGGCCAGAGGCCACATTCTTGCGGTTCAGCGCGCCGACATCGAGCATGACGGGCATGTTGCCCGCATGCGGATGCTCTGGCCCGGCATAGACGTGCAGGTTGCGCATCTGCGCGCGGCCGAGTGGGCCACGCGTGATCATACGCTCCACCGCCTTCTCCATCACCCGCTCGGGGTGCGGGCTGGCCAGACGCTCGCCGAGCGTGCGGCCCTTGATGCCGCCAGCGTAGCCGGTGTGCCAGTAGAACACGGATTGTTCGGCCTTCTGGCCGGTGACCTTGACCTTCTTCGCGTTGATCACGACGACATGGTCGCCGCAATCGACATGCGGGGTGAAGGTGGGCTTGTGCTTGCCGCGGAGGCGATTGGCGATGAGCGTGGCGACGCGGCCCAGCACCAGGCCCTCGGCATCGATCAGCACCCAGTTCTTGGTGACCTCAGCCGGCTTTATCGAGGTCGTCTGTCTCGTCAACATGGTCTTGGGGGGCTTCCGTGGGGAACAGGTCGCGGCTTATCGCGGCCAAAGGCCCGGAAGTCAAGCGGAGACAAGGGTTTTCTTGCGCGGTACCCGGATACCGTAAACTGCGACAGCCCCCCTGGACAAGCAGCACGGGGTAGACTTCGCTGCGCGGATGACCGACACGCCCCTGCCGCCCAAACCCGAGCCTCCTGCCCCCTTTGGCCTCGCCCGGAACAGCTCCAACTACGGGGATCGCGACTTTGCGCTGTATCTCCGCCGTTCCTTCGCCAAGTCGATGGGCTATTCGCAGGCGATGCTCGACAAGCCGGTGGTCGGCATCGCCGATACCGCGTCTGACTACAACAATTGCCACCGCACCATCCCCGAGCTGATCGAGGCGGTGAAGCGCGGCGTGCTGGCGGCCGGCGGCCTGCCGCTCGCCTTCCCCACCATCAGCATCTGCGAGCCCTCGCTCAGCCCATGCTCCATGCACTACCGCAACCTCATGGCGCTCGACACCGAGACGATGCTGGCCAACCAGCCGATGGACGCCGCGGTGCTGGTGGGTGGCTGCGACAAGACCGTGCCGGCGCAGCTGATGGCGGCGATCAGTGCGGGCACGCCGAGCGTCATGCTCGTGGTCGGGCCGATGCTGGCGCAATCCTTCGAAGGCGAGCGGCTTTCCGCCTGCACCGATTGCCGCCGCTATTGGGCGCGCTATCGCGCCGGCGACGTCTCGGGGGAGAGGATCGCGACCCTTGAGGGCAAGCTCGCCACCACGGCCGGCACCTGCGGCGTGATGGGCACGGCGAGCACCATGGCCTGCCTGGCCGCGACGCTCGGCTTCATGCCGCTCGACGCCGCAAGCGCGCCGGCGGTGCATGCCGACCGGCTGCGCATCGCAGAGGAAGCGGGGGCGCAGGCGGTGCGGCTGATCGGCAAGCCGGTATCGCCCCTTTCCCTGATGACGCAAGGCAATCTCGACAACGCCACGCGCGTGCTGCTGGCGCTGGGCGGCTCCACCAATGCGGTGGTGCATCTGGCGGCGATCGCCGGGCGAGCGGGCCTGACGCTCGATCTTTCCCGGCTCGACGCGTTGAGCAACACGACGCCTGTGCTGGTCGATCTGAAGCCGACCGGCGAGGGTTACATGGAGGATTTCCACGCGGCGGGCGGCATGCGCGCGCTGCTGTGGGAGCTGCGAGACCTGCTGGACCTGGACACCCTCGACCTCGATGGCGTCACGCTGCGCGATCGGATCGGTGACGGCACGCATTTCGTGGACCGCAAGATCATCCGCGCCCAGGACAAGCCCGTCAGCCCGGTGGGCGGCATCGTCACGCTGCGCGGCACGCTCGCCCCGGATGGCGCGATCCTCAAGCGCAGCGCCGCCACCGAAGCGCTGTTCGAGACCGAGGCGCGCTGCCAGGTGTTCGACGGGCTGGAGGATCTCGCCAACCGCATCGACGATCCGGCGCTCGATGTGCTGCCCACCGACATCCTGGTGCTGAAGAATGTCGGCCCGCGCAGCCCCGCCGGCATGCCCGAGGCGGGGTATCTGCCGATCCCCAAGAAGCTGGCCCGCGCCGGCGTCAAGGACATGGTGCGGATCAGCGATTGCCGCATGTCCGGCACTGCCTTCGGCACCATCGTACTGCATGTGGCCCCCGAGGCCTCGGTGGGCGGGCCACTCGCTTTGGCCGAAACCGGCGATCGCATCCGCCTGTCGGTGAAGGACCGCCGGCTCGACCTGCTGGTGGATGAAGCCACCCTTGCCGCCCGCCGCGCCGCCTGGCGTGAAGCGCCGGCACCGAAGCGGGGCTGGGACAGGTTGGTGCATGAACAGGTGACGCAGGCACCCGAGGGCGCCGATCTGCGCTTCCTCCAGGCCGCGCCATGATCGCCGTCATCGGCGCCGCGAGCCCCGCCGGGGCCGCCTTCTGCCGCGCCCTCAAGCAGCAGGGACGGCCCTTCGTGCCGGTGGTGCGCAACGCCGCGCATTGGATTTTCACCTCCATCACCACCGAGGCGGTCTTCGCCGATCTGGAAGACGCTCCGTTGCTCGCGCTGCGCCTGGCCGGGGCCGAGATCGTCGTGCATTGCGGGCCCGCACGCTTCGTGCCTGCGGTGCTGGCGGCCGCGCCGGGGGGCGCGCGCTTGCTGCTGCTCGGCTGCGTCAAGAACGACGCCTCGGCGGAAGCGTTTCGGGCCTCCGGCCGCGCCGGCACCATGCTGCGGACCAGCGCGATCTATGGCACCGGCGGGCTGGAGGACGCCGTGCAGCGCCTCGCCGCCGCGCTCGGCAAGAACCCGCTGGTGAGCCTGCCCGAGGGCGTCGCGCAGCCGATTCACCTCGCCGATCTCAGCGCCTGCCTGCTCGCGGTGCTCGACAGCCTGGGCGACACGCCCGAGGTGATCGACGTGGCGGGACCGGCGGCGCTGCCCATGGCCGAGTTCCTCGCCGCCGTGGCGCGCACGGCCGGAGCGCCGGCGCCGCGCACCGAGCCTGTTCTGCTCGACCGAATGCCGTTCCGCCCCAAGCTCGCGGCGACCGAGATCGAGCCCCTGGCCCAGCCTGCCGCCATTGACATCGCGCCAATGCAGGCGCGCTTCGGCCTCACCCCCCGCCCCTTCGCTGCTTGACCGCCGCGCCCGCCACGCCCATGCAACCCGCCGGAGAGGCCCATGCCGATCGTCAACCGCATCGCCGAATTCCATCCCGAGATGACCGAGTGGCGGCGTGATTTCCACCAGCACCCGGAGCTCGGCTTCGAGGAGGTACGGACCAGCGCCATCGTCGCCGCGAAGCTGCACGACTTCGGCTGTGACGAAGTCATCACCGGCATCGCGAAGACCGGCGTGGTTGGCGTGATCCGCGGCAATGGCAGTTCCACCCGCGCCATCGGCTTTCGCGCCGACATGGACGCGCTGCCGATCACCGAGGCGACGGGCAAAGCCTATGCCTCGCAGACCCCTGGCCTGATGCATGCCTGCGGCCATGACGGCCACACCACCATGCTGCTCGGCGCCGCGAAATACCTCGCCGAGACGCGCAACTTCGACGGCACCATCTACCTGATCTTCCAGCCGGCCGAGGAGAACCTCGCGGGTGGCGAGGTGATGGTGAAGGAAGGGCTGTTCCAGCGCTTCCCGATGGACCGCATCTTCGGCATGCACAATTGGCCGGGCGCACCGGCGGGAGTTTTCCTGCACGCGCCGGGGCCGGTGATGGCGGCCGTCGCCAACCTCGAAGCCACCATCACCGGGCGCGGCGCGCATGGCGCCATGCCGCATGATGGCGTCGATCCGATCCTGGTTGCCGCCCACATCGTCACTGCATTGCAGAGCGTGGTGGCGCGCAATGTGAATCCGCTCGAATCCGGCGTGCTCACCATCGGTCACATCGCCGGCGGCCACACCTTCAACGTCATCCCCGAGACGGTGTCGCTGCTGGGCACGGCGCGCTGGTTCCTGCCCGAAGTCGGCGATCTGCTGGAGGCGAAGTTCATCGAGATCGTCACCGGCGTCGCCACCGCCTTTGGCGCCAAGGCCGAGTGCAGCTTCACCCGCGCCTATCCCGCCACGGTGAACGAGCCTGAGAGCACCGCCATCGCCGCGCGCGCCGCCGCCGCGGTGGTGGGCGAAGCCCGCGCCCGCACATTGCCGCAGCCCACCATGGGCGGCGAGGATTTCAGCTTCATGCTGAACGAATGCCCCGGCGCCTACCTGTTCCTCGGCAGCGGCACGGGCGAGGGCGACGCCATGGTCCACCACCCGAAATACGATTTCAACGACGAGATCCTGCCGATCGGTGCCTCCTGGTTCGCCAGGCTGGCAGAACAGGAACTTTCCCGAGATTGACCCTCAACGCCGCAGCCCCGGCGCCTCCCCCGGGAGGCCCGCCGCACGGGCGGCGAGGAACAACTCCAGCGCCAGATACTCGGGTGAACCAAGGCTGAATTGCGCCGCCCTAACGCCGAGCGAGCAGGCCCGCAGACGCCGGTGCAGCGAGCCGAGCGTGTTCCACTCCAGCCGATAGGCCGGGTAGCCCGTGCCGATTCCGTTCGAGATCACGTCCCCGCGCAGCCGCCGCCCGGCATTGTCGTCATGGCACTGTCCGCAGGCGAGGTTGAGCTGCCCCTGCCGCGTCTCGTAAAGGCGCCTTCCTTCGGCAAGGAAGGCGGCGGCGGGGCCGTCGGTCGCGACCGACATCGGCAGGCCGCGCGAGCGCACGGCAACGGCCGCGGTCAGCGACAGCAGGGGCTGGCTTTCGTAGCCGAACGCCGGCTCGCCCTGATTTTCGGTACGGCAGCGCTCGATCCGGCCTTCGAGGTTGAGCAGCGCGCCATCGCTCGCCACGGCCGGGTAGCGCGCCGCGACGCCCGCCATCGTCGCGATCGCGCCGTGGCAGGATTGGCAAGATGGCGCGCCGCGCTGCCACAGCGCCTCCCCCTCATCGACCCAGAGCCAGCCGGGGTGGCTGGTCGGGTCATCCTGCTGGGCGCGCAGCGCTGGCGGCAGGAAATCGCGCGTGGGACGGAGGTCGCTGGCGCTGGCGCTCGCCGCTACACACGCAAGCAGCGCCAGCACGGCGCGCATTTTCAAGCCACGACCAGCCGCGCCTCACGCCGATAGATCGCACCGCCGTCTTCCTCCCATTCGAAGACGATATCGCCGGTCTCGACCGCGACCGTGGTGAAGGCGATGTAGGGGTTGGCGGTGATGCCGGTGGAGAGCGCCATGCGGAAGATTTCCGCGCCCGCATAGGTCACGCGCAGGCTGTGCAGGATTTTCCGGGGTACGCGCACGAGCCCTGGCGCGTCGATGCCGCGATCCATGTCGTGGCGCACCAGCACGCGGATCGGCACGATCTCGCCGGGACGGGCGGTGGCGGGCATCGTGATGCGCGCGGTGATCGGGTTCATGTCAGCCCCCCTCAACACAAGCGCCGAGGATCACGATGACCTCCTGCGAGGCGCGGTGCACCTGGCCGCGGCTGGTTTCGGCCAGCACCAGGATGGTCTGGGTGGTCGCGAGGCGGATGCGCGTGGCCACTTCTGCCCGTCCCGCACGCGCCGTCAGGCCGAAGCGCGCCATGCGCGGCGCTGGGTTCTTCTCGGCCAGGATATGGATCGCGGTGACATGATCCGCGGCGGTGGTCGGGCTATCGACGCTGAGCGCGATGTCCACCGAATTGCCGTTCTCCGAGAGCAGCGCCATGTCGATGGTGATGCCGGTGGCCAGCGGCGTGCGCCCCGCGAGGATGGCACGCTGCGCGCCCTCATAAGTCTCCTCCTCCGCGGCCATCGCGACAGCGGGGAGCGTCGCGCCTGCGAGCGCCATCACGGCGCGTCGGCTGATGCCCTTCATCGCCCTATTCCTTCAGCGTGGTCAGGTAGGCGACCACATCCTCGATTTCCTGCGCGCCCAGCACCGGCTGGCCGGCATAGCGCGCATCGACACGGATGAGGCCTGTGATGCGGTGATAGGCCGGCATCACGGCGCCCTCATGCAGCAAGGTGGGATCGACCAGGCGCAGGCGCATCTGCCCGGGCGTGAGCCGAGCGCCCACGCCGGCCAGGGCCGGGCCGACATCGCCCATGAAGCGCTCATTCGTGCCGGGGATGCTGTGGCAGATCAGGCAATTCGCATTCTCCCGGTTGCGCGCCACGGCCTCGCCACGCCGCGCATCGCCGACATGGCCGGCGAGCGGTGCGACGATGGCGTCGCCCGTGACCACGAAAGGCGCCACCTCGCTCGCCGCCAGCGGTGCGGCGAGCAGGATGAGCGCGATGGCCAGCCTCACGCGCCCCCAGCTTCATGCACGCCCCCCAGCTTCATGCGCGCCGCAGATCCTGGTCCTTGATCGGCAGGTTGCGGATGCGCTTGCCGGTGGCCGCGAAGATGGCGTTCAGCACCGCCGGCGCTGCGACCATGATCGTCGGCTCACCCACCCCGCCCCAGAAGCCGCCGGAGGGCATGACGATGGTCTCGACCTTCGGCATCTCCTCCATGCGCAGCACGGGGTAGGTGTCGAAGTTGGTCTGCTCGATCGCGCCGTCCTTCACCGTGCACTCGCCGTGCAGCAACGCCGAGAGGCCATAGACGAAGGATCCCTCGACCTGCATCGCGATCTGCTGCGGGTTCACGGCGATGCCGCAATCCGTCGCCGCCACGATACGCACGATCTTGAGCTCGCCGCGGTCGCTGACCGAGACCTCGGCGGCGGCGGCGACATAGCTGCCGAAGCCCATCTGCTGCGCGATGCCGCGGAAGATTCCGGCCGGTGCGGGGGTGGTCCAGCCGATCTTGTCGGCCACCGCCTCGAGCACAGCGCGGTGCTTGGGGTGGTTCGCCATCAGCTTGCGGCGTACCGCCAGCGGATCCTGGCCCGTGGCGTGCGCAACCTCGTCGAGGAAGCACTCCAGGTAGATGGCGTTCTGGTTGTGGTTCACGCCACGCCAGAAATGCGGCGGCACATGGGTGTTGCGCATCGCATGGTCGATCAGCAGGTTCGGGAAGGTGTAGCCGATGGCGCCTTCAGTTCCGCTGGCGTTCAGCCCCTGGAACTGCACCTGGTCGC
Organism: Acetobacterales bacterium; assembly: GCA_038250135.1. Classification (GTDB taxonomy): domain Bacteria; phylum Pseudomonadota; class Alphaproteobacteria; order Acetobacterales; family Acetobacteraceae; genus Falsiroseomonas. The sequence continues at coordinate 2,517 of JBBSCP010000139.1, read as the reverse complement.
GCCCATTCTGCAGCGCGTTGGGGAACACGAAGGACAGGATCGACTGGCCGGCGATGCGCATGTGCAGACCGGTGATGTCGCCATTCGCATCCAGCCCGGCGGTCAGCTTGGCCTTGGTGACGGGGTGGTAGCGGCCCTGCACCATGTCCTCCTCGCGCGTCCACATGGTCTTCACGGGGATGCCAGGGAGTTGCTTGGCGATGTTCACCGCATCGATCAGCCAATCATGCGTCGTGCGCCGGCCGAAGCCACCGCCGAGATCCATGCGGTGGACGTCGCAGGCCGTCTGCGGCAGGCCAGCCGCCGTGGCGGTGGCGATCAGCGCGGCCTCGGCGTTCTGGGTCGGGCACCAGACGTCGCAGCGCGTGGCGGTCCAGATCACCGTCGCGTTCATGGTCTCCATCGGCGCATGGTTCTGGAAGGGGTAGGAATACACCGCTTCCACCTTGCGCGGCGCGGCGGCAATGGCAGCGCGCGCATCGCCGTTCTGGTTGCCGATGAACGCCTCCGCCGCGTCCAGCCCCTCCGTCAGGCGTGCGTCGATGGTGGCGGAGGAAACAGCGGCATTCGGCCCCGAATCCCACACGATCGGCAGCGCATCGAGCGCCACCTTGGCCTGCCAGAAGGTGTCGGCCACCACCGCCACGGCCTCGTCGCTCACGCGCAGCACATGCTTCACGCCCGACATCGAGGCGACTCGCGCCGCATCGAAGGAGGCAAGCTTGCCGCCGAACACCGGGCTGCGCCGCGGCACCGCCACCAGCATCCCCGGCATCTTGATGTCCGAGCCGTACATCAGCTTGCCCGTGGTCTTGTCGGCCGTGTCGAAGCGGGGCTTCGAGGTGCCGATCACGGTCCACTCGGCCTGCGGCTTGAGCGCCACTTCGGCCGGTGGCGTCAGGCGCGAGGCAGCCGCCGCGACCTCGCCAAAGCGCAGGGTGCGCGCACTCGGCGCATGGGTAATCACGCTGTCCTTCGCCGAACATTGCGCCGCCGGCACGCCCCATTGCGCGGCCGCGGCCTGGATCAGCATGACCCGCGCCACGGCGCCGCCCTTGCGGACATAGTCCTGGCTCTGGCGGATGCCCTGACTGCCCGCGGTGAGGAAGGCGCCCCAGGCGCGGTTGCGCGCCAGGCTCTGGCCTGGTGTCACGTATTCGGTGATGATCTTCGACCAGTCGCAGTGCAGTTCCTCGGCGATCAGCTGCGCGAGGCCGGTGCGCGTGCCCTGGCCCATCTCGGCGCGCGCCATGCGCAGCACCACGCGGTCATCGGGGTAGATCACCACCCAGGCATTGATCTCGGGTGTCCCCCCGGGGGTGGCAGCCAGGGCGGCGGCAGGAGTGGCCGCCTGGGCCAGCGCCGCGCGCGGCGCAAGGTGGAAACCAACCGCCAGCGCACCGGCAGTCTTGAGAAGGCCGCGCCGCGAGGCGCGCGTGGATTCGAGAATCGTCATGTTCCGCCCCCTCAGCCCGTGATGCCACCGGCCGCGCGGTGGATACCGGCGCGGACGCGGTTATAGGTGCCGCAACGGCAGATGTTGCTCATCGCGGCGTCGATGTCGGCATCCGTCGGCCGCGGCTTTTCGGCCAGCAGCGCGGCGGCGGCCATGATCATGCCGGATTGGCAAAAGCCGCATTGCGGCACGTCCATCGCCCGCCACGCCACCTGCACGGGGTGGTTGCCCTCAGGCGAAAGACCCTCGATCGTGACGATGCGCTGCGTCTCCGTCACCGCCGAGAGCGGCATCGAGCAGGACCGCACGGCGAGGCCATCGATGTGCACGGTGCAGGCACCGCAGGCGCCCACGCCGCAGCCATACTTCGTGCCGGTGACGCCAACATGGTCGCGAAGTGCCCAAAGAAGGGGCGTGTCGGGGTCGGCCGTCACCTCCACGCTACGGCCGTTCACGTTCAGCTTCGTCATTGGTGGACCTCTCCCTGGGGTGCGCCCGGCTTGAAAGCACGGCGCTTGTTGCCCATGGTGGGAGAGTAGGGGCCGGCAGGTCAAGCGCCGCGAGATCCAACCTCTCGCCAGCCGATTAAGGATTGGTGATCGCCAGGCGTCTGGCAGGACGACGCGCCGGCGCTACTCGGCGCTGAGGGCCGCACGGCGTTCGGCGAAACCGGCCGGGTCGTCCTGGGCCGCGAGGCGGGTGGCGGCGAGCATGGCGTAGCGCTGCATCAGCGCGCGGCGCCGAGCCGGCGCCAGCAGATGCACGGGGGCTTCGCGCAGCAGGGCGCTGTCCTGCCGGTCCGCCACTACCAGGCCGACATCCTCGGGCAGCAATTCCTGGGGGAAGTCGGGGTCCACAGCGAAGTAGAGTGCGTCGCAGAAGTCGCGGTAGTCGGGCCATTTGCGGTCGGCAAGAAAATCCCGCGCGCAGGATTTCACCTCGAGGATCAGAAATCGGCCATCGGGGGTCAGGGCGAGGATATCGGCGCGGCGCCCGCTCGGCAGGGGCACTTCGCTCAGCGGCGCCCAGCCGCGCAGGGCGCAAAAGCGCGCCGCGGCGCG
>JBBSCP010000138.1:0-11298 GCA_038250135.1 Acetobacterales bacterium | reverse complement strand
CGCGGTGTCGGCCGCGTAGCGCGCGATCCACGCCGCTGCATCTGGCGCCCAGACCCGTTGGTCATAGGCCGCATCCAGACCCGCCTGATCGTAGTGCAAGAACACCATTTCCATCCTGATGGCCTCGCCCGCGCGGTGGAACTCGTCAAGTGCGGCGTGCTGGGGATGCGGGCATCCATCACGCTACGGCTCTGTCCGTTGACGCTGCATCGGTGTGGCCGAACAGAGCCTTAGCGCACTATCGGTTCAATTGAACCGATTTCGTGCGCTATAAACACCTGAATCTAAAGCACGGACTTTGGTTCAAACGATTCCGTTTGAACCAAACGTGCTTTACGCGGCTGAGTTCAGCGGCCCGGGCTGTCGGCGCACTTGACATGGGGCCGCGCCGCAGGCGGGCGGCTGGGCTCGACGAGGTCGCAGAACCCGCCTCTCGGCGATATCTACCGTGCGGCCAGAACGTCTCGTCGAGCGCCGCAACCGCGCCGTCCTTCGCGCGCTGGCGACAAGCGCCAGAGCGCGATCGATCCGCTCGGATCGATCTCCTATTCCAGAAGCCATTGAATCTAAAGCGCTAAATCTGCTCCTATCGATATGGTTTGAGCCAATACTGCTGCACAGCGGGTGGCCATCACGCCCAATTACTTACGGAATGCGACAGGATCATTTTGCACAACAAGGGTGTGTTTTCGTGGCCGACCGCACCCCAAATCTGTCGCCCCGCCGGACCAATCGTCGGTCAATATTGTTGTCGGTGAACTATACAGGAGAGAAGAATCGAAAGGACTGTTAGTATATAAAACCCTGATATCGTTTGATGAATTATAATGGCACGTCATTTGCATGACCCTATTCGGCGCAGCGTAGCGCTCAACGTTAAATAACGGAAAGGCTCAATACGATGCGAAAAAGCAGTATGCTCGGAGGCGCCTTGGTCGCCCTCGCGGCGTCAATGCCGATCGGGGCCCAGGCGCAGGCGATCATCAGCAACGGGGTGGTCCAGCTCGGCGTGCGCGCGCTCGGCGACCTTAATGTCGACGGCGGGACGCCGGCAGCAGGCAGCGGCACCGGGACAGTCGGGCTCCGCTCGGTTGCGACGAATTCCGACTCCACCTCGCCCGGCTGCACTTGCGAGGGCTGGGGCGTCGGTCTCCGCAGCACCGGCGTTTCCGGTTTCGCAAACAGCTCCGTCGGCACGGCCAATCTGGGCTTGGTCAGCTTCAGCTCGACCGCCTCGACGGCAAAGTCGGTGGTGAACGTGCTGGACGGCGCCGGCGCGACGGTCCTGCGGGTCACGCATGACTATCGCCCGAATGCGGGCACCAGCGCTCTCTATCAGGTTGATGTCACCATCCAGAACCTGACTGGCGGCAACCTGGTGGCGGCCGATCTCGTCTATCGCCGTGTGATGGATTGGGACATCCCCAGCCCAGGCAACGAGATCGTGGCGATCCAGGGCGTCCCGGCCGCGCTCGGCCTCGCCAATGGCAGCAACCTCTACCGCACCGACAACAACGGCTTCAATTCGGGCAATCCGTTCTCCTTCTCCAGCTTCGGGCTGCTGAACGTCAACTTCACCGGGGCGACGGGCGACATCGGCGCCCTGTTCGACTTCGAGTTCGAGGCGCTGGCCGATGGCGCGTCGCGCACGTTCAGCACCTTCTATGGCGTGGCGCCTAGCGTCGCGGACGCGGATGTGGCCCGCACCCTGGCGGATGGCGACGGCTCGGACGTTGACATCGCCATCTACTCCTACGGCTTCCCTCGCCTCGGCGGCTTCGCCGGTTCGGATGGCATGGGCGCGCCGAACACCTTCATCTTCGGCTTCGGCAGCGCGGGCGGCATTCTCGTGCCGCCGCCGCCGATCGACGTGCCAGAGCCGGGCACGCTCGGCCTGCTGGGCGCGGGAATCCTCGGGCTGGCGGCGCTGCGCCGTCGCCGCCGCCGGAGCTGAGCTGAAATCAGGGCGGGATGCGTTCATGTTCGTTCACGCATGCCGCTCTGATCCTTTGTTTGAGCGCGTGATTCAGCCCTGCGGTGCATTCGCGCCTCCGGCCACCACGCGCTGATGTGCCGGGGGGGATTGCAACCCCCGGCAGCGTATGAATGACTGGGCGCGCCGCGATCGTCGCGGCGCGCCCTCGTTATGCAGGGGATAGGCAATGCGCTGGTTACCGCACCGCATCCGGTTGGCGGCGCTCGTTTTCTGCATCTGCGCGGCCGGCACACAAGCCTCGGCGCAGCCCCCGCCCGCCGCTGCCCTGGATGCGGCCGCGATGCGTCAGTTTACGTCGCAATACGAAGCCGGGCTGGCCGCGCTCAACCAGAACCAGCTCGCGGAGGCCGCCGCTGCCTTCCAGGCGGCAAGCGCAGCACAGCCGACCAATACCCTTCCCATCCTCGGACTCGCCGACGTCGCGTGGCGTCGCGGCCAGCCCGATGTCGCTGAGACGGAAATCCGCCGCGCAATGCAGGTCGGCTGGGGCACCATCCCGCCACTGCATGCCCTGGCCCGCCTGCTGGCCGCAACCGGGCGCGTGGACCATGCGATCAACATCTATCGTGAGATCATCGCGCTCGATCCCGAAACCGTCTCGGCACGCATTGATTTGGCCGACATCCTGCATGGCGCCAGGCAGGACCCCGGCGCCGCGGTTCCGCTCTATCGCGAGGCTCTGGCACGCGCCTCGAACCATGCGGGCGCAAGGTATGCGCTGGGCAACGCGCTGCTCCGGCTCGGTCGGTTCGACGAGGCACGGGCGGAATTGCGCACCGCGACTGAGGCCAGCCCAGGAAACCCGCTGCCGTTGCAATCCCTCGCCGTGCTGGAAATGCGCGCAAATCAGCCGGCAGCGGCGCTTGTCGCACTGGACCGGGCACTGGCCATGCGCCCGCAATCAGTGGAGATCATGGTGGAGCGCGGTGGCGTCCTGCTCGTGCTCGGCCGCCCCGAGCCAGCACTCGCCGCGTTCCGCACCGCATTGTCCAGCGCCCCGGATGCGATCTCTGCCCGTCTCGGCAGTGGACAGGCCCTGCAGGCGCTCAACCGCAAGGCGGAAGCAGACCAAGCCTATGCGGCAGTTCTGCAGCGCGACGCCGGCAACGTGATTGCTCTGAACAACCGTGCCTGGCTCGCGGCGGAGGACAGGCGGGATCTGGAACAGGCCGAAGTCTGGGCGACCCGTGCGGCAGCGTTGGCGCCGGGCTCAGGATCGGTGAAGGCGACACTTGGTTGGGTGTACCGGGCGCGCGGAAGGCTGCCCGAAGCCGCCGCGGCGCTGGAGGCGGCGACGGCGACCGACGCGACACCTGACATGTTGGTCATGCTGGGCACCGTCTACCTGGAACAGAATCGGCGTGCCGATGCCGCCAACGCGGCGAGGCGGGCGTTGATTCTCGACCCGGGCCACGTTGCCGCCCGCGCTCTGCGGAACCGCACCAGCTAAAGCACGACATCCGCTCACATTGGTCGCGGCGCGACCGTGACGTGTGAGCAGATAGTGCTGTCGTTGAGGCTTCCCCCAAGACGCACAATGACCAAACACCTGAGCGGCGAAAGGTGACAAGGCCTCAATCAGCAGGCCTTGGGCTACAGCTTCACCTTCAGAAGATTGCCGATCTCACCCACCACGCCGCGCCGGAAGGCCAGCACGCAGGCGATGAAGATCACACCCTGGATCACCAGCACCCAGGAGCCGAACTGGGCCAGGTAGTTCTGCATGGCGATGATGACGCCGGCGCCGATGACCGGGCCGAAAATGGTGCCGAGGCCGCCAACCAGACTCATCAGCACGACCTCGCCGGACATTTCCCAGCGTACATCGGTCAATGTGGCAATATTGAACACCAGCGCCTTGGTGCCGCCGGCGATGCCGGCCAGCCCGGCCGAGAGCACGAAAGCCAGCAGCTTGTAGTTTTCCACCCGATAGCCGAGCGAGATGGAGCGTGGCTCGTTCTCGCGGATCGCCTTCAGCACCTGGCCGAAGGGCGAATGCACAATGCGATGGATCAGCAGGAAGCCGCCGAGGAAGATGCCGGCGACCAGCCAATACATGGTGAGGTCCGCTGTCAGGTCGAACATGCCGAACAGCGTGCCGCGCGGAATGGATTGGATGCCGTCCTCGCCGCCGGTGAAGGGTGCCTGGAGCGCGAAGAAATACACCATCTGCGCCATCGCCAGGGTGATCATGGCGAAGTAGATGCCGGCGCGGCGGATGGCGAGCCAGCCGAAAGGCAGGCCGAGCGCCGCACCGACCAACCCGCCGAGCGGAATCGCGACTTCAGGCGGCAGGCCCCAGGACTTGGCGGCATAGCCGGTGACGTAGGCCCCCATGCCGAAATAGGCGGCGTGGCCGAAGCTCAACAGCCCCGCATAGCCGATCAGCAGGTTGAAGGCGCAGGCGAACAGCGCGAAGCACAGCACCTTCGCCAGGAAGACCGGGTAGAGGAAGAAGGGGCTGACCAGCACGAAGGCCACCATGACCAGAAAGGCGATACCCTGCGGCAAGGTGAAGCCGAAGAAGCCCGGTGACTCGACGCGCGGCGCGGCGCCGGCGGTGAAGGTGCCGTCTGCCATGGCTCAGGCCCTCCCGAACAGGCCGGCGGGTCGTGTCAGCAACACGATCGCCATGATGACGAAAACCACCGTGGCCGAGGCCTCGGACCAGAACACGTCGGTGACGCCCTGCACCAGGCCGAGCATGAAGCCCGTGACCACGGCGCCAAGGATCGAGCCCATGCCGCCGATCACCACCACGGCGAAGACGGTGATGATGAAGTTGGCCCCCATGCCCGGATGCACCGAGTAGATTGGCGCTGCGAGCACGCCCGCGAAGGCGGCGAGTGCGACGCCTGCGCCATAGGTCAGCGTCATCATGCGCGGCACGTTGATGCCGAAGGCCTGCACCAGCTGCGGCTTTTCCGTGGCGGCGCGCAGGTAGCTGCCGATCTTGGTCTTCTCGATCACCAGCCAGGTGCCCAGGCACGTCACCAGCGCCACCATCACCACCCAGACGCGATAGCCCGGCAGGAAGAAATCGCCGAATTCGAGGTCGAGCAGCTTGAACTCCGGTGGTGTGGCGTAGCGCAGGCCGGAGGAGCCGAATTCGTTGCGGAACACGCCCTCGATCACCAGGGCGCAGCCGAACGTCAGCAGCAGGCCGTACAGATGGTCGAGCTTGTAGAGGCGCGAGATCATCGTCTTTTCGATGACGATGCCGAAGGCGCCCACCAACAGCGGCGCAAGCACTAGCGCCCCCCAATAGCCGATGCCGAGCCAGTTCAGCAGCATCCAGGCGACGAAGGCGCCCATCATGAACTGCGCGCCATGGCTGAAGTTGATCACGTTCAGCATGCCGAAGATGATCGCAAGACCGAGCGAGAGCAGCGCGTAGAACGCGCCGTTCACCAGGCCGAGCACGACCTGCGGCAAGGCCAGTTCAAGCTCGAAGAGAATGGTCTCGATCACGTGGCGGATGCCTCGGCGTTCGGGCGGGGGTCAGTCGGGTGGGCGCTGGCCGAAAAATTCCGCCAGCGCCCTGCAGGATCAGGCGCGCGGCATGGTGCAGGCGCCATCCGTGATCGGGCGGAAGGCATTGGCCGCATCCGTGGTGCCGAGCAGCTTGTAGTAGTCCCAGGCGCCGCTGCTCTCGGAGGGCTGCTTCACCTCGAACAGGTAGCAGGGGTGCAGCTTGCGGCCATCGGCGCGGATCGTGCCCTCGCCGAAGGCATCGTCGGAGGTCGGCATCGCCTTCATGCGCGTCACGGCTTCGATGCCAGAAGCCTTGGCCGCTACCACGCCCATGTCGCCCACCGCCTTCATGTAGTGCAGCACTGAGGCATAGCATCCCGCCTGCACCATCGAGGGGCGAACGCCGCCCGGCATGGCGCCGAGGCGCTGCGTCAGGGCGCGGGTCTTGTCGTTGAGATCCCAGTAGAAGGTCTCGCTGAGCACCAGACCCTGCGCCACTTCCAGGCCGAGCGCGTGCACGTCCGTCACGAACACCAGCAGCCCCGCGAGCTTGGTGCGGCCGCCACGCGTGATGCGGAATTCGGAAGCCTGCTTGATCGAGTTGATGGTGTCGCCACCGGCATTCGCCAGGCCGATCACCTGCGCGCGCGAACGCTGCGCCTGTTGCAGAAAGGAGGAGAAATCCGTCGTGCCCGGGAAGGGCGTGCGCACGGCGCCCAGGATCTCGCCACCCTGGCTGCGCACGAAATTGCTCGTGTCGCGTTCCAGCGCATGGCCGAAGGCGTAGTCCGCCGTGATGAAGAACCAGGACTTCCCGCCGGCCCGCACCATGGCGCCGCCGGTGGATTGCGCCAGCATCCAGGTGTCGTAGGTCCAGTGGATGGTGTTGGGCGAGCAGGCGCTGCCCGTGAGGTCCGAGGTCGCCGCACCGGAGTTCAGGTAGACCTTGTTGCGTTCCCGCACCAGCGTGTTCACCGCCAGCGCCACCGAGGAGGTCGGCACATCGACCACCACGTCGATGCCGTCGCGGTCGATCCACTGGCGCACCACGGTGGAGCCGACATCGGGGCGGTTCTGGTGGTCGGCCTGCACGACCTCCACCGTCACGCCGCGCTGCGCGATGCCACTTTCCTGCACGGCGAGGCGCACCGCCTGGGTCGAGCCCGGGCCCGACAGGTCGCGATAGAGGCCGGACTGGTCGTTCAGCACGCCGATGCGAATGGTGTTCGCCGCCTGCGCGCGCGCGGAGCGAAATGGCGCTGCCCCGAGTGCGGGCAGCAGGCTGGCGACGGCAGCGCCCTTGATGAGTGTACGACGATCGAGGCTCATGGCCTGTCCTTCCCTTTGATGTTCAACGTCTTGCCTCGGCGTGTTCACACGCCAAGGTAGTCATGCAGACGGTCGAGGCTGGCGGCGAGGTCCACATTCGCCACCATATCCACAACACGGCCGTGTTCCATCACATAATGCCGGTCCGCGACCGTCTGCGCGAAGCGGAAATTCTGCTCCACCAGTAGCACCGTGAAGCCGCGTTCCTTGATGTTGCGGATCATGGCGCCGATCTGCTGGACAATCACCGGCGCGAGGCCCTCGCTCGGCTCGTCCAGCAGCAGAAGCCGTGCCCCGGTGCGCAAAATTCGCGCGATCGCGAGCATCTGCTGCTCGCCGCCCGACAGCTTGGTACCCTGGCTGCGCGCGCGCTCCTTCAGGTTGGGGAACAGGGTATAGATTTCCTCGATGCTGAGCCCGCCCGGCGCGATCACCGGCGGCAGCATCAGATTCTCGGTGACGTCGAGCGAGGCGAAGATGCCGCGCTCCTCCGGGCAATAGGCGATGCCGGTGCGGGCGATCAGGTCGGAACGCAGCCCGATCGTCTCCTTGCCTTCGAAACGGATATGCCCCGAGCGCCGCCCGACAAGGCCCATGATGGAGCGCAGCGTCGTGGTCTTGCCCGCGCCGTTGCGGCCCAGCAGCGTCACCACCTCGCCCGGGCGGATATCGAAGGACACGCCATGCAGGGCGTGGCTTTCGCCATACCAGGCTTCGAGGTCGCGGACTTCGAGCATCGCGCTCTGCGCGTGAGGCAACGTCGTGGCCTCAGCCATGCGCGGCACCTCCCGAAATGCCCGGATCGGTGCCGAGATAGGCGGCCTGCACCTCAGGATTGGCAGCGACGGCGGCGTAGTCGCCCTCGGCCAGCACACGCCCGCGCGCCAGCACGGTGATGGTGTCGCAAAGGCCGGCGACCACGGTGAGATTATGCTCCACCAGCAGCACGGTGCGCCCCTGCGCGACGCGCCGCACCAGGGTGATGATGCGGTCCACATCGGCGTGGGTCATGCCAGCCGTCGGCTCATCGAGCAGCATCATCACGGGATCGAGCGCCAGCGTGGTGGCGATCTCCAGCGCGCGCTTGCGGCCATAGGGCAGTTCGCCGGCAGAAAGTTGCGCATAGCCGCTCAGGCCGACATCTTCCAGCAATTCCATGGCGCGGTTATCATAGGTCTTGAGCAGCACCTCCGAACGCCAGAAATCGAAGGAGCCGCCGCGCGCGCGCTGCAACGCAAGGCGCACATTCTCGAGTACGGTCAGGTGCGGAAACACCGCCGAGATCTGGAACGACCGCACCAGGCCAAGCCGCGCCACATCGGCGGGCTTCAGCCGCGTGATGTCGCGCCCGTCATAGCGGATGGCGCCGCGCGTCGGCGGCAGGAACTTGGTCAGCAGGTTGAAGCAGGTGGTCTTGCCCGCGCCGTTCGGGCCGATCAGCCCATGGATGGTGCCACGCCTGATGCGCAGGTTCACGTCCGAGACCGCAGCGAAGCCGCGGAACTCCTTGGTCAGCCCCTCGGTCTCGAGGATCGAATCACTCACCCCCGAATATCCCCCTGCCCGTTCACCTTGCGGCTCCTTTGCTGCGGCATGTGACAGCCGCAACGCCGCTGCGCGTAGCACGCATTCATGGATGCAGTCCCGCCGCCGCGCAAGACCGCTCTTGGCGCCCAGCCGCCCTGGTAGGGCAGGCTACGCCTTGCGGCGCCCCGTCAGCGGTGCCAACCCATTCCTCTCACGCCAAAAGCATCGGAAGCCCCATGCCGCGCCCCTCCCTCCGCCCCCTGCTCGCTCGCGGCCGTACGCTGGTCGCCCCCGGCGTCTTCGACATGATCTCGACGCATATGGCGAACCAGCACCCTTTCGAGGCCCACTACATGACGGGCTTCGGCGTGGTCGCCTCGCATCTGGGCCTGCCAGATGCCGGCCTCGCCAGCTACACCGAGATGGTGGACCGCGCGCAGCGTATCGCCGCCGTGGCGAAGGCGCCGCTGATCGCAGACGCCGATACCGGCTATGGCGGCCTGCTCAATATTCGCCACACGGTGCGCGGCTATGAGGCCGCGGGCGTCGCCGCCATCCAGATCGAGGACCAGGAATTCCCCAAGAAGTGCGGCCATACGCCCGGCCGCCGCGTGGTGCCGCTGGCCGAGGCGGTGCGCCGGATCGAGGTGGCGGTGGATAGCCGTAGCTCGGCCGACACGCTGATCATCGCCCGCACCGATGCCCGCACCGCGCTCGGCCTCGATGAGGCGCTGCGCCGCGCCGAGGCCTTTGCGAAGGCCGGCGCGGATGTGCTGTTCGTCGAGAGCCCCGAGAGCGAGGCCGAGATGGAGACCATCGGCCGGCACTTCCACCAGCCGTTGCTCGCCAACATGGTCAATGGCGGCAAGACGCCGCTGCTGCCGCGCGCACGTCTCGCCGAGCTCGGCTACCAGATCGCCATCTGGCCGGCGGCGGGCTTCCTCGCCGTGGCGGCAGCGCTCGATGGCAGCTACCGCGCGCTCAACGCCACCGGCACCACCGAGGGCAGCGGCGTGGCGATGTACGACTTCACGGCCTTCTGCGACATCCTGGGCTTCCCGGATGTTCACGCCTTCGATAAACGCTGGGCCGAGTAGAGCACGATCGATCCCCTTGACTCCGATCGCATTGATACAAAGCGATCGTGTGGTGCTGAGGCGACATTTAAGCTTCACGCCTCCGGAACACCGCTGTCATGCGGCGCTGCAGTAAGCGCCGCCGCTGAGGACAGGGGTTCTGGGTGGCGGGGATCGATATCGAGCATGTCACGCGTCGCTTCGGCGCGGTGACGGCACTGGACGACGTCTCGCTGCACGTCGAGGCGGGAGAGTTCGTGGCCCTTGTCGGCCCCTCGGGCTGCGGCAAGACCACACTGATGCGCATCGTCGCCGGCATCGAGACGGCGGATTCCGGGCGCCTCGCCATCAACGACCGCGACGTGACACGGCTGCGCGCGGCCGATCGCAACATCGCGATGGTCTTTCAATCCTACGCGCTCTACCCGCACCTGACGGCGCGGCAGAACATCGCCGTGCCGCTCGCCATGCGTCGGCTTTCCGCCTGGCAGCGCCTGCCCTTCCTCGGCCGCTTCATGCCAGGGACCAGAACGCGCCAGGCCGCGATCGGCGAGGATGTGGTGCAGGCAGCGCAGGCGCTCGGCCGCATCGAACGCGATCTCCTACTACAACGCCGACCTGCTGCGTCGCGCCGGCGTGAACCCGGACCCCGCAGCCTTCCCCAAGACCTGGGACGAAGTCATCGCGCTCTCTGCCCGCGTCAAGGCGCTCGGCGATGGCATCGACGGCATGTGGTTCCAGTGGCCGGGCGATGATTGGATGTTCTCGGCGCTGCTGTTCAGCCATGGCGCGCGCATGCTCACCCCCGATGAGCGCGACGTCGGCTTCGCCGGCGCCGAGGGGCTCGCCAGCCTGCGCCTGCTGCGCCGCATGGTGACCGAGGGCGGCATGCCGAACCTCAACGGCACGACCGCCTTGCAGGCCTTCGCCGCCGGCAAGCTCGGCATGCGCTTCGGCTCCACCGCCTTCCTGCGCAACATGATCCAGAGCACCGGCCGCAGCTTCGAGCTGCGCACGGCCCTGCTGCCGGTGATCGACCCGGTGAATGGCCGCCTGCCGACCGGCGGCGCCGCCGGCATGCTGACGGCGCGTGACCCCGCCAAGCGCGAGGCAGCGTGGAAGTATCTGCGCTTCTCGACCAGCGCCGAGGGCACCGCGCTGATGGTGAGGAACACCGGCTATGTGCCGACCAACCAGCTCGCCATCGACGACCCGCGCCACCTGGCCGAATTCTACCGCGAGAATCCGCTGTTCCAGACGGCGACGCTGCAGGTGCCGCGCATGGTGCCGTGGTATGCTTTCCCCGGGACCAACAGCGTGCGGGTGACCGAGGTGATGGTGAACAACATGGCGCGCGTGGTCGAAGGCAATGCGACACCAGAAGTGGCCCTGGCCGACATGGCCAGCGAAGTGCGCCGTCTGCTGCCGCGCCGGAGCTGAATCGTGCCGACCATCCTGCAATTGTCGGATGCGCATCTCTCGCCGCGGAACAAGCTGTTCCGCGGCAATGTCGCTCTGATCCGCGCCCTGGCCGAGGCGAGCCCGCCGGACCTCGTGATCGCCAGCGGCGACCTCTCGCTCGACGGCGCGGATAGCGAGGCCGATCTGGCGCTCGCCGCCGAACTGCACCGCGCCTTCCCCGCGCCGCTGCTGGCGCTGCCCGGCAACCACGATACCGGCAGCCATGCGCACACCATGCCGCACCAGCCCTTCGACGAGGCGCGGCTGGCGCGTTTCCAGGCGCATCTCGGCGCTGGGCGCGGGCTGCACGACCTGCCCGGCTGGCGCGTCATCGGCCTCAACTCCGAGGTGATGGGCACCGGCCACCCGGAGGAAGCCGCGCAGGCGCGCTTCATCGCCGAGGCCGCCGCAAGTGCCGGCGAGCGCCGCATCGCG
>JBBSCP010000137.1:0-11323 GCA_038250135.1 Acetobacterales bacterium | reverse complement strand
GCAGCGGTGCGGGGGGTGTGCCGGGCCGCGATGCGCCAGGCAGCGGCGGCGGGGCGCCGGGCGAGAGGCCCAGGGCGCGCAGCGCATCGCGCGCCGCCTGCGCGCCCTCGGCGGCGGCCGCCGCCAGCCCCCGCTCGCCGCGCATCGCGCGCGCGGCGGCGACGCCGTCGCGCGGCTCGGTCGGGGTGAAGGCCTGGTGCGCATCATCCCAGCCGAGCGGCAGCCCGGCCTGGTGCGCCAGCGCGGTCTCCGGCGACCAGCCGCCGGAAACCAGCAGCGCCTCGGCCTCGAGATACGCCGGCACTTGCGCGCCGATGCGGCGCGCCACCACGCCGCGCAGCGACAGCGGCCCGGCCGTGCCCGCTACCTCCCACCCTGCGCGCACCGGCAGCCCCGCTTCGCGCGAAGCGGCAGCGCCGGCGCTCTCGGTACGTGGGTCGAGGATGGCGACGATCGTCATGCCGGCCTCGGCCAGACCGATGGCGGCGTGATGTCCGGCATCGTCGGCGGCGAGGACCACGACGCGGCGCGCGACGCCGACGCCGTAGCGCCGCGCATAGGTCAGCGCGGCGCCGGCCAGCATCACGCCGGGCCGGTCATTGCCGGGGAAGGCGAGCAGGCGTTCCACCGCGCCGGTGGCGAGGATGGCGCGACGCGCGCGGATGATGTGCAGCCGCTGGCGGGGCTGGTGGGGGCCGGGATGCGCCAGGTGGTCCGCCACGCGCTCGACCGCGACGAAGACGCCGTGGCCATAGGCGCCGACCACCGCCATGCGGGTGCGCAGCACGCCATCCGGCAGCGCCGCCGCCATGCCCGAAGCCCAGACTGCCGCAGTCCTGTCCAGCAGCGCGCCGCCGCCGGCGACGCTATCCTGCTCGGCCAGGATCACCCGCGCGCCGGCTTCCGCCGCGATGCGCGCCGCGGTCAGCCCGGCCGGGCCGGCGCCGACCACCAGCAGGTCGCAATGCGCGTGGAGGTGCTCGTAGCGGTCGGGGTCTGGCGCTTCCGCCGTACGGCCGAGCCCCGCGGCGCGGCGGATCAGCGGTTCATAGACGCGCTCCCACCATCCGGCGGGCGAGATGAAGGTCTTGTAGTAAAAGCCGGCCGGCAGCAGCGGCGCGGCGAGCCCGGCCACCGCCATCAGGTCGAAGCGCAGCGACGGGAAGCGATTCTGGCTATACGCGACCAGCCCGTCGAACAGTTCGATGGTGGTGGCGGGCGTGTTGGGTTCGCGCCGTGCGCCGTCGCGCAGCTCGACCAGGGCGCAGGGCTCCTCCCGCCCCGCCGTCACCACGCCGCGCGGGCGGTGATACTTGAAGGACCGCCCGAACAGACGCTGCCCATTGGCCAGCAATGCCGAGGCCAGCGTGTCGCCGGCGAAGCCCTGCATCGCACGGCCATCGAAGGTGAAGCTCAGCGGGCGGTTGCGGTCGATGTGGCCACCGGTGGGCAGGCGGAAGCCGGTCACGCCGGAATCTCCGGCGAGTCGCCCGGCGCACCGACCCAGGCGATGGCATGCGTGCCGGTGTGGCGCACCAGCTTCAGCACGGACCGGCAGCCATGCACGTGCTGCCACCACTCGACATGCCAGCCGAGCGGGTTGGCGCGGTCATAGACATAGGCGGCGAAGGATTCGATACCGGCATCCGGCGCGGGGCGCACGATGGTGGCGTCGCCGCGATAGCGGAACTCGGCCTCGTCGCGTGGGCCGCAATGCGGGCAGTCGATGCGGTGCACGGCTCAATGCATCCAGGGGTAGGGGCCGACGCCGCGTTCGTCGATGGTGCGGCCTTCGCGGAAGCGCGACAGCCCGAAATGCGCGATGGTGGGGTGCGGCGCGCCGGTGGCGACGAGATGCGCGGTGAAATGCCCGCCTGCCGGAACCGCCTTGAACCCGCCATAGCACCAGCCGCCATTGAGGTAGAGGTTCTCGACCGGCGTGGCGGAGATGATGGGATTGCCATCCATCGACATGTCCATCACGCCACCCCATTGGCGCAGGATGCGCAGGCGCGACAGCGCGGGCATCAGTGTCTTGCCGGCGGTCAGCACTTCGTCCATCTCGGGCAGGCCGCCGCGCTGGGCGTAGCTGTTGTGGCCATCGGTCGCGCCGCCGAACACCAGCCCGCCCTTGTCCGACTGGCTGACGTAGAAGTGGCCTGCGCCGTAGGTCACCACCACATCCAGGCAGGGCTTCACCGATTCGGTGACGAAGGCCTGCAGCACATGCGTCTCGATCGGCAGGCGGAAGCCCGCCATCGCCGCCAGGCGTGAGGAATGGCCGGCCACGCACAGCACCACCTTGTCGGCGCGCACGCTGCCGCGGCTGGTCTCCACCCCCGTCACGCGGCCGGCTTCGACGCGGATGCCGGTGACCTCGCACTGCTCGACGATGTCCACGCCACGCGCGCTGGCGGACCGTGCATAGGCCCAGGGCACCGCATCATGCCGCACCGTGCCGCCGCGCCGCTGCAGGAAGCCGCCGAGCACCGGGAAGCGGGCATTGTCCAGTTCCACCAGTGGCGCCGCGCGCCGCACCGCCGCGCGGTCCAGCAACTCGCAATCCACGCCTTCGATGCGCATCGCATTGGCGCGGCGCGCAAACAGGTCGCGCTGGCCGTCCGAATGGAACAGGTTGATGGTGCCGCGCTGGCTGACCATGGCGTTGAAGCGATGCGTCCGCTCGAATCGCTCCCACAGTTTCAGCGAGTGTTCATAGAAGCGGATATTCTCCGCCTGGAAGTAGTTGGACCGCACGATCGTGGTGTTGCGCCCGACATTGCCGAGGCCGATCGGCCCGCGTTCCAGCACCGCGACGTCGGTAATCCCGTGTTCCGCCGCCAGGTGATAGGCGGTGGAAAGCCCATGCCCGCCGCCGCCCACCACGACGACCCGGTAGGCCGGCTTCGGGACCGCAACGCTACGCCAGGCCGGGCGCCAGCCGCGATGGCCGCGCAGCGCTTCCCAGGCCAGGCGAAAGGCGGAATAGGGACGGTCGAGATCGGCGGACATGCCCAAGCCGGGGCTCCTCGGGCAAGGCGAACGCCGCAGACTGGGCCGGGCCGGCAGGCTTGTCCATCGCGATGCCTGACTGTTGCGGGTTCTACGTCGGCCTGCCACGCGGCTTGCGTGCTCGGCGTCACCGTCCTGGCGGAATTGCTGCACTGAACCGCCCCGGGTTTGTCGGAGGCTCCCACTCCCAAATAGGATGGAGTCATGACGAGCCAGGCGACGCAGCCAGCCAGCGATGATCGCCTTCATTGACGATCACTGTTGACGATCACTGTGGGCAACATGGTGTCGAGCCGATCTGCAAGATCTTGCCGATCGCCCCATCCGCCTGCCAAGACCATGCCGCCAAGCGGGCCGATCCCTCCAAGCAGTCCGCGCGAGCCAAGCGGGAAGCGGCCCTCACGCCCGAGATCCGGCGCGTCTTTGCGGAAAACTGCGAGATCTGCGGCGTGCACAAGGTCTGGCGGCAGTTGGGGCGGGAAGGCCCTGATATCGCGCGCTGCACCGTCGAGCCACTGAAGCGCAACCTCGGGCTGCAAGGGGTGATCCGCGGCAAGCCGATCCGCACCTCCATCAGCGGCTATGCGGTGCCTTGCCCGCGCGATCACGTCAATCGGCAGTTCAACGCAACGCACCCGAATGTTCTTTGGATATCGGATTTCACCCATGTCTCGACCTGGGCGGGCTGCGTCCATGTCGCCGTCGTCATCGCCACCTTCGCCCGCCGCATCGTCGGCTGGCGTGCTTCGGCGCGGACCTCGGCGCTTATTCGAGGCCGTCGAGTTGGCGACGCTGGAATGGGTGGACTGGTTCAATCACCGTCGGCTGCTGGAGCCCATCGGAAATATCCCGCCGGCAGAGGCCGAGGCGCGATCATTCGAAAACTCTCGGCGATGTTTGGGCTGAGCCATGAAGACTGCCTGCCATAGCGCTTCTCGGGTTCCAGTAGCGGCACGAATCTCCGGGACCAGGCAACTCGCCGCGCCGTTGCGCCACATACCCCGCCGCCAACCCATCGCGCAGGAAGGGCGCGACCGGCAGCGGGCCGGAGAGGCAGACCGCGACGATGGAACGCTGCATGCCTGCCTACCCGCTGCCTTACTGGCCCGCTGCTTTACTGGCCCGCTGCTTTACTGGCCCGCCGCTTTACTGGATGGTGATGTTGCGCGCGCGGATGATGCCGCGCCACTTCTCGTTCTGGGCCGCAAAATAGGCGGGCCATTCCGCCGGCGAGCCGACCACCGGCACCACGGCCAGCGCGGCCAGGCGCTGGCGCGTCTCGGGCGCTTCCATCGCCGCCTTGGCGATGGCGTTGGCGCGTTCGATGATCGGCTGCGGCAGGCCGGCCGGGCCTTGCAGCGCGATGTGCTCGAACACTTCGAAATCAGCGAAGCCCTGCTCATGGAAAGTCGGGATTTCAGGCGCCACCGGGCTGCGCTCACGCGAGGAGATCGCCAGCGCGCGCAGGTCCCCCGCCTGGATCAGCGGCAGCACGCCCGACGCCGCCTGCACGATCATCGGCGTCTCATTCGCCAGCACGCCCTGCACCGCCGGCGCGCCGCCGCGATATCCGATGTCGCGCAGCCGCAGGCCCGCCGCCTGGAGCCACAGCTCGGTGGCGAGATGGGTGGATGAGCCAATGCCGGAATTGGCGTAGGTGACGTCCGCGCCAGGCCGCTTCGCGAGTTCGACGAATTCCGCCAGCGTGCGCGCCGGGTAATTCTTGTTCACGACGAGGATCATCGGCATGGCGGCGAGCAGCCCGATGCCCACGAAGTCGCGCTCATTGTTGTAGGGCAGCGTCATCATGTGCGGCGCCATGGCGTAGGTGCTGACCGTGCTGATGAGCAGCGTGTAGCCATCCGGTCTCGCACGCGCGACCGAGTTGAAGCCGATGGTGCCGTTGGCGCCGGTGCGGTTGTCCACCACGAAGCTGCGGCCCGTGTCGGTGGACATCCGCGCGGTCATGATGCGCGCCACCGCATCGGTCGAGCCGCCGGCGGCCCAGGGCACGACCATGGTGACGGGGCGGCCAGGCCAGGCTTCCTGCGCCTGCGCGATGACAGGCAGCAGGGGCAGGCCGGCGAGTGCGGCCAGGCGGCGGCGGGTGATGTTCATGCGGTGAGCTCCGTTCCCTCGTGATCGCGGCGTGCCGCCGCTTGGTGGTTGGTGCAGAGGTACCGGATGGCGCGCGCCCGCCGCAAGGGTCCGGCGCCGGGATGCTCTCGACGCCGCGTGCTGAGGCGGCTACGCCGGCATCGCCGTCGCAGGAGGTTCCGATGTCCGAGTCACTCCCGAAATTCGGCCTGGGCCAGCCCGTGCGCCGCGTCGAGGATGTTCGTCTGCTGCGCGGCCTGGGGCGCTACACCGATGATCTGCAAGTGCCTGACGCGTTGCATGTGGTGTTCCTGCGCTCGCCGCACGCGCAGGCCCGGATCGGGGCCATCGATGCCGCGGCCGCACGGGCGATGCCGGGCGTGGTGGCCGTGCTGACAGGGGCGGATTGGCTCGCCGATGGGCTCGGCGGCCTGCCCTGCGCCGTGCCGCGCCAGCGCCCCGATGGCAGCCCGATGCCGCGCCCACCCTATTTGCCGCTCGCCGCCGAAATCGCGCGCCATGTCGGCGATCCTGTCGCCGCCGTGGTCGCGCGGACCCGCACGGAGGCGCGGGATGCGGCTGAGGCGATCGAGGTGGAATGGGAGCCGCTGCCCGCCGTCACCTCGGCCACCGCCGCGCTGGCCGAAGGCGCGCCTGCCGTCTGGCCTGAACTCTGCGCCGACAATCTGTGCTTCCGCTTTGCCCAGGGCGATGCGGCGGCCGTCAAGACCGCGTTTGCCCGGGCGGCGCATCGTGTGGCGCTCGATTTCCGCATCTCGCGCATTTCGGCGAACACCATCGAGACGCGCGGCGCCATCGCCGAATGGGATTCGATCGAAGGCCGCTGGACGCTCCGCGCCGGCTCGCAGGGTCCGCATGCGCTGCGCGACGTGCTGGTGCCCGTGCTGGGCGAGACCGCCTCCGCGCTGCGTATCGTAGCCCCCGAGATGGGCGGCGCCTTCGGCCTGCGCAGCCATCCGACGCAGGAACAGGCCGTGTTGTTGTGGGCCGCGCGGCGGCTGAACCGAACATTGCGCTGGGGTGCCGATCGCAGCGAGGCACTGCTATCCGATGCCCATGCGCGCGACAATGACTCCACCGTGGAACTTGCGCTGGATGAGCAAGGGCACTTCCTCGGCTTACGCATCCGCACTGTGGCGAATCTCGGCGCCTATCTCGCGCTGCTCGGGCCGCACTCCTCGACCAACAATCTGGGCGGGCTCGCCGGCGTGTACCGCACGCCCGCGATCTTTGCCGAGGTGCTCGGCGCCTTCACCAACACCCAGCCCACCGCGCCCTATCGCGGTGCCGGGCGGCCGGAGGCGACCTACGCCATCGAGCGCGCCATCGACGTCGCCGCCGCGCAAATGGGCATGGACAGGGCCGAGATCCGCCGCCGCAACCTGATCACGCCCGACCAGATGCCATTCCGCACCGGCTTGGTCTTCACCTACGACAGCGGCGATTTCCCGCGCGCGATGGACATGGCGATGCAGGCCGCCGACTGGGACGGCTTTCCCGCCCGCCGCGCCGAGGCGATGGCGCGCGGCAAGCGCCTCGGCCTCGGCATCGCCAACGCCATCGAGATCAGCGCCGGCCCGCCCAAGGCGCCGATGGAGGAAGGTGTTGAAATCCGCTTTGCTTCCGATGGCGGCTGCTCGCTGCTGCTCGGCACGCATAGCCACGGCCAGGGGCATGAAACCGCCTTTCGGCAAATGGCGGTGACGATGCTCGGGCTCGATATGGACAAGATCCGCGTGGCTTTCGGCGATACCGACAGCCTGCCGCATGGCCGCGGCACCTTCGGCAGCCGCTCCATCGTGGCCGGCGGTACCGCGATGACGAAGGCGGCCGCGCGCATCGTCGAACGCGGCAAGCACATTGCGGGCCTGATGCTTGAAGCGGCCGAGGCGGATATCGAGTTCGCCGCGGGCCGCTTCAGCGTTGCAGGCACCGACCGCGCCCTGCGGATCGAGCAGGTGGCGCGTGCAGCCTACGCCCCCGGCGGGCTGCCACCCGGCGAGGAGAAGGGCTTCTACGCCTCCGCCGTCGTCGCCGCCGATGATGCGACCTTCCCCAATGGCTGCCACATCTGCGAGCTCGAGGTGGACCCTGAGACCGGCGCTGTCGCGCTCACGCGCTACCTGGTGGTGGATGATGTCGGCGTGGTGGTGAACCCGCTGCTGCTGAAGGGCCAGATCCAGGGCGGCGTCGCGCAGGGCCTTGGCCAGGCGCTGATGGAGGAGGCGCGCTTCGACGCGGAGAGCGGGCAGTTGCTTGCCGCCAGCTTCATGGACTACGCCATGCCGCGCGCCACCGACATGCCCTTCGTCGAGGTGCTGGGCAATCATTGCCCGACCAAATCGAACCCGCTCGGCGCCAAGGGCGCGGGCGAGGCCGGCACGGTGGGCGCGCTGCCGGCAGTGATTTCGGCCGTGTGCGACGCGATCGGCGTGACGCACCTCGACATGCCAGCGACGGCCGAGCGCGTGTGGCGGGCGATGCGAGGGTAGCGATTGGGGCCTTGAGGGGGCGTTGCCCCCTCAAACTCCCAGACCAGGGCGCCCTGGACCGCCGGGGTGTTTTGCGGATGGCAACGCCCTCCCCACGGTTCTACAATTGTTTCGAGAGCACGAGATCGATCCGAGAGGATCGATCGTGCTCTAGGCACTACCTCGGCACCACCGCCAACGGGAAGCTCCGCAGGTCGCGGCTCGCGGTGCGGAACACCGCGTCCTGGCGGTGCTGGCGCTCGGCGGCGAGTTGGGGCACGCGGCGCATCACCCATTCGCCGAGCGTCAGCGCGCTGACACGGCCCTCGCCATCCGCGCCGCCTCGACCGCCCAGCGCCTCGCGCACCGCATAGGCGAAGACGCCGTTGCGGTCGTTATAGCTGTCCAGCGCCTCCTGCACCGAGGTCGAGGCGGCGAGCAGGAAGCGCCCCGTCTCGTTGCCCAGTGCGGAGAGCTGGTCCATCGTCAGTTGCCCGGCGTGGCAGGTGTCGAGCAGCAGAATGGCGTCGCGCGCGCGGATGCCGGCGATGGCGGCGACCAGGGTCGAATCCTCGATGCCCTGGCGGCGCAAAGTCGGCCAGTCGCTCGCCGTCACGTCATGCGGCAGGAACAGGAAGCGCTGGTCGGGCTCGGTGCGCACGCCGTGGCCTGCGATGTAGAGCACGAAGGTATCGTTCGGCGCCGTCTCTCGCGCGGCCTGGGCCAATGCGTCCAGCACGCCGCGGCGCGTCGCCTGGCGGTCCTTCAGCACCGTCACGCGCACCTCGCGGAACAGGTTGCCGGCCTGGGCGCGCAGCGTCGCGGCGACGAGTTCCGCGTCGGCCACGGCGAAGTTCAGGTTGTAGGCGGGTGTGGCGTATTCGTTGACGCCGATCGCCAGCACCACCAGCCGCCCCGCCGTGGCCGGGGCTTCGGCACCGCCGGCGCGGGCAAGGGCGGCACTCGGCCCCTCGGCGAACAGCGCGCGATCCTCGGCGTAGAGGCGTGTGGCGATGCGGTTCGTGCCAGGGTCGAGCGGCACTTCGACCATGCTCTCGCCGGCCGCGGATTCATTGCGATTGACGATACGCTCATTCACCAAGACGTCGAGCGGGCCGATGCCGAGCCCGCGATCCGTGGCCGCAAGACCGATGCGCAGCGCCGTGGCGCCGGCCGGCAGTTCCTGCGCGTCCCAACGCAGTGCGGTGCAACCCTGCGCCGTCACGGCGCAGAGGCCGCGCGCGGCGAGTTGGGGCAATTGCCCGATACGCGCCCGCACCTCGCCGAGTTGGGCAAGCCGCGCCTGCGCCGGCTGGCTGTCGCCGGCGATGCGCGCGCGCACCGCCGCGGGGGCGAACAGCGCGCGATAGGCCTGCTGGAAACTCGCCCATTCCGGCGTCTGCGCACGGCCGTTGTTGAGCAGCAGACCAACCAGTTCCTGCCCACCATTCGGCGCGTGGTCGAACAGGCCTTCGGGCGTCCAGAGCACCCAGCGCAACGTCTCGGCATGGATGAACAGCGCGGCGTGTTCGGTGATCGCGCCGCTGGCCAGCGCATACCAGCGGATCGTGCCATCGCCGAGCGCCGCCACGGCGCGGTCGTTCGACAGCGCGAGACCCCATACGGCGCCAGGCACCGGCAGTGAGGCGATCGGCGCGCCCGCGGCGTCGAACAGCCGCAGGTGATTGTCCGTGCCGATCAGGACGCCACGATCCTCCGGCAGCAGCGCGAGGCTGCGCGAATACTCCCCCTCGCCCAACCGCAGCGGCGTCTGGCCGAGGCGTGGGCGGTTGGCATTGCGCCAATCCGCCACCTGCAGCCGCGCGCTGGCGGTGCGCGCCGTGGCGAAGCCCTCGCTCTCCGGCCCGGCACGGGAAAGCAGGCCGGCCAGGCTGTCGAACAGCAGTGGCGGCTCGCCGGGGCGCAACGCGATGCGCAGCCGCGTGCCATCCGCGGAAACCGCCAGCCCCTGCCCGGTGTTGCGCAAATCCCCCCCCGGCGGCCGCGGCGCGATGGCGAGCGTGCCATCGGGTGCGAGCCGGCCCCAACCGGGATCGGCGGCGGCGAAGGCCAGCCCGCCCCCCGGCAGCGTCAGCAGATGCGAGATCGCGTCGCGCGCGGCAGGGATGTCGGTCGCCGGGCCGAGGCCAAACTCGGCCCAGCGCCGGATGACAAAGTCACGTGGCGAGGTGGCGGGGCCCGGGGCGGAACCCGGGGCGGGGGTGGGCGCGTTGATGCCGCGCGCGCCGGGCACCACGGCGCGCGTGGCAGCGGGCGGCGCACGGCGCGCATAGCCGGCCGCATGCAATTGCACGCCGCCGCGCGCATCGGCGGCCCAGGCGACGGCCGGCAGCCCCTCCCCGACCAGACCGGCGACGTCGGGCGTGAACATCGTGCGCAGATCCGTCGCGGCGAGGATCTCGACCCGCAGCCGATCCTCGAAGCCCAGGGCGAGCAGCGCGCCATCGGGCGACCAGGCCAGACCGAAGGGGCGCGCGCCCGCCAGTGGCACGCGCTCCGCCAGTTTGCGCCCCTGCCGGTCATAGATCCGTACCCGGCCATCTGCGCCGGTGGCGGCGAGGCGATCCGCCCCGGCCTCGCCCGGCGCGAAGGCCACCATGCGCGCCGGGGCGGTGAAGCCCGCATCATCCCAAAGCGGCTGGCCGTTGCGCGCATCCCACACGCGAATCCCCGCCCGTCCGCCCAGGGCCGCAGCCAGGCGCTTGCCATCGGCCGAGATCGCCAGATGCTGCACCGGCGCCGGCAGGCCCGGCAGCCGCGCGAGCAGGCGCATCGTGGTGGTGTCGAACACATAGATGGCGAAGCTGCGGTCCCAGCTCGCCGCGGTATAGCCGGCCGCGAAGGCCCGCCTGCCGTCGGGCGAGAGCGCCACGGCATAAAGCTCGCCCTCCGCCTCCGGCCCGATCGGTGGGCGCAGAACCCCCCGCGGCGTGCCGTCGGGCAGCGACCACAGGCGCAGCGTCTTGTCGTCCGAGACCGTGGCGAGCAGGCGCGCCTCGGCATCCACGGCAAGCCGCGCGATGGGCGCGATATGCGCCGCCGCCTCGATGCGCAGGAAGGGCTGGCGCGGCGGCTCGGGATGCTGCGCCTGAGCCTGGGCGCGCTCCACTCCCATCAGGGCGAGGCCCAGCGCAAAAGCTGCGAACAGGCGGCGTATCAACATCTCAGCTCGCCAGCTCGAAGCCCTGCCCGGCGGCGAGTCGCTCGGCGTTGCCGACGCTCTCCGCGAAATTGTCGCGCCGCGCCACGTTGCTGGCGGCGAGCGAGCGCACATCGCCCTCATCGGCCGCAACGGCCGGTCGGCTGCCGAGGTTGCGCGCCTCCGGGAAGGCGCCCGCCGGCGCATAGCCGCGCAGGCCGGAGGACGTCTCGACCAGCGCGAAGCCGTTGCTGCCAGGCCGCAGCGTAACGTTCTGTCGCGCCGAGACCTGCGCGATCTCGGGCGATATCGCATCCGGGCGCAGCCGCAGCGGCACGGTGGCGCGGGCGCGCACCGGCACAAAGGCGCCGCCGCGGTTGCGCGCGAGCGTCTGCTCCTTCACGCCAGGCGCCACATTCTCGATCGCCGTGTCGAATTCGGCGCCGCGGCGGCCGATGCTGGTGTTGATCGTCTGCGCCACCTGGATGTCGCGCTGCGTGCGGGCGCGCACATCAGTCATCTGCGCCTCGGCCTGCGGACGGGTGATGCGGCCGGCCTTGAG
>JBBSCP010000136.1:0-11391 GCA_038250135.1 Acetobacterales bacterium | reverse complement strand
GGCCGCCGCGAGGACGCGTTGGAGGAGACGGCGGGACTTGCCAAGGGCAAGACCTTGGTCGTGCCGGGCGATGTCTCGGAGCCCGCCTCGGTGGCGGCCGCCTTCGCCACCATCGAGAAAGATTTCGGGCGGCTCGACCTGCTGTTCAACAATGCCGGCAACAACGTGCCCGGCACGCCCTTCGAGGAACTCACCACCGAGCAATGGTTCAAGGTGGTCAATGTGAACCTCAACGGCGTGTTCCTCGTGGCACACGCGGCCTTCAAGTTGATGGCGACGCAGAAGCCGCAAGGCGGGCGCATCATCAATAACGGCTCGATCAGTGCGCATGCGCCCCGGCCGGGCAGCGCGCCCTATACCTCGACGAAGCATGCGGTGACGGGTCTGACCAAATCCATGAACCTCGATGGTCGCCGCTTCGACATCGCGGTCGGGCAGATCGACATCGGCAACGCCGCCACGCCGATGGCCGAGCGCATGGCGCGTGGCGTGCCGCAGGCGGATTGGTCGATCAAGGCCGAGCCGCTGATGGATGTGGACCATGTCGGCACCGCGGTGGCGCAGATGGCGGCCTGGCCGCTGGCGACGAATGTGCTGACGATGACGATCATGGCGAGCAAGATGCCCTTCGTGGGGAGAGGATGATGAACAAGCTCGATCTGCGCGGCCGCGTGGCCGTCGTCACCGGCGGCGCGCGCGGCATCGGCCTCGCGGTGGCGCGGCGCATGGTGAATTCGGGTGCGTCGGTCTCGATCTGGGACATGGACCCCGCCAAGACCGAGGAAAGCCGCGCCGCCCTCGCCGCCGAAGGGCGCGTGACGGCCGAGGTGCTCGACCTGACCGATGAGATCGCAATCGCCGAAGCGACCGCCAAGACCCTCGCCGCGCATGGCAAGATCGACGTGCTGGTCAACAATGCCGGCATCACCGGTGGGAACATGCCGGTCACGGACATTCCACCCGAGCAGTGGCGCCGGGTGATCGAGGTGAACCTCACCGCACCCTTCCTCGTCGCGCGCGCGGTGGTGCCGCATCTGGTGGCGAATGGCTGGGGGCGCGTGGTGAATGTCGCCTCGGTCGCGGGCAAGGAAGGCAACCCGAACGCCGCGCATTACAGCGCGAGCAAGGCGGGGCTGATCGGGCTCACGAAGTCGCTGGCGAAGGAGCTCGCCACCAAGGGCGTGCTGGTGAATTGCGTGACGCCGGCAGCCGCCAAGACCGAGATCTTCAACCAGATGACGGAAGCGCACATCGCTTTCATGCTGTCGAAGATCCCGATGGCGCGCTTCGTCGAGGTGGAGGAGATCGCAGGGCTCATCTGCTGGCTCTGCACGCCCGAGTGCTCCTTCTCCACCGGCGCGGCCTTCGACATCTCGGGCGGGCGCGCGACATATTGACCTTCAAGGAGGCTCTGCGATGCGCCCCATGCTCACGCTGCTATTGGCAAGCCTGCCCTTCCTGCCGGCGGTGGCGGCCGATCCCCTGACTGGGCGCGCCATCGCCGAGCAATGGTGCGCGAACTGCCACCGCGTCGCGACCGCCGGCCCCGGGCCGGTGAGCGATGCGGTGCCCGCCTTCGCTGCCATCGGGCGCCGCCCCGAGGTGACGGCGGCGGGCCTCGCCACCTTCCTGCGCACACCGCATGCGACGATGCCCGATCCAGGCCTGACTCTGCGCCAGGCCGAGGACATCGCCGCCTACATCCTCTCGCTCCGTCCGTGACGGCGCTGCTCGCCGACATCGGCGGCACTAATGCGCGATTTGCGCTGCTGACCGAGGCGGGAATCGGCGCGCCCCTGATCCTGCCAGTCGCCGACTTTCCAACGCCGGAGGCCGCGATCGCCGAGGCGCTGGCGCAGCTTGCGCCCGCTGGCGGCGTGACGCAGGCTGTGCTCGCCATCGCCGGGCCCGTGCCCGGGGGGCGGGCGCCGGCGCGGCTCACCAATGCCGAGTGGTACTTCGAAACCGGCGCGCTCGCCGCGCGCTTCGGCCTTGCACGCGTGCAGTTGGTGAACGACTTTCTCGCCCTCGCCCATGCGCTGCCACACCTCGACGCGCACGACCTGCTGCGGATCGGCGGCGGCGCGCCGGTAGCGGGCGCGCCGATGCTGGTGCTCGGGCCGGGCACGGGCCTCGGCGCGGCGGGATTGCTGCCGCTGCCCTCTGGCGCCATCGCGGTGCCGACCGAGGGCGGGCATGTCAGCCTCGCCGCCAACGATGCCGAACAGGAAAAAGTGATCGCCGCCCTGCGCCAGCGCGCCGGCCGCGCCGGGGCGGAGGAGGCGCTCTCCGGGCGAGGGCTTGTCGCGCTGCACGCAATCATCGCGGCCGAGCGCGGCGCCGCGGTGCCGCCACGCGACGCAGCAGCGGTGATCGCCGCTGCCGACACCTGCCCCATCGCATCCGCAGCACGCGACACGTTCCTTGGTCTGCTGGCCGGCTATGCGGGCGACATGGCGCTGGCCTGGGGCGCGCGCGGCGGCGTGTTCATCGCCGGCGGCATCGTGCCGCGCCTGGCGCCAAGCCTCGACCGCGCGCGCTTCCGCGCCGGATTCGAGGCGAAAGCGCCGATGGCGAGCTATGTCGCGGCCATTCCGCTCGCGCTGGTGCTGCATCCGATGCCCGCCTTCCTCGGCCTGGCCGCGCTCGCCGGCATAAAGGCCTCGTAAAGCGCAAGAATTTTTGTTGCGCCGCAGCGAAGCGGCTTCAAATTCGGCGCGCAATGGGTCACTTTGTGGCATATAGCGCGCGCGTTGACAGACGCGAAGTTGCAAGAAGCTGCTGCCCGATGCTGGTGAAGGACGCGAGCCGATGGATACCCCGACGACGCCGAACGATGCGGGCAAGGCCGACGCGCCCTTCTCCAGCGCGCAGCCGCTGCGCGATGTCATCCTGCACAAGCTGACCTACGATCTGGGCAAGAGCCGCAAGGGCGCGCTGGATCGCGACTGGTTCGTGGCGACGGCGCTGGCGGTGCGGGATCGCATCGTCGATCGCTGGATCGACCTGACGCGCGCAACCTACGATTCCGGCGCGAAGCAGGTGTACTATCTCAGCCTTGAATTCCTCATTGGCCGTCTGCTGCGCGACAATGTCTGCAACCTCGGCCTGGTCGGGGAGCTGCATGACGCGCTCGAAGAGCTCGGCGTGGATGCCGAGAAGCTGCGCATCGCCGAACCCGATGCCGCGCTCGGCAATGGTGGCCTCGGCCGGCTCGCCGCGTGCTTCATGGAGAGCATGGCCACGCTGGGCATTCCCGCCTTCGGCTACGGCATCCGCTACGATCACGGCCTGTTCCGCCAGACGATCCGCGATGGCTGGCAGCATGAATACCCGGAAGACTGGCTGAAATTCGGCAACCCATGGGAATTTGCCCGCCCCGAGATCGCCCACAGCATCGGCTTTGGCGGCTCGGTGGACGCTGTGATGGTGAGCGAGGCGCGCATCAAGCATGTGTGGCGCCCGGCTGAGACGGTGCAGGCCGTGGCCTACGACACGCCGATCGTCGGCTGGCGCGGCGCCCATGTGAACACGCTGCGCCTTTGGTCGGCCAAGGCGAATGACGAGCTTCACCTCGACGCCTTCAACCAGGGCGATCATATGGGCGCTTTGGCGGCGAGCGTGAAGGCCGAGAGCATCTCGAAGCTGCTCTACCCCTCCGACGAGAGCAGTGCGGGGCAGGAGTTGCGGCTGCGGCAGGAATACTTCTTCTCCTCCGCCGCCTTGCAGGACCTCGTGCGCCGGCACATGCGCGTCTATGGCGATTTGCGCAGCCTGCCGGACCGTGTGGCGATCCAGCTTAACGACACGCACCCCTCCATCGTCGTGCCGGAGCTGCTGCGCATCCTGGTGGACCTGCACGATGTTCCTTGGGAAAAGGCATGGGACATCACCCGCCGCACCATCAGCTACACCAACCACACGCTGCTGCCAGAGGCGCTGGAAAGCTGGCCGGTGCCGCTGATGGAACGCCTGCTGCCCCGCCACATGCAGCTCATCTACCTGATCAACGCCTTCCACCTGGACGAGGTGCGGGGCCGCTTCCCGAATGACGGGCGGATGATGTCCGCGGTTTCGCTGATCGAGGAGGGACACGGGCGGCGCGTACGGATGGGCCATCTCGCGGTGGTGGGCTCGCACAAGGTGAACGGCGTCTCGGCGCTGCATTCGGATTTGCTGAAGCAGACCGTGTTTTCGGATTTCAACACGCTGTTCCCTGGCAAGCTCACGAACAAGACGAACGGCATCACGTTCCGGCGCTGGCTGCAGCAGTGCAACCCTGGCCTCACCGGCCTGCTGGTCGAGGCCTGCGGGGCGGAAGTGCTCGACAAGCCCGAGGCATTGCGCAAGCTCATCCCGCTGGCGGACGACGCCGCCTTCCAGCAGAAATTCGCCGAGGCCAAGCGCGCGAACAAGCGGGCGCTGGCCACCCTGGTACGCGACCAGTTCCAGCTCAAACTCGACCCGGATGCGATCTTCGACGTGCAGATCAAGCGCATCCACGAATACAAGCGTCAACTGTTGAACGTGCTGGAGGCCGTCGCGCTGTATGACGAGATCCGCAGCCAGCCCATGAAAGCCTGGGTGCCGCGCGTCAAGATTTTCGCCGGCAAGGCGGCGAGCAGCTACCATCGCGCGAAGCTGATCATCAAGCTGGCACACGACGTGGCGCGTGTGGTGAACTCCGACCCCACGGTGCGCAACCTGCTGAAGATCGTGTTCCTGCCCAACTACAACGTGTCTCTGGCCGAGATCATCGTGCCGGCCGCCGACCTCTCCGAGCAGATCTCGACCGCAGGGATGGAGGCGTCGGGCACCGGCAACATGAAGTTCGCGCTGAATGGTGCGCTCACCATCGGCACGCTCGACGGCGCCAATGTCGAGATCAAGGAGCATGTCGGTGACGACAACATCTTCATCTTCGGCCTGAGCACCGCCGAGGTCGCGGAACGCCGGGAGGGTGGTTGGCGCGGCCAGAACGCCATTGACCAGTCGCGTCGGCTGAAGGAAGTGCTCGACCAGATCGAGGATGGCGTCTTCTCTCCCGATGACCGCAACCGCTACAAGGATCTCGTCGCGGCGCTGCGCGGCAGTGACTACTTCATGGTGGCGGCAGATTTCGACAGCTATTTCGACGCCCAGCGCGCCGTGGGCCGGCACTGGCGCGACCGTTCCGCCTGGTGGCGCTCGGCCATCCTGAACACGGCGAACATGGCGTGGTTTTCCTCGGACCGCACGATCGCGCAGTATGCTGAGGAGATCTGGAACGTGCCGGTGCAGCGATGACACGGCGGGGCTGATCCGGTGGAACCCTGGCGCGCGTCGCAGGCGGAAGTGGATGCCCTGCTCGGCGCGCGCCACGGCGATCCTTTCGCCCTGCTCGGCCCGCATGCAGTGCCCGGCGGCGGCATCGTCATCCGCGCCTTCGTGCCGCATGCGGAAGCGGTGCAGGTGCTCGACAGCGCCGGCGCCATGCATGAACTGCATCGCCGGCAGGACGCGCTGTTCGAAGGGCTACTACCGCGCGCGCAACTTTCCTTCGCCTATCGCCTGCGCGCCCAAAATGCCGGCGGCACCTGGGACATCGAGGATCCCTATCGCTTCGGGCCCACGCTTGGCGCGCTCGATGATTACCTGCTGGTCGAGGGCACGCATCGGCGCCTGCACCAGCGCCTCGGCGCGCATCCTGCGACGCATGAAGGCGTGGCCGGCACGCGCTTTGCCGTCTGGGCGCCGAAGGCCGCGCGCGTCTCGCTCGTCGGGCAGTTCAACGACTGGGACGGGCGCGCATGCCCCATGCGCAAGCGCCTCGACAGCGGGTTGTGGGAGTTGTTCCTGCCCGGCATCGGCCCAGGTGCTGCCTACAAGTTCGAGATTCTGTCGCGCGACGGTCAGGTGCAGCCGCTGAAGGCCGACCCCTTTGGCCGCGCGGCGGAGTTGCGCCCTTCCACCGCCTCGCTCGTTGCCGCGGACGATCCCTTCATTTGGAACGACGCCAATTTCCTCGCCGCGCGGTCTCGGAAACAGTCGCGCTGCGCGCCGATCTCGATCTATGAGGTGCATGCGCCGTCCTGGCGCAGGCATCCCGATGATCGTTTCTATAGCTGGGACGAGTTGATCATCGCATTGATCCCCTACGTCGCCTGGATGGGTTTCACGCATGTGCAGCTCATGCCGGTGATGGAGCATCCGCTCGATGCGAGCTGGGGCTACCAGCCGATCGGCCTGCACGCGCCCACCGCGCGCATGGGCGAACCACAGGGGCTGAAGCGCTTCGTCGATGCGTGCCACGCGCAGGGGCTCGGCGTGATCCTCGATTGGGTACCGGCACATTTCCCGCGGGACCAACACGGGCTGATCCGTTTCGATGGCGGCACACTCTACGAGCATCCTGATCCAAAGCGCGGCTTTCATGCCGGCTGGGGCACCGCGACCTTCGATTTCGGCCGCACTGAAGTGGCGGCCTTCCTCACCTCCAACGCGCTCTACTGGATCGGTGAATTTCATGCCGATGGGCTGCGCGTCGATGCGGTCTCGACCATGGTGCAGCTCGACCACGGCCGCGCACCCGGTGAGTGGACGCCCAACCCCGATGGCTCCACCGAGAACCATGAGGCCATCGCCTTCCTTCGCCACGTCAATGCGCTGGTGGCGGAGGAGCATCCGGGGGCGGCGATGATGGCCGAGGAAGCGACCGCCTTCCCCGGCGTCTCCCGCCCCACGGCGGAAGGCGGGCTCGGCTTCCAGTTCAAGTGGAACATGGGCTGGATGAACGACATGCTGCGCTATGTGGCGCTCGATCCGATCCAGCGGCGCTGGCACCACAACCTCGTTACCTTCGGCCTGATGTATGCCTTCGATGAGGATTTCGTGCTGCCGCTCAGCCATGACGAGGTGGTGCACGGCAAGGGCACGCTGCTCGGCCGCCTTCCCGGCGACGATTGGCAGCGCTTCGCGACGCTGCGCGCGCTCTATGGCTTCATGTGGGGACATCCGGGCAAGAAGCTGCTGTTCATGGGCGGCGAGATCGCGCAATGGCGTGAATGGTCCGAGACGCGCGAGCTCGACTGGTGGCTGCTGCGCCACCCCCCGCACCAGGGCGTGCAGGCCCTGCTGCGTGACCTCAACGCGCTGTATCGCGCAACCCCCGCGCTGCATGCGCGAGATGCCGAGCCCGAGGGCTTCCGCTGGATCGACGCCGATGATGCCGAACGCTCGGTCTTCACCTGGCTGCGCTTCGGTGCGCGGGGCGATGCGCCCGTAGCGGTTGCGGTGAATTTCACGCCAGTGGCCCGGGAGGGCTATCGCATCGGCCTGCCGCATCCGGGCATCTGGTGCGAAATTCTCAACAGCGATGCAGCCGTCTATGGCGGTTCGGGCATCGGCAATCTTGGCGCTGTCATCGCACAAGATGAGCCCTGGCAGGGTTTCCCCGCCTCGGCCACACTGGTGTTGCCGCCACTCGCCACGCTCTGGCTGCGCTCCGAGGCCGAAGGTGAAGCGCTGCTTAAGGAGACAGACGATGCCGCACTCTAGGATCACCGAAACCGGTCCGGCTCCACTGGCGCGCGGCGCCATGGCCTTCGTTCTGGCTGGTGGCCGTGGCTCGCGCCTGATGGAACTCACCGACCGGCGCGCCAAGCCCGCTGTATACTTCGGCGGAAAATCGCGCATCATCGACTTCGCACTTTCGAACGCGATGAATTCCGGCATTCGTCGCATCGCCGTGGCAACGCAATACAAGGCGCACAGCCTGATCCGGCATCTGCAGCGCGGCTGGAACTTCCTCCGCCCCGAACGCAACGAGACCTTCGACATCCTGCCCGCGAGCCAGCGAGGCGAAGGCGCCAATTGGTATCTCGGCACGGCGGATGCAGTCTATCAGAACATCGACATCATCGAGGATCTCGCGCCCCGCCACATCGTCCTGCTCGCCGGCGACCACATCTACAAGCAGGACTACGAGAAGATGCTGCAGCAGCATGTGGAAACCGGCGCGGATGTGACGGTAGGCTGCTTCGCCGTGCCGCGGCTCGAGGCACGCGCCTTCGGCGTGATGCATGTGGATGCCGACAGCCGTATCGTCGATTTCGTCGAGAAGCCGGCAAATCCGCCTGGCATTCCGGGGCGTGAGGACCTCGCCCTCGCCTCCATGGGTATCTACGTCTTTGACACGAAATTCCTGTTCGACCAGCTCAAGCGCGACGCCGCCGACCCCGCGAGCGAGCGTGATTTCGGCCGCGACATCATCCCCTACCTCGTGAAGCACGGGAAGGCGATGGCGCATCGCTTCGAGGCCTCGTGCGTCAGTTCACGCGCCGAGGACAAGCCCTATTGGCGCGATGTCGGCACGCTCGATGCGTATTGGGAAGCGAATATCGATCTGACGGATGTCGTGCCGCAACTCGATCTGTATGACCGCGACTGGCCGATCTGGACCTACGCGGAGGTCGTGCCGCCGGCGAAGTTCGTGCATGATCTGGACGGGCGGCGTGGTGAGGCCGTGGCCTCGCTCGTTTCGGGCGGGTGCATCGTCTCGGGCGCGCAGGCGCGGCGGTCGCTGATGTTCACCGGCGTGCATGTGCATTCCTACGCCAAGATCGAGGGCGCGGTGGTCCTTCCCTACGTCGATGTCGGGCGCGGCGCGCGGCTGACCAACGTCATCGTCGATCGCGGCGTGAAGATCCCCGAAGGCATGGTGATCGGCGAGGATCCGATCGAAGATGCGCGCCGCTTTCGCCGCACGGAGAAGGGCATCTGCCTGGTCACCCAGGCAATGCTGGACCGCAGCGCAGCATGACCCTGCGCGTGCTTTCCGTCGCGTCGGAATGCGTGCCGCTGGTGAAGACCGGTGGGCTGGCCGATGTGGTGGGCGCGCTGCCGGCGGCCCTCGCGCGGCGGGACATCCGCGTCACCACGCTGCTGCCAGGCTACCCCGCCGTGATGGCAGCACTTGGCGGCGGGCGTGCGCTGCGCCGGATCGACGATCTGTTCGGCGGGCCGGCACGGTTGCAACGTGGCGAGGCCGCGGGGCTCGACATCATCGCGATCGACGCGCCGCATCTGTTCCTGCGCCCGGGCAACCCCTACCTCGCGCCCGGCGGTGCCGAATGGGGAGACAATGGCGTGCGCTTCGCCGCCCTTGGCGCCATCGCCGCGATGATCGCAAGTGGCGGGCTGCGCGGGCTGAACTTCGATGCGATGCACGCTCATGACTGGCAGGCGGGCCTGGCACCCGCCTATCTTCGTTTCGCTGGTGTGGCGAGACGGCCGCCCTCGATCTTCACGGTGCACAACCTCGCTTTCCAGGGGAAGTTCCCGCTCGGCCTGTTTCCCGCGCTCGGCCTGCCGCGGCAGGCGCTGGATGTCGCGGGGCTCGAATATTTCGGTACCATCGGCTTCCTGAAATCCGGCCTGTGGTATGCGGATCGCCTGACCACCGTCTCCCCCACCTACGCCGCCGAGATCCGCGCGCCGGAGGCCGGCATGGGCCTGGATGGGCTGCTGCGCGGGCGTGCCGGCGCGCTATCGGGCATCGTGAACGGCATCGATGACGAAGCCTGGGACCCACGCACGGATGCCGCGCTGGCCGAGAATTTCTCGGCCGGCGATGCCGCACCGCGTGCCGCCAACAAGGCCGAGTTGCAACACCGCCTCGGCCTCGCCATCGATCCCGACGCGCCGCTCTATGCCTTCGTCGGGCGGCTGACCTGGCAGAAGGGCATGGACCTCATTCTTGGCGCGCAGCACGCGTTGCTGGAGCAGGGCGCGCAACTCGCCGTGCTGGGCACCGGCGAGTGGAGCATCGAGCAAGGCTGCCGCGATGCAGCGCTCGCCCATCCCGGCCGCATCGCCAGCGTGATCGCCTTCGACGAGGGCCTCGCGCGGCTGATGTATGGCGGCGCGGATGTGATGCTCGTGCCTAGCCGTTTCGAGCCCTGTGGCCTCGCGCAGCTCTGTGCGCTGCGCTACGGCGCGCTGCCGCTGGTCGCGCATGTCGGGGGCTTGGTCGATACGGTGATCGATGCGAACGAGATGGCGCTGGCCGAGGGCTGCGCCACCGGCGTACATTTCTCGCCGACCACACAGCACATGCTGGAAGCCGCGATCGCCCGCATGGGCGCGCTATGGCGCGACCGTGATGCATTCCAGCGCTGCCAGGCGAATGCGCTGCGCGCCGATGTGTCCTGGTCGCGTTCCGCCGCACGCTATGCGGCGCTGTATCGGGACGCCATTACGCATGCGGCTTGAAGATGGGGCACCGGAGCCGCTCGGCGTCACGCTGGGCGCGACCGGGGCCAATGTCGCCTTCCCGGCGCCGGACGCCACCGGCGTTATGCTGTGCGTGTTCGACGACGCGGATCGCGAAGTGGCGCGGCTGCGGCTGCACCAGCGGCAGGGCGACGTGCATTACGCGCATGTTGCGGGGCTCGGCGCCGGCACGCGCTATGGGCTGCGCGTCGAGGGTCCGTGGCACCCTGCGCGCGGGCATCGCTTCAATCCGCACAAGCTGCTGCTCGACCCCTGGGCACGCGCGCTCGATCGCGCCTTCGCGCTGCATCCTGCGCTATTCGACACGGGCGAGGCGCCCGACGCAGCGGACAGCGCACCCTTCCTGCCGAAGGCCGTCCTCGGCAAGCTGCTGCCACAGTTGGCGCGCGCCGCGCCGGCCGGTCCGCGAGTGATCTATGAGCTGCATGTGCGCGGCTTCACGGCGCGGCATCCGGCGATTCCTGAGGCGCAGCGCGGCACTTTCGCGGGCCTCGCGCATCCGGCGGCACGCGCGCATCTGCGTCGCCTCGGCGTGACGATGGTGGAGCTGCTGCCCGCCGCTGCCTGGATCGATGAGCGGCATCTGCCGCCGCTCGGCCTGACGAATTACTGGGGCTACAATCCGGTCGCCTTCCTGGCACCCGATCCGCGCCTCGCGCCGGGCGGCATGGCGGAGGTGCGTGAAGCCGTCGCGGCCTTGCAGGCGGATGGCATCGCGGTGATCCAGGATGTGGTGTTCAACCACACCGGCGAGGGCGATCATCTGGGCCCAACGCTGAGCCTCAAGGGGCTTGGCAATGCCGCCTTCCATCGCCTGATGCCCGACGCACCAACGCATTACGTGAACGATGCCGGATGCGGGAACACCCTCGCGCTGGATCGTCCCTGGCCGCTGCGCCTGGTCATGGATGCGATGCGGCATTGGGCCGAACAGGCGGGGCTCGATGGCTTTCGCCTCGACCTCGCCACCACGCTGGCTCGGCGCGAGCATGGCTTCGACACCACAGCACCGCTGCTCTCCGCCATGCGGCAGGACCCGGTGCTGCGCGATAAGCTGATCATCGCCGAGCCCTGGGATATTGGGCGCGATGGCTACCAGCTCGGCCGCTTTCCCCCCGG
>JBBSCP010000135.1:0-11404 GCA_038250135.1 Acetobacterales bacterium | reverse complement strand
TGCCGGCGCGGGCCTGGTGGTGGCCGAGCATCTGGCCGAGGCCTTCGCCGATCGTCCTGTGCATGTGCTGGTCGGCATGAAGGGCGGCAAGCAGGCGCCGGATTTCCTCCGCCCGATCATCCCGCAGGTGGCGAGCCTTTGGGCCATCGCCGAGCCGGGGCAGCATCTGGCCATGCCGGTCGATGCGATCATCGCGGCCAGTGGCGGCGTGGCGCGCCGCGGCGGCACGGTGCGGGAGGTATTGGCCAAGCTGCCTATGGCGGGGCCGCCAGCGCGGGTGCTGATCTGCGGCAGCCTTTACCTGGCCGGCGAAGTGTTGAAGCTGGACGCTCAAGAAGGCTGAGGAAACCCATGCGGACCCTGACGATCCCGACCACGCCCTTCGGCGACCAGAAGCCCGGCACTTCGGGCCTGCGCAAGAAGGTCGTGGTGTTCCAGCAGCCCCGCTATGTCGAGAACTTCCTCCAGGCGATCTTCGACACGGTTGGCCCGGCACGGCAGGGCGCCACACTGGTCATCGGTGGCGACGGGCGCTTCCTGAACCGGGAAGTCGTGCAGGTGGCGCTGCGCATGGCGGCGGCGAACGGATTTTCCCGGGTCCTGGTGGGACGGGGTGGGTTGCTCTCCACCCCGGCGGCTTCGGCGATGATCCGCGCCTCGGGCGCGATTGGCGGCGTGGTGCTTTCGGCCAGCCACAATCCGGGCGGCCCGGACGGCGATTTCGGCATCAAGTTCAATATGGCGCATGGCGGCCCCGCCTCGGAGGAAGCCTCCGCCGCGATCCACCGCCGAACCACGACGATCGACCAGTATTTGACGCTCGACACGCCGGATATGGATCTCGATGTGCTGGGCGAGACCAGGCTTGGCGGGGCGCAGGTGGTGGTGGTCGATCCGGTCGTCGACTATGCGGCGCTGATGCGCAAGCTGGTCGATTTCGACCGCATCAGGGCGCTGTTCGCCGGGGGCTTTCGCATGCGCTTCGACGCGATGAGCGCGGTGACCGGCCCCTATGCGCTGGAGATCCTGGAACGCCAGCTCGGCGCACCGGCGGGGACGGTGGTGAATGCCGTGCCCTTGCCCGATTTCGGCGGCCACCACCCCGATCCGAATCCGGTGAACGCGGCCGAGCTCATGGTGCTGATGATGGGGCCGGATGCGCCTGATTTCGGCGCCGCCTCCGATGGCGATGGCGACCGCAACATGATCGTCGCACCGGGCCTGTTCGTGACGCCGAGCGACAGCCTCGCGATCCTGGCCGCGCAGGCGCATCGCGCGCCAGGCTATGCCGCCGGGCTGGCGGGGGTCGCGCGCTCCATGCCGACGAGCCGCGCGGTGGACCGCGTGGCGACCGCACTCGGCATTCCCTGCTACGAGACGCCGACGGGCTGGAAGTTCTTCGCCAATTTGCTCGACGCCGGGCTGATCACGCTGTGCGGCGAGGAAAGCGCTGGCACGGGCTCGAGCCATGTGCGGGAGAAGGACGGGCTGTGGGCCGTGCTGCTCTGGCTCGACATCATCGCGGCGACCGGCCAGCGCGCCGAGGCGATGGTGCGCGCGCATTGGGACAGGCATGGCCGCGACTACTATGCACGACATGATTACGAGGAGGTCGATGCGGCCGCGGCGCAGGGCTTGATGCAGGCGCTGCGCGGCAAGCTTGAAGGGCTGGTCGGCCAGCGCGTTGCCGGGCTCACCGTCTCGGCCTGCGATGATTTTGCCTATACTGATCCGGTCGATGGATCGGTGAGCGCGCAGCAGGGCGTGCGGGTGCATTTCGCCGAGGATGCGCGCGCGGTGTTTCGCCTCTCGGGCACGGGGACGGTGGGCGCGACGCTTCGGGTTTACCTCGAACGCTTCGAGAGGCGACACGACCTGCCAGTCGCCGAGGTGCTGGCGCCGGTGATCGCTGCCGCAAGCGACATCGCGGAGATCGTGCGGCACACCGGGCGCCAAGAACCATCGGTCATCACCTGAGAACCGGAACAGGCGGACCGCGCAGCGCGTCCGTGGCGCCGAATGGCGCTCGCCGCCAATGCGGCGAGCCAAGCGGCCGGATGGCCGCGCCCGGCGCTTGAGGGCAGAAATGGGCCCGGAGGGACTCGAACCCCCAACCAAGCCGTTATGAGCGGCCCGCTCTAACCATTGAGCTACAGGCCCATGAGCTACAGGCCCAGAGTCTGGCCCTGCATGGCAAGGCCGGGCGCCTCATGCAAGCCCGGCGAGCACCTTTGCCGTGGCACCGCTGATGTCGCCGAGCTTTTCGCCGGCCGCGCAGCGCGCCTGGGTGCCCAGGCCGCGCTCCTGCCGGGCGATGGCGACGCGGGCTTCGGCCTCAGCCTCGGCTGGCGGCAGGATCAGCACGCCGCTCTCGTCGAGCAGCACGGCATCGCCCGGCATCACCACCACGCCGCCGATCGCCACGGGCACGTTCATGCGTCCGCCGAGGTCGTAGACGCGGGTTGTGATGGGCGCGAGGCCGCGGCACCACAGGGGAAAATCACTCGCCTCGATCTCCTCGACATCGGTGCAGGGGCCGTCCACCAGCCCCGCCCTGGCGCCGGCCGCCTTGGCGGCGACAGTGACGCCGCCGCCCCAGCAGGCGTGCCGGTCATCGCCGAGCCGGTCCACCACCAGCACGTCGCCCGGCCGCAACAGGCCGAGCGCGTGGTGCAGCAGGGTGGAATCGGCGCCGGGGATTTGCACGGTCACCGCCGTGCCCGCGACACGCCGGCGCAGCAGGCCCTGGATGCGGCGATCGACGAACCCCCAATGGCGCCAATGGCCGATGGTGGCGGTCTCGGTCTTTTCCAGCAGGGCCACCACCTCCGCGCTCAGCCTGTTGGGCATCGGCTCGACAACGTATTTCGGCATCATCATTCCCTTCCAAGGGCCTTGGAGAATCCGACAAGGCGCTCCACCAGCAGCACCACGGCGAGCGCGACCAGGATCAAGGTCATCGCCAGCGCGGCGACCAGCGGATCGGTGCGGCTTTCGGCATAGCGGAACATCTCGACCGGCAGGGTGGTGAGCCGCGGGCCGACGAGGAACAGGCTGATCACCGTCTCGTCGAAGGAGACCAGGAAGCACAGCGCCCCCGCCGCCACGGCGCCCGGCGCGGCGAGCGGCAGGGTGATGCGCCAGGCCGCGCGCAGCCGCGTGGCGCCGAGCGTCCAGGCGGCTTCCTCCAGGTCGCGCGGCACGGCGGCGAAGGCGGTCGCCATGATGCGCACGGCGAAGGGCACGGCGACCATCGAATGCGCCAGTACCAACCCGGGCCAGGTGGCGGCGAGCTTCAAGGGTTGCAGCGCCAAAAGCAGGGCGAGCCCCAGCACCAGACTCGGCAGCAGCAGCGGCGCGGCGAGAAAAGCCGCGATGGCGCTCCGGCCGGGGAAGTCGAGCCGTGCGAGGGCATAGGCCGCCGGCGCGCCAGCCAGCAACGCCACAAAGGCGACGATCAGCGCCAGGATCGCGGAGTTGCGCAGCGCCGTCATGAGTTCGGCATTGGTCAGCAGCGCGACATACCAGCGTGTCGAGAAGCCGGGCGGCGGGAAGGTGAGGAAATCGCCCGCCGAGAAGCTGATCGCCGCCACCAGCACCGCCGGCGCCATCAACAGCGTGTAGCCCGCGATGGCGGCGCCGCGGAGGATCCAGCCCGGGCTCATGCGGTGCGCCGTGCTGCGACGCTGCGCAGCAGCATCGCCAGGATCAGCGCCCCCAGCAGCAGCATCGCCATGGCCGCGGCGGCCGGCCAATCCACCGTCTGCAGCGCCAGGTCGAAGATCTCGGTGGCGACCACGAAAACGCGCCCGCCGCCCATCAGGCGCGGGGTGATGAAGGCGGAGACGCCGAGCACGAAGGTCAGCAGGAAGGCCGCCAGCAGCGCCGGCAGGGCGAGCGGCAGCGTGATGCGCAGGAAGGTGCGGCTGCGCGTGGCGCCGAGCGTCGCCGCTGCCTCCTCCAGCCGCGCATCGAGCCGCCCGAGCCCGGCGATCAGCACCAGGCAGGCATAGGGCATCAGGCTCTCCGTCAGGCCGATGCGCACGCCGGTCCAGTTGTTGATGAGCCGCACCGGGTCGCTGGTCAGGCCGAGCCACAGGAGTGCGCCATTGATCAACCCGCGATCGCCGAGGATCGCCATCCAGCCCACCACGCGCGCCGTGCCGGAGATCAGCAGGGGCGCGATGGCCATCAGCGACAGCACGCCGCGCCAGCGTGCCGGCGCGGCGCGGATCAGCAGCGCCACCGGCAGTGCCAGCGCCGTCGCGGCCAGGGCCGAGCCTGCGGCCAGCGTCGCGGTATTGGCCGCCAACTCCCAGGTGAATTCGTCGCCGGCGACCTTGGCGAAGGTATCGAGGCTCAGCGCCTCCTCCATCGCGCCGAGGTCGGTGGTGCGGTTCAGGCTGATGCGGGCGAGCAGCGCCACCGGGTAGAGAAAGCCCGCCGCGAGGATCGCCACCGCGGGCAGCAGCAGCAGATAGGCGATCACGCCGGAAAGACCCGCAGATCGGCGGCGTCGAAGCCGAGCCGCAGCGTGTCGCCGACCTGCGCGGCGCTGGCCCGCGCGCCGCCGGGCAGGTCGCTGATCAGGCGACCGGCGGGGGTTTCGAGTTCGAGCGTCACGACCTCGCCGGTATAGGTCCGGCGCAGCACGCGGCCGTCGAGCATGTTTTGCGCCTGCATGCCCTCGGCAAGCGGCTGGAGGTGGTGCGGGCGAAGGAAGGCCTCGACCCGCCCTGCCATCCTGCCGGTCTCGGCCATGAGGGTCGCGGCTCCGGCGCGCAGCAGGCCAGGCCCGGCGATCATAGCCGGCAGGCGCCCGGCGCGGCCGACGAAGGTGGCGACAAAGCGCGTCGCGGGCCGCTCGAAGATGGTTTCGGGCGTGTCGAGCTGCTCGATGCGGCCCTCATTCATCACGGCCACCAGATCGGCCATGGCCAGCGCCTCGGTCTGGTCATGCGTCACGAAGACCGCCGTGGCGCCAAGGCGCTGCTGCAGCGCGCGGATTTCGTCCCGCACCTCCTCACGCAATTTGGCGTCGAGCGCCGAGAGGGGCTCGTCCAACAGCAGAAGGTCGGGACGCGGTGCCAGGGCACGGGCCAGCGCCACGCGCTGCTGCTGCCCGCCGGAGAGTTTTCCTGGTTTTCGGCCGGCAAGTTCCGTGAGACCGACCAAAGCGAGCGCTTCGGCCACCCGTGCGGTTCGTTCGGCGCGGGGCACGCCGCGCATTTCCAGCCCGAAGCCGATATTGGCGGCGGCGGAGAGATGCGGGAACAGCGCGTAGCTTTGGAACACCACGCCCATGTTGCGCCGGTGCGGCGGCAGCCCGGTGATGTCGCGCCCGCCAACAATGATCCTCCCGCCATCCGGCGGCTCAAGCCCCGCCACCATGCGAAGCGTCGTGGTTTTGCCGCAGCCCGAGGGGCCGAGCAGCGCCAGCAACGATCCCTGCGGCAGGGCGAGGGAAATGCCATCCACCGCAGGGCGGGCGGTGCCCGGGAAGCGCCGTGTCAGCGCCTCCAGCACCAGATGACTCAACGCCCGGAAGCCGCGATCACCTCGCGCCGCCAGCGCTGATTCCAGGTATCGCGCAGCCGCACCATCTCCATCCAGTCGAGCGGGATGACGCGCGAGCGGAATTCGGGGGCGAGGGCGGTGCGACCGAGCGCCTCGGGCGAGACCTGCGCGCGGGTGTTGGTGGGGCCGTAGAACATCCGCTCGGTAAAGGTCTTCTGGGCCTCGGCCGAGAGGGCGTGGCGGGCGAAGGCCAGCGCCTGGGCGCGGTTCTTGGCGTTGGCGACGATGTTGATCGTGTTGATCTGGAACACCGTGCCTTCCTCCGGCAGGACCACGCCGATGCGGCCCTGGGACTGGTCGCGGTAGAGCTGGGCGCGAGCGTTCCAGCCGGTGGCGAAGCGCACCTGGTCGTTCAGGATCAGCGTATAGCCATCCGGGTTGGGGTCGAAGGTCTGCACCGCGGGTGCCAACTCCCGCAGGCGGGGCATCGCGGCGCCGATATTGCGCCAGTCATTGGACCCGGTATGGGCGAGGATGGCCGTGATCGCCAGGCCCTGGATGTTGGGCGGCGCGGAAAGCGCGATGCGGCCGCGATGCTGCGGCTCCCACATCGCGGCCCAGCGCGTTGGCGCGGGGCTCACGGCGCGGGTGTCATAGACCATGACAAGGTGGT
Organism: Acetobacterales bacterium; assembly: GCA_038250135.1. Lineage (GTDB taxonomy): Bacteria > Pseudomonadota > Alphaproteobacteria > Acetobacterales > Acetobacteraceae > Falsiroseomonas. The sequence continues at coordinate 5,214 of JBBSCP010000135.1, read as the reverse complement.
CATAGGTGACGGCCGGGCCGCAGCCGCCGCCCGAGTCGCGCGCCTGCTGGTCGAGTTCCGCCAGCACCGGCAGGTCGGCGGGGTCGATGCGCTCCACCAGCCCCTCGGCACAGGCGATGGCGGCGGTGGTGACGTCCATGATCACCACATCGGTCTGCGGATCGGCGCGCTGGGCGCGGAGCAGGCCGAGCATCTGCGCCGAGGTGCCGCCGTCGAAATACTGCACGGCGGTGCCGCTCGCCGCCGTGAAGGGCGTGACCACGGTCCGGGTATAGTTGTCGCGGAAGATGCCGGCATAGGCCTGCAGCGTCATCCGCCCGCCGGTCTGCTGCGCGGCCGCGGGCGGGCTGGCCAGGGTGATGGCGGCGGCAAGCAGCCCGGCCGCGGTGGCGATGGCGCGCATTGAGCAGGCTCCTGTTCTCGATTCAGCGGATAGCATCGCAAGCAGGCGCCAGGCTTGCCAAGCGCCGATGTCGCCCCTTCGCGCGAAATCCGGTAAAGGGCTTAGGCGACGCCGTTGTCCGGCGCGTCGCCCTGCTGCTACCTGCGCGCCCCGGATGGCGCTATGGTGGCGAAACCCCGACCAAAGGTCCCTCAGCGATGAATCTGGCGAACATCCCGACCGGCAAGGCACCCCCGCATGACGTCAACGTCGTGGTGGAGATCCCGCAGGGCAGCCAGGTGAAGTATGAGCTCGACAAGGAGAGCGGCGCGGTGGTGGTGGATCGTTTTCTGTTCACGCCGATGGCCTATCCTGCCGCCTATGGCTTCATTCCCGGCACGCTCGCCGATGATGGCGACCCGGCCGATGTGCTGGTATTGACGCCCGCGCCGGTGGTCCCGGGCTGCGTCATCCGCGCGCGCCCGATCGGCGTGCTGCACATGGAGGACGAAGCCGGATCCGACGAGAAGCTGGTCTGCGTGCCGCATGACAAGGTGCACCCGATGTATTCGGGCATCAGCAGCGCCGAGGAACTGCCCCACATCACCCGCGCCTCCATCGAGCACTTCTTCGCCACCTACAAGGATCTTGAGAGCGACAAGTGGGTGAAGGTGAAGGGCTGGGGCTCTGCGAGCGAGGCAGCCGACATCATCTTGAAGTCGATGGCGGCCTACGAAGCTTCCAAGACCTGATTTTTGGCGGTCCGTCTGCTTCTCCGCGGGTTGCCAGCGCCCAGCCTTCCCGCCAAGCTTTGACGATAACCTGTGTGTCCTGGTGAGGTCTCGCGGCGATAGGCCGCGCCGACTTCCCCTGGCCCATGGGATCAATGGGAAGAAGGGGAGGGTGGCTGCCTTGATGACGTTTTCCATATTGCTGATCCTGGCGCTGGGCGGACTTTCGATCGCCTACAGCGTGGTGACGGCAAAGGATGTACTCAGCCGGGATCCCGGCACCGAACGGATGCAGGAAATCGCGAAGGCGATCCAGGAAGGTGCGTCGGCCTATCTGAAGCGCCAGTACCTGACGATCGGTATTGTCGGTGCGGTGCTGTTCGTGGTCATTGTTGTGGCCTTCGGCTTCGGATCGCATGCTTTCGTCGTGGGCATCGGCTTTCTGATCGGAGCGATCCTGTCGGGCGCCGCCGGCTTCATCGGCATGAACGTCTCGGTACGCGCCAATGTGCGCACGGCGCAGGCGGCCACGCAGTCCCTCGCCGCCGGGCTGGACCTCGCCTTCAAATCGGGCGCCATCACAGGCATGCTCGTGGCCGGCCTCGCGTTGATGGGCGTGGCGGCCTATTTCCTTATCCTGGTCCCGATCGGCGGGTTGGCGCCGAACAGCCGTATGGTGATCGACGGGTTGGTGGCGCTGGGCTTCGGCGCCTCGCTGATCTCGATCTTCGCGCGACTCGGCGGCGGCATCTTCACCAAGGGTGCGGATGTCGGCGGCGACATGGTGGGCAAGGTCGAAGCCGGCATACCCGAGGATGACCCCCGCAATCCCGCCACCATCGCCGACAATGTGGGCGACAATGTCGGCGATTGCGCCGGCATGGCGGCCGATCTGTTCGAGACCTATGCGGTGACCATGGTCGCCACCATGGTGCTGGCGGCGATTTCCTTCAGCGCCGAATGGCGCGTGGCGGGCATGCTGTTCCCGCTGGCGATTGGCGCGGTCTGCGTCGTGACCTCCATCGCCGGCACCTATTTCGTGAAGCTGCCGGCCAACAACAACATCATGGGCGCGATGTACCGCGGCTTCATCGTTACCGGCGCACTGTCGCTGGCGGTGCTGCTGCCGCTGTGTTTCATCGTGTTCGGATTTGGCGAGGTGACGGTCGGCGGGCACAGCTTCGGCGCCTTCAGCCTGTTTCTGTGCGGCGTGGTCGGCCTTGCGGTGACGGCGGCGATCGTGTGGGTGACCGAATACTACACCAGCACGCAGTACCGCCCTGTGCGCTCCATTGCGGAAGCAAGCCAGACCGGCCACGGCACCAACGTGATCCGGGGCCTGGCCGTTTCGATGGAGAGCACGGCGCTGCCGGCGCTGATCATCATCGCGGGCGTGCTGTCCTCCTATGGGTTGGCGGGACTGTATGGCATCGCCATCGCGACCACGACGATGCTGGCGCTGGCCGGCATGGTCGTGGCGCTCGACGCCTTCGGCCCGGTCACCGACAATGCCGGCGGCATCGCCGAGATGGCCGGTCTGCCCAAGGAAGTCCGCGTCTCCACCGATGCGCTGGACGCCGTGGGCAACACCACCAAGGCGGTCACGAAGGGCTACGCCATCGGCTCGGCGGGCCTGGGTGCATTGGTGCTGTTCGCTGCCTATACCCAGGACCTGAACTACTTCATCGCCAACCCGGAGACCTACCCCTACTTCGCCGGGATCGGGGTGATGAATTTCAGCCTGTCGGACCCCTTCGTCGTGGTCGGACTCCTCTTCGGCGGCCTGCTACCCTATCTGTTCGGCGGCATGGCGATGACCGCCGTGGGCCGCGCCGCTACCGCGGTGGTGGAGGAAGTGCGCCGGCAGTTCCGCGAGAAACCGGGCATCATGACGGGCGAGGACAAGCCCGATTACGGGCGCGCGGTGGACATGCTGACCAAGGCGGCGATCAAGGAGATGATTATCCCCTCGCTGCTGCCGGTCCTCTCTCCCATCGTCGTCTTTGTGGTGATCCTTACGATCGGCGGCAAGGCGGCGGCGTTCAGCGCGCTCGGCGCCATGCTGCTCGGTGTGATCGTCACCGGCTTCTTCGTCGCGGTCAGCATGACCACCGGCGGCGGTGCCTGGGACAACGCCAAGAAATACATCGAGGAAGGCCATTACGGCGGCAAGGGCAGCGAAGCCCACAAGGCCGCCGTGACCGGCGACACCGTGGGTGACCCCTACAAGGATACCTCCGGCCCCGCGGTCAATCCGATGATCAAGATCACGAACATCGTGGCGCTACTGCTACTGGCCTTCCTGGCCCACTGAAAAGGCCCTTCCGGGTCGGCGGGGGGCGGCGGGGGAAACCCGCCGCCTTTTACCGCTTTTGCGCCCCTGAAAAGCGAGCCGATCCGCCCGCCTGCACCGAGACGTGTTGCCGCACCGCAATACGCATGGTAAGGCGCGCTCGCCGCAACCGGGGGGCGCCGGCGCGCTGACATGAGCGCGCTCGACTAGTGTGCCGCCCAGAAATCAGGACCGGGACCGCCTTGGCCTCCGCCGCGATCAACGTCACCTCTGCCTCGCAACAGGCGCCGAACCCCACCGGGTTCGCCGCGCGCTATGCGCTGGCGCTTCTCGGCATTGCCGATGATCTCCGCCCGACCGATCCGGGTGCGGCGGACCGTATCGGCGCCGACCTCGACCGCCTTTTCGCGCTGTGGCGTGATGATGATGGCTTCCGGGCCTTCGTCAGCGACCCGCGACTCGATTCCGGCGCCCAGCGCCGCGGCGCCTTCACGATCATCGACCGGCTGGGGCTTGGCACCGAAGTGCGGAACCTGGTGGGCGTGCTGATCGTCAATCGCCGCCTGTCTAACTTGGCCGAGGTGGCCAGGGCCTTTGGTCGGCAACTGGCCGCCCGTCGCGGCCTGCAGACTGCCTTGGTCACCACGGCCCATCCGCTTTCGGTCACCCAGCGTGCGCAGATCTCGGCGCGGCTGACGGAGGCCGGCTACTCCGGCGTGCAACTCGCAGAGCAGGTCGATCCCACCATCCTTGGTGGGCTCATCGTGCGCATCGGCTCGCGCCTCTATGACAATTCACTCAAGTCCAAGCTGCAGCGCCTGCAGTTCGCCATGAAGGGGGCCGCCTGATATGGACATCCGTCCTGCCGAAATTTCCGAGATCCTGAAGCAGCAGATCTCGGGTTTCGACGCCGAGGCCAATGTCGCCGAAGTTGGCACCGTGCTGAGCGTGGGCGACGGCATTGCCCGCGTGTACGGCCTGCAGAACGTGATGTCGGGTGAGCTGGTGGAATTCCCCTCCGCCGGCATCAAGGGCATGGCGCTGAACCTTGAGACCGACAATGTCGGCGTCGTGCTTTTCGGCGACGACAAGGGCGTGAAGGAAGGCGATACGGTCAGCCGCACTGGCGAGATCGTCGATGTCGGCGTCGGCCGCGGCTTCCTTGGCCGCGTGGTCGATGCGCTCGGCAATCCGATCGACGGCAAGGGCCCGATCGTGGCCGACAAGCGCATGCGCGTCGAGGTGAAGGCGCCAGGCATCATCCCGCGCAAATCGGTGCACGAGCCGATGCAGACCGGCATCAAGGCGATCGACGCGCTGATCCCGATCGGTCGCGGCCAGCGCGAGTTGATCATCGGTGACCGCCAAACCGGCAAAACCGCCGTCATCATCGACACCATCATCAACCAGAAGGTGCCAAATACGGCCGCTGGCGATGATGATACGAAGAAGCTGTTCTGCATCTACGTCGCCATCGGGCAGAAGCGCTCGACCGTAGCGCAGTTGGTCAAGACGCTCGAGGAAAACGGCGCGATGGAGTACTCCATCGTGGTCGCCGCCACCGCGTCCGACCCCGCGCCGATGCAGTTCCTCGCACCCTATACCGGCTGCACGCTCGGCGAGTTCTTCCGCGACAACGGCATGCATGCGGTGATCTTCTACGACGATCTGTCCAAGCAGGCCGTTGCCTATCGCCAGATGTCGCTGCTGCTGCGCCGTCCTCCCGGCCGTGAGGCTTATCCCGGCGACGTGTTCTATCTGCATTCGCGCCTGCTTGAGCGCGCGGCCAAGATGGGCGACGAGGCTGG
>JBBSCP010000134.1:0-11448 GCA_038250135.1 Acetobacterales bacterium | reverse complement strand
CGCGCCGGACCGCGCGGCGAGCCTGGTGCAGGCCTCGCGGCCTTTCGTTGCCGGCTTTATCTGGGTGCTGGGGTTTGGGCTCGTGGTCTATGCGATGGCCAATCCGCGCCGCGAATGGCGGCCCGCCCGCAAGCCGAACACCGTCACGTGACTTCCCTCGCCACGCCGGCCGCCACATCTGCCCGAGCATGAGTGTTCAACGGGTAATGCAACGGCCAGTGGCGCCGCAGGTCGTCTTCATCCATCTGCCCAAGACCGGCGGCATCAGCCTGCAAACCGCCATTACCGCGCTGCTGCCCACCGGTCGCGCGCTGCGCATCGGCGATGAGGGCGAGCGTGCGGCCTTCCTCGCCGAGGATCGCGGCGTGCTCGACCGCTACAGCTTCATCGGCGGGCATGTGGGTCTCGCCGAGGCACTGCCGCGCGCGCGGGCGGAGGCGCGCTTCGTGACGCTGCTGCGCGACCCGGTGGCGCGGCTGCTCTCGGCCTTCAACTATATGGCCACCTGGAAGGACCACCCGCTGCACGGGGAGTTCCGCGACCTCGGCTTCGCCGATTTCATCGAGGGCTCGGGCGCACGGCTGGCCGGCGAAGCATGCCGCCAACTCACCGGTGCGGCCACCGCCGCCGAGGCGATCCCGATCCTGGAAGCGCGCTATGCGATGGTGGTGACCACGCCGAAGCTGCCGGTGATGGGCCAGGCGGTTTCCGGCTGGCTCGGCCTGAAGCCACCGACGATCGGGCGGGAGAACGTGACCCAAGGCCAGGGCCGCATCACGCTCGACAGCGCCACCTGCGCGGCGCTGCTGGAGGTGACGCAGGAGGACCGTGCCCTCTATGCGCATGTCGCCGCCTGTCATGGCGGCGTGCTGCAAAAGGCGGCTTGATTCAGATTCGCGGTGATCGTGCCGCATGGGTGGCACGCGACCACCGTGGCGCCTAAAGTCGGGCGATCGCCGTCGAGGAACGCCCCGTGCTGCACGTCATCGCCATCCTCACCGCCAAACCTGGGATGCGGGCCGCCATGCTCGCCCAATTCCGCGCCAACATCCCGGCGGTGCTGGCCGAGGAGGGCTGCATCGAGTATCGGCCCGCCATCGACGCCGAAGGGATCGGCCGGCCGCAGACCGAAATGGGCCCCGACACCTTCATGGTCATCGAGAAATGGGCGAGCCTGGAGGCCTTCCGTGCGCATGGCGCAGCGCCCCACATGGTGGCCTATGCGGCGCGGGTGCGCGACATGCTGGCCGACCGCGTCGTCCATGTGTTGGGCGACGCGGCCTGAGGCGCTTCAGCCGCGCGCCACCGCAGCGCGGAGCACCAGCAAGGCTTCATCGATCATCGGCGCCGTAACGTCCAGATGCGTGCAGGCGCGGATGCGCCCGCCGAGCATGGAAAGATGCAAACCCTCCATTCGCGCACGCCGCACGAGTTCCGCCGTAGCCACACCGGTGCCGCTGACGTCGAAGAAGACGAGGTTGGTGTCCGGCGACTCCACCTCAACACCCTCGATCTGCGCCAGCCCGCGCGCCAGCGCCCTGGCATTCGCGTGGTCATCCGCGAGTCGATCGATATTGTGGTCGAGCGCGTAGCTGCACCCCGCCGCGCAGACGCCGCCCTGGCGCATCGCCCCACCCAGCCGCTGCTTCCAGCGCCAGGCCATGTCGATGAACTCGGCCGTGCCGCACAACACAGCGCCGAGCGGCGCGCCGAGGCCCTTGGTGAAGTCGAGCCAGACGCTGTCCCAGCCCGCCGCCATCTCGGTGGCGGGGATGCCGGCCGCGACGCAGGCGTTCATCAGCCGCGCGCCGTCCATATGCGTCGCCATGCCGTGGTCCCGCGCGATGCCCGCGATCTCCGAGAGCGTCGCCGCCGGCCACACCGCACCGCCGCCGATATTCGCCGTCTGCTCGACCTCGACCAGCGTTTGCGCCGAGGTGTGGCGGGATTTTCCCCGGATGGCGCGCTTCAGCGCGTCCGGCGAAAACATGCCGCGATCGCCCGACAGAGGAAAAATCTGGAAGCCGCCGAGGGCGGCGTGGGAGCCGCCCTCGCTGGTCAGGATATGCGCCGTCTCATGCGCGAGGATCTCATCGCCGGGCCGGCAATGCGTGAGCGTCGCGGCGACGTTGCACATGGTGCCAGACGGCATGAAGACCGCCGCTTCCTTGCCTGTCAACGCGGCCATGCGTTCGCACAGTGCATTGACACTCGGATCGTCGCCATTCTGTTCGTCGCCAACTTCGGCGCGCATCATCGCATCGAGCATGCCGGGCGAGGGGCGCGTCTGTGTATCGGAGTAGAGGTTGACGCGCACCGGCGGCAGCGACGCATCGGCGCGCCTGGGGGTGTAGCGAAGCGTGGTCAGCGACAATTCGGAACCGGCCAAGGCGGCATCTCCTGGAAGCGATGCGCGCACTATGCCAAAGCCGGCCGGTGGCGATAGGGGGCCGGCTTGTACCTGGGGCGCGATGGCCCGAACCTGCGCGCCATGACCGAGCTCGCGCCCCCGCCCACCAGGCTGCAATTGTTCCTCGCCTTCACCGAGATCGGGCTGCTCGGCTTCGGTGGCGCCGCAGCCTTGGCGCGCAGCGTGATCGTCGAGCGCAATCGCTGGATGGCCGAGCACGACTACGCCGAGATTCTCGCGGTGGGCCAGGTGCTGCCGGGGCCGAATGTGGGCAATACCTCCGTCATGGTCGGCCGGCGCTTCCATGGCCTGGCCGGCGCGCTGGCGGCGAGCGGGGGCTTCTACGCCCTGCCGCTTGTGCTGCTGACCGGGATTCTGCTGCTGTATGATCGTTTCGGCGACAGTCCGGGCGCCGAAGGCTTCATGCGCGGCATCGCCGCCGCGGCGGCGGGCATGGTGATCGGCACGGCGCTCAAGATGGGCTGGAAGCTGAAGCCGCCGCCGGAGGCGATCGTGATCGGGCTGCTCGCCACGCTTGCCGCCGCGTGGCTGCGCCTGCCGCTGCCGGTGATCGTGCTGCTGCTCGGCCCCATCGCAATGTGGGCGGCGTTCCGCAGGCTCGGCCGATGAGCGGCGTCGTCCTCAGCCTGTTTCTGACCTTCGCCACGCTGTCGCTGCTGGCGGTGGGCGGGGCCAACGCCATCGTGCCGGAGATGCATCGCCAACTGGTCGAGGTGCATGGCTGGCTCGACAGCGCGACTTTCGGCCAGGTCTATGCGCTGTCCCAGGCGGCGCCGGGACCCAACATCCTGGTCGCGGCAGCGCTTGGCTGGGTGATCGCGGGGGGGCTGGGCATGGCGGCGGCGATGGTCGGCATCGTGACACCGGCGTGGATTCTCGCCTGGTGGGTGGCAGGGATCAGTGAGCGCCTGGCCGGGCGGCCCTGGCTGAGGGCTGTGCGCGGCGGGCTGGTGCCGGTGGCGATCGGGCTCATCCTCGCCTCCGGCCTCATCATGGCCGAAACGGCAGCCGTGGAATGGGTTGGCCTGGGGCTCGCCGCCGCCGCCACGATCTTTGCCTGGCGGACGGAGTTCAGCCTGCTATGGGCGCTCGCCTCCGGCGGCGTCGTGGGGCTGGTGCTGCTGTGATGGCGGGCCGACAACTTCCCAGCCCGTGGCGCGAGCGATCAGGCGGTGGGCGCGGGCGTTGCCGGCGCGGCCGCTGGCGGCACGCTGCGACGGTAGAGGATGACGGCGCGCCGTTCGAAGGCGCGGACCATCAGGCGCACGGCCTCGTTGAACACCGTGCCGATCACCGCCTGCAGCAGGCGCGACTTGAATTCGAAATCGACGAAGAAATCCACTTCCGTGCCGCCCGGCACGGGGTGGAAGCGCCAGTGGTTGTTCAGGTAGCGGAATGGACCTGTCAGATAGCGCACATGCACGTGCTGCGGGCGGTTCAGCGACACCTGGCTGCGAAAAGTCTCTCGGAACATCTTGAAGCCGATGGTGAGGTCCGCGATCAGTTCCTCATCGGTGCGGCTGACTATGCGCGCGGCAACGCACCAGGGCAGGAATTCGGGGTAGCGGCGCACATCCGCCACCATGTCGAACAACTGTTCGTCGGTGAAAGGCAGCATCCGCTTTTCGGCATGCGTCGGCATGGTGGGGTCAGGCTGCCTTCAGCTTGGCGTGGCGGGCGTCGCGCAGTGCGGCGAAATCGCGGTCGGCGTGATAGCTGCTGCGCGTCAGCGGCGTGGCTGAGACGAGCAGAAAACCCTTGCCACGCGCGGCCTGCGCGTAGTCCTCGAACTCCTCGGGCGTCACGAAGCGGTCGATCGCAGCATGCTTCACCGTAGGCTGGAGGTATTGCCCAATCGTGAGGAAATCCACCTCCGCGCTACGCAGATCGTCCATCACCTGCAATACCTCGATCCGCTTTTCGCCAAGCCCCACCATGATGCCCGATTTGGTGAAGATCGACGGGTCGCGCTGCTTCACGCGATCGAGCAGCCGCAGCGAGTGGTAGTAGCGCGCGCCGGGGCGGATGAAGGGGTAGAGCGCCGGCACCGTCTCGAGGTTGTGATTGAACACGTCCGGTCGCGCCGCCACCACCACCTCCAGCGCGCCATCCTTGCGCAGGAAGTCCGGCGTGAGGATTTCGATGGTGGTGTCCGTCGCGGCGCGGCGCAGCGCTCGGATCGTCTCAGCGAAGTGATTGGCCCCGCCATCGGCCAGATCGTCGCGATCGACGCTGGTGATGACGACGTGCCGCAACCCCAGCTTCGCCACCGCATCGGCCACGCGCCGCGGTTCATCGGCGTCGAGCGCCTTGGGCATGCCCGTGATGACGTTGCAGAAGGCGCAGGCCCGCGTGCAGGTATCGCCCATGATCATCATGGTGGCATGGCGCTGCGACCAGCACTCGCCGATGTTGGGGCAGGCCGCTTCCTCGCACACCGTGACCAGGTTGTTGGCGCGCATCAGCGCCTGCGTCTCGCGATAGATCGGGCTGGTCGGCGCCTTCACCCGGATCCAGGCGGGCTTGCGCTGGATGGGGTTGTCCGGGCGGGCAGCCTTCTCCGGATGCCTCTCGGCCCCCATCCGCCGGTGATCGATCTCGACGCGCGTGCTCATGGCGCTAGATGTGGATCACCCGACCGTAGGCATCAAGCACCGATTCGTGCATGGTCTCGCTGACGGTCGGGTGCGGGAACACCGTGTGCATGAGGTCGGCCTCGGTCGATTCCAGCGTGCGGGCGATGCCATAGCCCTGGATCATCTCGGTGACTTCCGGCCCGACCATGTGCGCGCCGAGCAATTCGCCGGTCTTGGCGTCGAACACCGTCTTCACCAGGCCCTCGGGCTCGCCCATGGCAATGGCCTTGCCGTTGCCGATGAAGGGGAAGCGGCCAACGCGCACCTCATGGCCGAGTTCCTTGGCACGCGCTTCCGTCAGGCCTACCGAGGCGACCTGCGGGCGGCAAAAGGTGCAGCCGGGGATGTTCAGCACATCCATCGCGTGCGGGTGCAACCCGGCGATGGCCTCGACGCAGATCACCGCCTCATGGCTCGCCTTATGCGCCAGCCAGGGTGCACCGGTAAGGTCGCCGATGGCATAGACTCCAGCTTCGCCGGTGCGGCCCATCGGGTCGGTCAGCACATGCGTGCGCTCCACCTTGATGGCGGTACCTTCGAGGCCGAGGTCCTCGACATTGCCGACGATGCCCACCGCCGAGATCAGCCGGTCCGCGGTGATTTCTTGCACTTTGCCGCCGGCCTCGACGATGGCGGTAACGCTGTCCGCGCCCTTGCGCAGGCCCTGCACGCGCGCGCCTGTCAGAATCGTCATTTTCTGCTTCGCGAAGGCCTTGTGGACGAAGGCCGAAATCTCGGCGTCTTCCACGGGCAGGATGCGGTCCATCACCTCGATCAGCGTCACCTCCGACCCCATGTTGAGGTAGAAGCTCGCAAATTCCGAACCGATGGCGCCGCTGCCCATGACGATCAGCTTCTTCGGCAGCGCGGCCGGCGTCATCGCCTCGCGGTAGGACCAGATCAACTTGCCGTCCGGCTCCATCCCCGGCAGCACGCGGGCGCGCGCACCGGTGGCGAGGATGATGTGTTTTGCCGTTATGTCGGCCACGGATTTGCCGTCCTTGGTCACGCTGATCTGGCCCGGCCCAGCCAGCTTGCCGTGGCCGTCGTACACAGTGACTTTATTCTTCTTCATCAAATGCTTCACGCCGCCAGAAAGTTGGCCAGCCACTTGACGACTGCGCTTGATCACCTTGGCGAAATCGAAGCGAATATTGTCGGCCGCGAAGCCATAGGCGTCGAGCGTGTGCAGCAGATGGTTGATCTCGGAGGCGCGCAGCAGCGCCTTGGTCGGGATGCACCCCCAATTCAGGCAGATCCCACCGAGATTCTCGCGCTCGACCAGCGCCACCTTCATGCCGAGCTGGCTGGCGCGGATGGCGCCCACATAGCCGCCAGGCCCGCCGCCCACCACCACGAGGTCGAATGTCTCGGCCATCGCTGTCATTCCTTCGCTGCGGCGAGCGCGGTCAGCGCTTCGCCGGTCAATCGCTGGATCGTCCAGCCCTCATGTGGCATCGCGCCGATGGAGCGGTAGAAGCCGATGGAAGGTGCGTTCCAATCCAGCACAGACCACTCCATGCGCGAACATTCCTCGGCCAGCGCGCGCCGCGCCAGCGCGGCGAACATCGCGCCGCCGATGCCCCGGCCACGATGCTCGGGCAGGACGAACACGTCCTCGACATACAGCGTCGCGCGGCCGCCGAAGGTTGTGACGCCGTAGAACCATAGCGCGAAGCCCACGGCCTGGCCGTCAACTTCCGCGAACATCGCTTCACAGCGCTGCTTCGGCCCAAACAGCAGCTTGCCGAAATCGGCCTCCGTCCCGGTCGCCAGATGGCCGAGCTTTTCGTACTCGGCCAACGCGCGGACGAACTGCACCACCAGGGGCAGATCGGCCGGCGTGGCGTCGCGGAAACGGGTCACAGCATCAGGCTCAGCGGCTCTTCGACGATCGCTCGAAATGCCTGGAGCCATTGGGCGGCCAGCGCGCCATCCACCACGCGGTGATCGACGCTGAGCGTGCAGGTCATGACGGTCGCGATGGCCAGCGCGCCATCCTTCACCACCGGCCGCTGCTCGCCGGCGCTCACCGCGAGGATGCCGGCCTGCGGCGGGTTGATGATGGCCGCGAAGTCGCGCACGCCATACATGCCCATGTTGGAGATCGAGAAGCCGCCGCCCTGGAACTCGTCCGGCTTCAACTTGCCCGATTTCGCCCGCGTCGCCAGGTCCTTCATCTCGCCGCTGATGGACGCAAGCCCTTTCTGGTCGGCACGCTTGATGATCGGCGTGATCAGGCCGTCAGGGATACTCACGGCGACCGAAATGTCGACGTCGTGATACTGCAGGGTCGCCTCATCCGTCCAGGTCGCGTTCACGCCCGGGAAGCGCCGCAACGTCACCGCCGCTGCCTTGATGACGAGGTCATTGACCGAGAGCTTGAAGGCGCCGGGGCCATCCTTCGGTGAGGTCGCGTTCAGGCTGGCGCGCAGCTTCAGCAGCGCGTCGATCTCGATATCCATCGAGACGTAGAAATGCGGCACATGCTGCTTTGATTCCGACAGTCGGCGCGCGATCACCTTGCGCATCGTGCTGTTCGGCACGGCGGTGTGCGGCGCGGCGATGGCGACCGGCGCGGGCTTCGGCGCAGGCGCCGCCACTGGCGCGTCCATCGGCACGGGTGCCACGGAGGACACTTTGGGCGCGACAGGCTTGTTCAACGCGGCCTCGATATCCGCCTTCACGATGCGTCCGTTCGGCCCGCTGCCGGCGAGACCCGCGAGCTCCACCCCCGCCTGCGCCGCCATGCGCCGCGCGAGCGGCGAGGCCATCACGCGATCTGCCGATTCTCCGAGCGGCGGCGCAACCGGCGCTGCCGCCGCCACGGGTGCCGCAGCCGGAGCGGCCGCCGGCGCAAGCGCGGCTTTCGGCGCCGGCTTGGCGTTGGCATCCTCGCCGGGCTGCACGAGCACGGCGATGACTTCGTTCACCTTCACGCCCGCCGTGCCGCTGGCGACCATGATCTTGCCGAGGATGCCCTCATCCACGGCCTCGACTTCCATCGTCGCCTTGTCGGTCTCGATCTCGGCGATGATGTCGCCGGCCTTCACCGCCTCGCCTTCCTTCTTGAGCCAGCGGGCGAGCGTGCCCTCGGTCATCGTCGGGCTCAACGCGGGCATCAGGATGTTCGTGGCCATGGATCGGATCCCTTACCGGTAGGTCACGCGCTTCGCGGCATCCACCACCTGCTCGAGCCGCGGCAGGGCCAGCTTTTCGAGATTGGCGGCATAGGGCATCGGCACGTCGGTGCCGGCGACGCGCAGCACCGGCGCATCGAGATCGTCGAAGCAGTTCTCCATGATCTGCGCCGATATTTCCGCGCCGATGCCGGCAAAGGGCCAGCCCTCCTCCAGCGTCACGCAGCGATGCGTCTTGCGCACCGAGGCCGCGATGCTGTCGAGGTCGAGCGGCCGCAGGCTGCGCAGATTGACCACCTCCGCGCTGATGCCCTGCGCGGCGAGCGCCTCGGCCGCCTGCATCGCCATGCCGACCATGATCGAGAAGGCGACGAGCGTGACGTCCGTGCCCTCGCGCTCCACCTTCGCCTTGCCGATCGGCAGGATGAAGTCGTCCGCGATCGGCACCTCGAAGGACTGGCCATAGAGGATCTCGTTCTCGAGGAAGATGACCGGGTTGGGGTCGCGGATCGCAGCGCGCAGCAGGCCCTTGGCATCCGCCGCCGACCACGGCGCCAACACCTTCAGCCCCGGCAGATGCGCATACCACGACGCATAACACTGGCTGTGCTGAGCCGCGACGCGCGATGCCGCGCCGTTCGGCCCGCGAAACACGATCGGGCAGCCGAGCTGACCGCCCGACATGTAGAGCGTCTTGGCTGCCGAATTGACGATCTGGTCGATCGCCTGCATCGAGAAGTTGAAGGTCATGAACTCGACGATCGGCTTGAGCCCGGTGAAGGCCGCACCCACCGCCATGCCGGTGAAGCCATGCTCGGTGATCGGCATGTCGATGACGCGCTTCGGGCCGAATTCATCGAGCAGGCCCTGGCTGATCTTGTAGGCGCCCTGATACTGGCCGACTTCCTCACCCATGAGGAACACATCGGCATCGGCGCGCATCTCCGCGGCCATCGCATCGCGCAGCGCCTCGCGCACCGTCATGGTCTTGGTCGCGCCCCAATGCTTCTCGGCGGCGGGCGCGCGCGGTGTGGCCGGCACGCTCGGGGCGACGGCGACAGGTGCCGGCTTCACCACGGGGTCCGCCACCGGCTTCGGGTCCGGGGCGGCAACGGAGCCATCGTCGATCTCGGCGATGGGCGGGTTCACGGCGACACCCTCCGTGCCCTCGGCCACCAGAATTTTGCCAAGCGTGCCTTCATCCACGGCCTCGACTTCCATCGTCGCCTTGTCGGTCTCGATCTCGGCGATCACGTCGCCGGCCTTGACCTTGTCGCCTTCCTTCTTGAGCCAACGGGCAAGCTTGCCCTCGGTCATGGTCGGGCTCAGCGCCGGCATCAGGATTTGCGTCATGGCTTAGCGGGCCTCCACCAGCACGTCGGTCCACAGCTCGCTCTCATCGGGCTCGGGCGAGGTCTGCGCGAAATCGGCACTGTCCTGCACGATGGCCTTGACCTCATCGTCGATCACCTTGAGCTCGGCCTCGGTGGCGCCATAGCTGCCCAGCAGCAAGGCCCGCGCGGTCTCGATGCAGTCGCTTTGCTCACGCATCTTCTGCACCTCCTCGCGCGTCCGATACTTGGCCGGGTCGGACATCGAGTGGCCGCGATAGCGGTAGGTCTTCATCTCGAGAAGATAGGGCCCGAGGCCGGCGCGGGCATGCGCCACCGCGCGCGCCGCAGCCTCACGCACCGCGAGCACATCCATGCCGTTCACCTGCTCGCCCGGGATGCCCCAGGGTGCGCCGTTCTTGGACAGGTCGTGCGACGCGCTGGCGCGGTCCAGGCTGGTGCCCATCGAGTATTTGTTATTCTCGATCACGAAGACGACAGGCAGCTTGAACAACGCGGCCAGGTTGAAGCTTTCATAGACCTGGCCCTGGTTCGACGCCCCTTCGCCGAAATAGGCCACCGCGATGCGGCCATCATTGCGATAGCGGTTGGCGAAGCCAAGACCGGCGCCGAGCGAGACCTGCGCGCCGACGATGCCGTGGCCGCCATAGAAGCCCTTCTCGCGCGAGAACATGTGCATGCTCCCGCCCTTCCCCTTGGAATAGCCGCCGATGCGCCCGGTGAGCTCAGCCATCACGCCGCGCGCCTCCATCCCCGTGGCCAGCATGTGCCCGTGGTCGCGGTAGGAGGTGATCACCTGGTCGCCCAGGTTGAGGCACATCTGCACCCCCACCACCACGGCTTCCTGGCCGATGTAGAGGTGGCAGAAGCCGCCGATCAGGCCCATGCCATAGAGTTGGCCCGCCTTCTCCTCGAAGCGGCGGATCAGCAGCATGTCGCGATAGCCGCGGGTCAACTGCTCCTTGCTCACCGCGGGCTCGCTGGCGCCTTTCGACGCCGCCTTGCCCCGCGGTTTGCGGGCGGCGGTTTCGGCCATGCCGATACTCCTTCCTCGACGATGCTGGGACCCGATGTAGCCAGCGGAACGGCCCCGCGCAAGCGTGCGGCGATACGGATGTCCTTGATGCTGCACCGCGAAATGACGATTAACCATCTGGTGGTTAACTTTGATTTCAGTCCTTATCGAGAGCTAGCAATCGCATGGTCCTGCCAAGTTGATCCCTCTGGCACATTCGCGCCTCCGGGACCAAACACCTGGATGGGTGCGAAACCAGCAGTTCCGGAACGGCTCCCACAGATGGTGGCGAGCGGCACCTCATCGCCGACCGCAGCCACTTGCCACCCGTCCAACGGGCGCCATGTCCGCCCCCGCATGAATCAGATCACCGCCCCCCCGCGCCCCGCCATCCTGCCGCGATGGCTCCTCGCCGAGCTGCGCTCCGACCACGCCGGAGAGGCCGGCGCGGTGATGATCTATCGTGGCATCCTCACCATCAGCCGCGATCCCGCCTTGCGGGAATTCGCCGCGCGCCACGGGGCTACCGAGCAGGGGCATCTCGAGCTGATCGAGCAGGTGTTGCCGCCACGGCAGCGCAGCGTGCTGCTGCCGATCTGGCGCGTCGCGGGCTTCCTCACCGGCTTCCTGCCCGCCCTATTAGGCAGCCGAGCTGTCTACGCCACGATCGACGCGGTCGAGACCTTCGTCGATCACCACTACCAGCAGCAGCTCGACCGCCTCGACGCCGAGAGGATCGAGCCCGCGCTGCGCGCCGTGCTGGCGCAATGCCAGGCGGAGGAAATCCACCACCGAGACGAGGCGCGCGAGGCCACCGGCGCGCCACCGGGTGTTTTGCTGCGAGGCTGGGCCTGGCTGGTCGGCTTCGGTTCGG
>JBBSCP010000133.1:0-11480 GCA_038250135.1 Acetobacterales bacterium | reverse complement strand
GGCAATTACGGCCAGGCGATGCCGCTCAGCGGGGGTATCGTGCTCGAAATGCTGGGCTTCAACCGCATCCTCTGGGCGAAGCCCGGCGTTGCGCGGGTCGAGGCCGGCTGCAAGCTGATCGAGCTCGATGCCGAACTCCGCCAGCGCGTCGGCGGCGAGCTTCGCTTCCATCCCTCGACGCTGCGCACGGCCACGCTGGGCGGCTTCGTCGCCGGCGGTTCGGGCGGGGTCGGCAGCACGACCTATGGCGGGCTGCGCGAGCCCGGCAATCTGTTCGGCCTCAAGGTCATCACCATGGAGGCCGAACCGCGCGTGCTGGAGCTACGCGGCACCGACATCCAACAGGCCAACCACGCCTATGGCACCAACGGCATCATCACCGAGATCGAGCTGCCCTTGGCGCCCGCCTGGGAGTGGATCGACTTGGTGGTGGCCTTCCCGAGCCTGATGGCCGCAGCGCGCTTCGCCGATGCCTTCACGCGCATGGATGCGGTGGTGAAGAAGCTGGCCTGCGTGGTGCCGGCGCCCTTGCCGCAGGACCATTTCAAGGCCTGGGGTGCCCAGGTGCCGGCGGGCATGTCGGTCGTCTGCCTGATGATCGCCGAGCCCTTCCTCGAAGCCGTGGCGCCGCTGATCGCCGGGCATGCCGGCATCGAGGTGCTGCGCGAGCCGACGGCCACGGCTGCCGTGCCGCTCTACGAGCATTCCTGGAACCACACGACGCTGCAGATTCTCAAGACCGACAAGACCATCACCTATCTGCAGAACCTGTTCCCGGCGCCTAACCACCTCGAACTTATTGCGAAGCTCGAAAAGCAGTTCGGGGATGAGGTGCTGTACCACCTGGAATTCGTCCGCTTCGGTGGGCCCGTTTGTGCAGTGGGACTGCCAATCGTGCGCTTCACGACGGAGGCGCGCCTGGCCGAGATCATGCGGCTGCATGAGGAGGCGGGCTCACCGATCTTCAACCCGCACACCTTCCTGCTGGAAGAAGGCGGCATGAAGCACGTCGATCAGGCGCAGCTCGACTTCAAGCGGCTGGCGGACCCGAAGGGACTGCTCAATCCGGGCAAGATGGCGGCCTGGGACAATCCCGACTGGCAGCCGGGGAAGACGAAGGCGGTGGCGCTTTATGAGACGGAGTACGAGCCGCCGGCGGAGGTGCTGGAGTAGGCAGAAGCTCAGGGGGGCATGGCGTGCCTTGCCGCAAAGCCACGCCCGCGACACCCCTCCCTTCCCTCCGCCAAATACCCCGGCGGTCCAGGGCGCCCTGCGCCCCGTTGGGGCAGGTCCTGGAGGGGGCGAAGCCCCTTCCAGGGCGCCACTCAGTCCGGCGTGATGCCTGCTGCCGCAATCAGGCGTGACTTGTAGGCCAGGTCTTCGCGCAGGAAAGCGGCAGTGGCTTCGGGCGTGGCGTTGTGGACCGTGTAGCCGGAGGGCGTCAGGAAGCGATCGCGGACCAGCGGATCGTTCATCGCGGCGGTGATGTCGCGGTGCAGTCGGGCCGCCAGGGCGGGCGGGGTGCCGCCGGGGGCGAAGGCGCCGAACCAGGTGCGCGGGTCGATGTCGTCGAAGCCGGCTTCGATCAGCGTGGGGAGGTCGGGCAGCGCCTCGAAGCGCGTGGGTTTGCCCACCGCCAGCGCCCGCAGGCGTCCGGCGCGGATGTGTTCGGCGCCGGAGGCAATGCCGGCGAGGGTCATCTGCACCTCGCCCGATAGGGTGGCGAGCACGGCGGGGGTCAGGCCGCGGTAGGGCACATGGACCATCTCGATCCGTTCTTTCGTCATCAGGGCGGCGAAGGCGAGGTGCGGTTGGCTGGCGGTGCCGTAGCTGCCGAAATTGAAGCGGCCGGGCGCGGCGCGGGCGGCGTCCACCAGTTGCTGCATGGTTTGCGCGCCGACCGAGGGGTGCACCAGGATCATCTGGTGGACGTCCACCAGCAGCGAGATCGGCGCCAGGTCGCGCATCGGGTCATGCGGCAGGTTGCGGATGAGGTGCGGGTTGGAGGTGATGGAGTTGTCGGCCGTAATCAGCAGGGTGTGGCCGTCGGGTGCTGCTTTCGCGACGATGTCGGTGCCGGGCACGGTGGAGCCGCCGGGCCGGTTGTCCACCACCACCGGCTGGCGCCAGATCACCTGCAGCCGGTCCGCGAGGCCGCGTGCCAGGGCGTCGAGCCCTCCGCCGGGCGGAAAGGGCACCACGATCCGCACCTGCCGTGAGGGGAAGCCCTCCTGCGCGAAGGCAAGCGCCGGGGTGGCGAGGCTGGCAAGCAGGGCACGGCGGGCGAGTTTCATCGTCAAGCTCCGAAGAAATGGGTGCGAAGAAGGGACAGTGTTTGCGCCGGCGCTTCAAGCTCCGGCAGGTGGCCGATGCCGGCGGGGCTTTCGAAACGTGCACCGGGGATGGCGGCGGCGATCAGCGCGCCCACCGTGTCGGGCGGGTTCACCTGGTCGTCGGTGCCGGTGATGGCGAGGGTCGGGCAGACAATGTGCGGGGCGAAATCGGCGATGACATCGACCTTGTCCGTGCAGCGCGCCGCCTGCATCAGCCCGCGCGGGTTGGTCGCGGCAACCACGGCCTGGACCATCGCGAGCACCGCCGGCGGGGCGTTGGGCGAGACCAACTTGCCCGAGCGCGTGCGGGCGAGCGCCACGCCACCTTCGGCGACGCTGGCCGCGCGCATGGCGAGCATCTCCGCGCGCCCCTCGGCGCCTTTCCAGCGTTGCCCGCGCGAGGTGCCCATCAGCGCGAGTTTCTGCACGCGCGTCGGGTGACGGGCGGCGAGGCAGGCGCCGATCATCGAGCCGAAGGAGGAGCCGGCGAGATGGACCGGTCCCGTGACGTGCAGCGCGTCGAGAAGTGCCATGGCGACGTCGGCATAGGCTGTGGCATCGGGTGCGGGGTCGAGAAAATTATCGCTGAGGTAGTAGCCGGGCGCGTTCCAGGCGATCACGCGCGCCTGTTGCGACAGCCCCGCGAGGGTGAAGCGCCAGCCAGTGCTGTTCGCACCGATACCATGCAGGCAAAGGATCGTTACGGGTCCGTCGCCGGCCTCCATGTAGGAAATGCGCGGGCCTTCCAGGCCGAGCGTGGCGGCATCGACCTCAGCGAAGCGTAGATCGGGGAGAGCCGGAATCGGTGTGCCGTCAGGGTGATTCATGGTCGGTCTCCCAGGGGGGCGGCTTGTCCTCGAAACGTCCGCGGCGCATGCGGCCGCGCGAGAGTTCCGTGACCACGCCGTGCAGCGTGCGCAATTCCTGCGCCGTCACCTCGCCGCGTTCG
This sequence comes from Acetobacterales bacterium, assembly GCA_038250135.1. Taxonomy (GTDB): domain Bacteria; phylum Pseudomonadota; class Alphaproteobacteria; order Acetobacterales; family Acetobacteraceae; genus Falsiroseomonas. The sequence goes on along the minus strand of JBBSCP010000133.1, from coordinate 8,198 downwards.
AACCAGTGGCGGAGATTGCGCACCATGCCCGGGCGCTTGGGCGGATTGTGCAGGAAGCCCGCGGCATCGAGCTCGTCGATCAGGCGCGTGAGGAAGTTTTCCAGCTCGCCCTTGGTGGCGATGGTGGTTTCGTTGGTCTGGAAGTCGCGCGGCGGCGTGGTTTCGGCGTGCATCCACCACTCATAGGCGAGGATCATCACCGCCTGCGCCAGGTTCAGCGAATTGTGCTGCGGGTTGAGCGGGTAGCGCACCAGCGTGTCGCACTGGGCGAGGTCATCGGCTTCGAGCCCCGCGCGTTCCGGCCCGAACAGCACGGCGCAGCGCAACGCGCGCGCGTTGACGGCGCGCAACTCGGCCGCGGCGGCACGGGCATCGAGCACGGGGATGATCACGTGGCGCGGGCGCGGGCAGGTGCCGAGCACGCGGTGGCAATCGGCGATGGCGGAGGGCACATCCGGGTAGCAGATCGCTGCGTCGAGAATCGCATCCGCGCCCGACGCCGCCGCATATGCGTGCGGTTGCGGCCAGCCATCGCGCGGGGCGACGATGCGCAGATGAAACAGCCCGCCATTCGCCATGGCGCGAACCGTGGTGCCGATGTTCTGCGCCATCTGCGGGCGCACCAGCACCACGATCGGGCTTTCGCCAGGCGGCGGCGTAAGCAGCGCGCCGCCCTCCCCGCGTCCGCCGGTCATCGTCGGGCCTGGCGCCGTGGCGGTGCTGGATGCGCGGCTGATTCATTCCTTCGAGCCATGCGGCCCTCCGGTCATCGGACGCGTCAAGCGCGTCGCCACGTCGTCCCCTGCGGCCCGTCCTCCAACAGGATGCCCTGGCCGACGAGGTCGTTGCGGATTCGGTCGGCCTCGGCCCATTCCTTCGCGCGGCGCGCGGCAAGGCGCGCGGCGATGGCGGCCTCGATCGCGGCGGCGTCATCCACATCACCGCGGAACCAGGTTTCCGGCGCCTGGCCCAGCAGGCCGAGCAGCGCGGCGCAGGCCAGGACGCGCCCCTTCAGCGCGGGCAGCGCGGCAGTATCGCCCGCCTCCAGCGCTGTGTTCGCGGCCGAGACGAGGTGATGCAGCGTGGCGAGCGCGAGCGGCGTGTTGAGGTCATCCGCCAGCGCCTCCTCGAAGGGGGATGCTTCGATGGCGTGGGCTGTTTCGCCATCGGTTGCCTCCACATCGGCCATCTTGGACAGCGCGCGGTAAAAGCGATCCAGCTCGCGCCGCGCCTCCTGCAGCGCGTCCAGCGAGTAGTCGAGTGGCATGCGATAATGCGTCTTCAGCAGCAGCAGTCGAAACGCCTCGCCGGCCCAAAGACCATGCGTGAGAATATCCTGCACGGTGAGGAAATTACCGAGCGACTTCGACATCTTCTCGCCGTTCACGAGCAGCATGCCGTTGTGCATCCAGTACCGGGCGAAGTGGCTGCCGGGGAAGGCGCAGACGGATTGCGCCAACTCGTTCTCGTGATGCGGGAACATGAGGTCCGCGCCGCCGCCATGGATGTCGAAATCCGGGCCGAACTCCTTGGCGGCCATGGCCGAGCATTCGATGTGCCAGCCGGGCCGGCCGCGGCCCCAGGGGCTATCCCAACCGGGCTGCTCTGGCGTGGAAGGCTTCCACAGCACGAAGTCGCCGGCGTCGCGCTTGTAGGGCGCGATCTCGACGCGCGCACCGGCGAGCAATTCATCGGGTGAGCGGCCGGACAGCGCGCCGTAATCGGCATAACTGCCGACGGCGAACAGCACATGGCCTTGCGCCTCATAGGCGTGGCCGTTGGCGATCAGGCGCTCGATGAGCGCGACCATTTCGGGAATCGTGCCGGTTGCGCGTGGCTCCACATCGGGCGGCAGATTGCCCAGCGCGGCCATGTCGCGATGGTAGTCGGCGGTGGTGCGCTCGGTCAGCGCATCGATCCCCTCGCCGTTCTCACGCGCACGATCGATGATCTTGTCTTCGACGTCCGTGATGTTCCGTGCGTAGGTCACGCGCGGATACAGCCGACGCAGCAGGCGCGCGAACACATCGAAGACGACGACGGGGCGCGCATTGCCCAGATGCGCGAGGTCATAAACAGTCGGGCCGCAGACATACATCCGCACATGCTGCGGATCGAGCGGCACGAACCGCTCCTTGCGGCGCGTCGCGCTGTTGTGGAGGTGCAATTCCATCTTTGTCAGCCTGTGACGGCTTCGCGCAGGCGCTTCAGCGCCTTGTCGCGGCCAATGAGGGGAAGGAAGGTCTTGAGGTCCGGCCCGTGGTCTTCGCCGGTCAGCGCGCGGCGCAGCGGCAGGAACAACAGCTTGCCCTTGCGGCCGCTGCCGGTCGCCACGCGTGCTGTCCAGGCCGGCCAGGTGGCCTCATCCCATGCTCCCTCAGGGGCGGTCTCGGCGGCCAGACGCAGCAGGTCAGCGTCGGCGGGATCGCTCACCGGCACGATATTGCCGGCCACGACGTCCCACCAGTCCCGTGTTTCGCGGAACAGATCGAGGTTGCCGCGCACGGCGAGCCAAAAATCCTCCCCCGCGCCTTCCGGCAGGCGGTCCTTCACGGCGTCGAAGGGCAGGGTGTGCAGGTAGCGGCGGTTCAGCGCCAGCATCTGCTTCGTGTCGAAGCGCGCCGTGGAGCGCGAGACTTTCGTCAGGTCATAGGTCGGCGCGAGTTCCGCCGGCGTCGCCACCACGGGATCGCCAGAGGTGCCGAGGGCCGCGAGGTAGCCCGACAGCGCCGCCGGCTCCACCCCATCGCGCCGCAATTGCCGAAGGCCAACAGACCCGGTGCGCTTGGACAGCGGCCCGCCATCCGCATCCGTCAGCAACGGCAGATGCGCGAATTTGATCTGTGAGGGCGTGCCGCCAAGTGCGGCAAAAATGTCGAGCTGGATGCCGGTGTTGGTGACGTGGTCCTCGCCGCGGATCACGTCGGTGATGCCCATATCCAAATCATCGACGACCGAGGTGAAGGTGTAGAGGAAGCTGCCATCGGCGCGGATCAGCACCGGGTCCGACAGGCTCGGCAGTTTCACCGTCCGCTGGCCGAGCACGCCGTCGCGCCACACCACGCTGATATTGCCGAGCTTGAAGCGCCAATGCGGCGTCTTGCCGTTGGCGATGGCGCGTTCGAGCTGCTCGGCCGTCATCTTGAGCGCAGCGCGGTCATAGAGCGGCGGCTTGCCCGCGCGCTCACGCTGTTCGCGCTTGAAGGCCAGTTCCTCGGGCGTTTCCAGGCAGGGGTAGAGCCGGCCGGCGGCCTTGAGCTTCTCGGCGGCGGCGGCGTAGCGCTCGAGCCGGTCGGATTGACGGGCGAATTCGTCCCAATCCAAGCCGAGCCAGCGGAGGTCCTCCTCGATGGCTTGCGCATATTCGGGTTTGCCGCGCTCGGTGTCGGTGTCGTCGAGGCGCAGCAGGAAGCGGCCGCCCTGGCGGCGGGCCAGGCACCAATTGGCGAGGGCGATCCGGGCATTGCCGACATGCAGCAGGCCGGTGGGGGAGGGTGCGAAACGGACTTTCATGTGCGGCGACAGGAACGGCATACTGGCGCGGAAGGCAAGCGGTAGCGCCATTATCCAGTCGCAGTCCGGGCGCTTGCTGCGGCGTTGATAGGGTGAGGTGTGCCATGCGTGTCTCCGCGATGAAGCCGCTGGTCTTTGCCGCCGTGCTGGCGGTCGGTGCCCTGGCGGCGCCGGCGGCGCAGGCCGATTGGCGCGGGCGTGGCCACCATGGCTATGGCTACGGGGGTGGGGCCGCGCTTGGCGCCATCGTCGGGCTCGGCGCGGGGGTGGCGATCGGCTCGGCCTTCGCGCCGCCCGCCTATTATGCGCCGCCGCCGGTCTATTACGGCCCGCCGCCAGGATACTACCGAGGGCCGCCCGTCTTTTACGCGCCGCCCCCGGTGTACTACGCGCCGCCGCCCTATTCCTTTGGGCGGGGCCAGCAGGTGTTCACGCCGCACATGCCGCCGGCGCCGCCCTATGACTACCCGCCGCAGGGTTTTGGGCCGGGCTTCCGGAAGTAGGGGCTACTCGGCCGGTTCGTCTTCCTCATCCTCGTCATCCCCGTCGCGGCGGGGGTCGAGGATGCGCCAATTGCGGTCCTCGGCGTCGCGCGCCGGGGCGGCGGTGAAGGCCGCCAATTCGCTGGCGCTGATCCAGGCCTGCTCACCCGCGCCCTCCACCACCGCATCCTCGCCGAAGGCGAACCACGCATCCATCACCGCCTTCGCATCCATCCCGCGCGCCCGGCAAAGGTCGATGCTGTCGCGCACATAGCGCCGCGCGAAGGCGTTGGCGTGCAGAATGGTCTCGAAGCCGCGCACCACCTCCACCGGCTCCGCGCCATTGGCGCCGGAGAGGTCCATGATCCGCACCTCCAGCCCCTCGATCTGCCCAAAGGCGGCGCCGAGGATGGGGTCTTGGTCGTCGTCGTTGTCGTCCTCGTGGGTTGGCCCGCTCATGCGATCAGACTCGAAAAACCGTTGGTGATGGGGTAGCGGCGGTCGCGGCCGAAGGCGCGCGGGGAAATCTTCACGCCGGGCGGGGCCTGGCGGCGCTTGTATTCGGCGCGGTCGAGCATCCGCCAGATGCGCAGGATCGTTTCGCGGTCATGGCCCTCCGCCACGAGCGAGTCGACATCAAGTTCGCGCTCCACCAGCCCTTCGAGGATCGCGTCCAGCACCTCATAGGGCGGCAGCGAATCCTGGTCCTTCTGGTCGGGCTTGAGCTCCGCGCTGGGCGGCTTGGTGATCACGCGTTCGGGCATCACGAGGCCCCGCGGCCCGAGCGCGCCTGGCGGGACATTCTCGTTACGCCAACGGCAGAGCGCGAAAACGGTCATCTTCCACACATCCTTCAGGACCGAATAGCCGCCGCACATGTCGCCATAGAGCGTGGCGTAGCCGGTGCTCATCTCGCTTTTATTGCCGGTGGTGAGCAGCATGTCGCCGAACTTGTTGGACAGCGCCATCAGCGTCACGCCGCGAATGCGCGATTGCAGGTTTTCCTCGGTGGTATCGGCCGGGCGGTTGCCGAAGGCCGGTGCGAGCATGCCATGAAAGGCTTCCATCGCCGGGCCGATGGCGATGCTCTCGTAGCGGACGCCGAGCAGCTGCGCGCAAGCCTCAGCATCCTCCAGGCTCTCGGTCGAGGTGTAGGGCGAGGGCATCATCACCGCGCGCACGCGATCGGGGCCGAGCGCATCGGCCGCGACGGCGGCGGAGATGGCGGAATCGATGCCGCCGGAGAGTCCGAGCACCACGCCTGGGAAGCGGTTCTTGTCCACGTAGTCGCGCAAGCCCAGCATCATCGCGCGGTAGATCTGCTCAAGCCGCGGCACCTCTGGCGCGAGCGTCTGGGCCGCGCAGACCCAGCCCTGCGGCCCGCGCGACCAGTCGGTGATGGCGAGGCTTTCCTCGAACATCGGCATCTGCACGGCCAGCGAGCGGTCCGCGTTCAGCACGAAGGAGGCACCCTCGAACACCAGCTCATCCTGGCCGCAGATCTGGTTGAGGAACACGAAAGGCAGCCCTGTCTCAACCACCCGCGCCACGGCGAGCTGGACTCGGGAGGCCTGCTTCTCGACCTCGAAGGGCGAGCCGTTGATGCTGATGAGGATTTCAGCGCCGCTTTCCAGCAGCGTCTCCGACACCGCGGGGAACCACCAATCCTCGCAGATCATCAGGCCGAGCCGCACGCCGCGGAACGCCACCGGGCCCGGCGCGGGGCCGGCGGTGAAGACGCGCTTGTCGTCGAAGACGCCGTAATTCGGCAGCTCATGCTTGGCGCGGCGAGCCAGGATGCGCCCGCCGTCGAGCACATAAAGCGCGTTGTGCAGGCGCTCGCCATCCAGCCAGGGCCCGCCGACCACCATGCCCGGCCCGCCATCGGCCGTCTCGGCCGCCAGTGCCTCGATGCGCGCCATGCAGGCGGCGATGAAGGCGGGCTTGAGCACCAGATCCTCGGGCGGATAGCCGGCGATGGAGAATTCCGGCGTGACCAGGAGATCGGCGCCAGCCGCCGCGGCCTCGGCCCGTGCGCGGCGGATGCGGTCCGCATTCGCGTCGAGCGCGCCCTCATGCGGGTTGATCTGGGCGAGCGCGATGCGGAGACAGTCGGTCATGGGCGGAACCTAGGCACTCCGCCATCGAATGCCAACGCCAAGGAACATGCCGAGCGTCACCACGGCGATGCCCAACAGCCCCAGCACGCCCAGCGACTCCCCCAGCAATGGCCAGGCGGCGAGTGCGGCCATGCCTGGGACCAGCGCGGTGATGGCGGTGGTGCGCGGCGCGCCGAGCGCGGTGACGGCGCGGGTGAACAGGAAGCCCGCGATGATGACGGCGAAGACGCCCTGGAAGACGAGCTGGTAGGCGATAGCGCCGGTCGGCACGGCGGCGAGGTTCGTCGGCAAGAAGAACCACCAGATCGGCAGGTAGATCGGCCCCGCCCAGAGCGCCACCGAGAGCGTGGCCGCCTGCGCCGAAATCCCCCAGCGCCGGATCAGCGTGGTGTACACCGCCCACGACAAGGCGCCGCCGAGGAACAACAGATCGCCCCGCCAGGCGCCGGGATGCGCGCCGAAGGTGTCGCTCGCCAGCAGCGCGATGCCGCCAGCGACCACGGCCAGCGACATCGCCCGCTGCCGTGTCCAGACCTCGCCCAGAAACACGGCGCCGAGCCCGGCGGTGAGGAAGGGCAGCATCCCCGCATTCATCACCCCCGCATGCGCGACCGGCGCGAAGCCGAAGCCATGATAGGCGAGGATAGGGAAGCCGAAGGCGGCTGTCGCGAGCATCGCCGCAAGCTGCGCCAGCGGCAGGCGCGGCAGGCCGAGGAGGAAAACCAGCGGCAGCGCGGCGAGGCTGCCGCCGGCGAAGCGCAGCGCCGCAATATCCCAGGCCGTGAAGGGCTGCGTGCCGGCAAGGCGCGAGGAGAGCAGGAATCCCGCCCAGACGAACAAAACCGCGAAGGCGCACATATAGCCGATGCGGCGTTCGCGCTCAGCTGGGTTCAAACGCCGTTGGCCGCGCGCTTGCGACTGCCGTGGTGGCGCAGCAGGAATTCGCGGCCGATCTTCACCCGCGCCACGCCATCATATTCGACGATGTCGGCGGTGGCGTAGGTCTCGCTCCAGGCGTCGGGGATGAAGCTGCCGGTGCCGACCACGTCGATCGGCGTCTTTGCCTCCGCCATCACGCGGCATTTGCCCACGCCGAAGCCGGAGGAGACGACGATGCGCACCTGGGGAAAGCCGGCCTGGTCCAACGCTTCGCGCATCCGCCAGATGGCGGCGGCCGAAACACCCGTGCCGACAAGGTGACGCAACTCGGTATCGGAGCGATAGCGCCGAACCGCCTGCGGCGCGTGGCGTTCCAGCACCGCGTAGCTCTCCCCGGGGTCGAGCCCTTCGAGGAAACGCCCGCCATGCGTATCCAGCCGCACCGCCAACCGCCCGGCCGCGGCGAGGTCGGGGAAGCGATGGCAGACGGCGAGGCCATCCGTCACTTCGCGGCCGAAATAATCGACCAGCACCGTCAGGTTCTCCTGCGGGAAGGTCTCGGCGAACATCTCGGCGGCGCGGACGGTGGTGCCGGCATAGCCGATCAGCGCATGCGGCATGGTGCCGAGGCCCTTGGGCGCGCCGAACCAATGCGCCGTGGCGTCGTTCGCGTTGCCGATGAAGCCGCGTGCGCCCTCACGCTGCGCTGCCTTGCCGCCGATGGCGGCCGCATAGGCCATCATCTCCTGCATCTCCGCACCGGCGCAGTGCCGCGCCTCCATCGCCAGGAAGGGCACGCCCGGGAGCTCGACGCACATCTGGTAGGCGTTGTGCGCGGCGACGCAGGGGGCGCCTAGCTTCTGGAGCATGATCGTCTCCAGATCCGCCAGGTGCACGAAGGAGCCCGAGAGGTAGAAGATCGGGTCGCCCGCGCCGACCCAATCGCCCTCGGCGTGCATCAGCTCGATATCGACCTGCGTGCCCCGCGCGGCTGCCACGGCTTTGATCCATTGCGTGGCCAAGCGCGGTGCCGAGATCACCGGGCGGCGGAGGAACACCGCATAGGTGACGCGGCAATCCCCGAAGCGCCCGACAATCGCCTTTGTGCGGTTGAAGTAGCTGTCGGTCCGCCCGGCGATTTCGGCGTCGTCCATTTACTGGGCGGCGCGCGCCGGGAGGGTCGCCCCGGTCGGGCGGCGTTCCT
>JBBSCP010000132.1:0-11693 GCA_038250135.1 Acetobacterales bacterium | reverse complement strand
GGCGAGGCTGTGGAGCTTACCATCGATGGCGGCCACGCCCTGCGCGTGCAGGCCGGCGCCGCGCCCGTGGTGGATGGGCGGGAGGAGGTGCGCATGCGCGTCGGCTGCGGCAGTGCGACCATCGGCATCTTCGCGCAGCAATGGCTCGGCCATGTCGATGAGGTGATCGTGGTGGATGACCACATCACCGGCGTGCTCACCGAACATCAGGCGGGCAGGGTGCTTGGCATGACGGCCGGAGGCATCCGCGTGCGGGGGCGTCGCTCCACGCCCGGCCGCTATTTCCAGGTGGCGAATCCCGGCCTCGGCTGGGGCGGCACGGACATCACCGACCCGCTGGCGATCATCGAGAGCATCGATGCGAAGATCGCCTGGCCCGGGCTGCGCCTGCTGCTGACCTCCACCACCGGCGAGGATGCGCTGTATTGCGTCCTTGATGAAGAATTGCGTCCGGTCGAAGCGACGATGCCGGACGCGGTTCGATTGGTGGTCGAGCGCATCGGCGAGAATTGCGAGCCCTCGCTCTGCACCGTCATTTTCATGGCCGGCGCGGGCGGCTCGCTGCGCGCCGGCGTGACGCAGAATCCCGTGCTGCTGACGCGCAGCGTGGCCTCGGGCGAGACGCGCGTCACCATGGGCGGCGCACCCTGTTATGTCTGGCCGGGCGGGGGCATCACCATCATGGCGGATGTCATGAAACTGCCGAAGCGCGCCTTCGGCCATGTACCCACGCCCGCGCTGGTCGCGCCCATCGAGTTCACCTTGCCGCGTGCGCTGTATGAGCAACTCGGCGGGCACATGGGGGACATCGTGCCGGTCGAGGCATTGTTGCGCGGCCTCGGCGAACAGTTGCGTGTGGAGGGCTGGATTCCCGGCAATCCCTGGCCTTTCAACAAGCCATGAACGGCGCGCTGGTGCAGCGCCTCGCGGGCGGGCGGGCGCATCTGCATCACGGGCCGATCGATGTAGTGCTGCGGGGATACGGCCCCGCCGATCAGGTGGCGGCTGCCGAGGCCGCGGCGGCGCAGCGTTTCGCCGCGATCCTCGACGAACTTGTCGCCGAATTGTCGGCGCTGCGTGCGCCGATGCCTGCACCGCCTGTCACCGGCACGGTGGCGCGGCGCATGCGCGCGGGTTGCATGCCCTTCGCGGCGCAGGGCGTCTTCGTCACGGCGATGGCCGCGGTAGCCGGCGCCGTGGCGGATGAGCTGCTCGCCACCATGCGCGAAGCGGCCCCGAATCTGACGCGCGCCTACGTCAATGATGGGGGTGACATCGCGGTTTTCGTGGCACCTGGCGAAACGCTGGACATCGCGCTCGCCGTCGATCCCGGAGGGCAGAGGGATGGCGCGCTGCGCGTGACGGCTGAGAGCGGCATCGGTGGCGTGGCGACCTCCGGCCGGCTCGGGCGCTCCTTCTCGCTGGGCATCGCCGATGCCGTGACGGTGCTGGCGCGCGACGCCGCGACGGCTGATGCGGCGGCCACGCTGATCGCCAATGCCGTGGATGTCGCGAGCCCTGCCATCATCCGCGCCCCTGCCGAAAGCCTCGACCCTGACAGCGATCTCGGCGCGCGGCTGGTCACGACCCGTGTCGGCACGCTGACGCCGGGCGAGATCGCAGCGGCACTCGAACAGGGCGCCGCACGCGCCGTGCGCTGGGTCGAGCACGGCCTGATCCTGGGCGCCGCGCTGCGCCTCGCCGGCGCTGCCCGTGTGGTCGGCGCGCCCTTTCCCATCCTCACGGAGACCCCGCCATGAGCGAGACCCTCGTCATCCGCAAGACCGTGCTGCATGTCGAGGAGGTGCGCCACGATGGCGGGCCGGAGCTCGCCGTGCCGATCCTGAAGGGCTGGTGCGCCGTGGTGCTGCGCAACCCCTTCGCAGGTCGCTACGAACCCGATCTGATGTGGATGATGGAGGCAATGAAGCCGATCGGCCTGCTGGTGGCCGAGAAGCTGCTCGCCGGGCTCGGGGCCGATGCCGCGCGGATCGAGGCCTATGGCAAGGGCGGCCTGGTCGGCACGGCGGGCGAGCTCGAGCACGGCGCGCTGTGGCACGTGGCCGGCGGCTATGCCATGCGTGGGTTGCTCGGCCAGGCGCTGTCGATCGTGCCGAGCATGACCAAGGTCGGGCCGATGGGTGCGGTGCTGGACCTGCCGATCCATCACCGCAACGCCGCCTATGTGCGCAGCCATTTCGACGGCATCACCTGCGTGGTGCCCGACGCGCCGCGCGCCGACGAAATCCTCTTCGCGCTCGCCATGACCACCGGGGGGCGTCCGCATGCGCGCGTCGGGGGGTTACAGCAGGCGGACATCGCCGCCTGGGACGGGCAGCGATGAAGCTTTCAGTGCGTATGGCCGCCGCTGGCACCGGCGGCCTGGATCTCGAGCGTGACCTGCACCTCGCCCGCCCGCTCGAAATGCAGCGTCAGCGGCAAGGTGGCACCGCGGTTCAGCGCTGCGGTCAGGCCGATCAGCATCACATGCATCCCGCCAGGGCGCAGGGTCACGGTCTGGCCGGCCGGCAGGGGAATGTCCGTCACCGGGCGCATGCGCATCACATCGCCATCGCGGATGTGCGTGTGCAGTTCCACCAGGCGCGCGGCTGGCGTGCTGGCCGAGAGCAGGCGGTCGGCCTGGGCGCCGGTGTTGCGGATGGTCATGAAGCCCACACCATTGGCATTGGCGCCGGCCGCGCGGGACCAGGGGCGGTCGATACGCAGGTCGCCCGCGGTGAAATCAAGCGCGGCCCCAGGGGTGGCGATCGGGCCGGCGGCGAGCAGGATGGTGCTGCCGAGCAACAGCCGACGGGTCAGGCAGGTCATGGCGTCGTCCTTATCGGAGAATGGGGCGCCTCTGCGGGCAGAGCACCAGGGCAAGGGCCAGGCCGCTCCCCCTACCCTGCAACCAGGTGGCAGGCGACGTGGCGGCCCGGCGCCACCTCGCGCAGCGCAGGCTCCTCCTCGCGGCAGCGGGGGATGGCGAAGGGGCAGCGGGTGTGGAATCGGCAGCCGGGCGGCGGGTTCACCGGCGAAGGTACGTCGCCCTCGATCACCAGGCGTTCGCGCTTGAGGCGCGGGTCGGGCACGGGCGCGGCCGAAATCAGCGCCTTCGTGTAGGGGTGCAGCGGGCCGGTGACGACATCGTCCTTCGGGCCGATCTCGGCGATGCGGCCAAGATACATCACCGCGATGCGGTGGCCGATATGCTCCACCACGCCGAGGTCGTGCGAGACGAAGAGGTAAGCGAGGCCGAATTCCTCCTGCAGGTCCATCAACAGGTTCAGCACCTGCGCCTGCACCGAGACATCGAGCGCCGAGACCGGCTCATCCGCCACGATCAGGTCTGGGCGCAGCGCGAGGGCGCGCGCGATGCCGAGGCGCTGGCGCTGGCCACCGGAAAACTCGAAGGGATAGCGGCGCATCATCTCGGCGCGCAGGCCCACCTTTTCCAGGACGGCGGCGACGGCGGCGTCACGTTCGGCGCGACCCATCGGGGCGTAGTTCTCGAGCGGCTCGGCCACGATGTCGCCGGCGCGGAGCTTCGGGTTCAACGAGGCGTACGGGTCCTGGAAGACCATCTGCGCGCGGCGGCGGTGGGGCACCATCTCGCTCGCGGTGAGATTGGTGACATCGACGCCGCCGAGGCGGATGGAGCCGGAGGTGGGCTCGACGAGGCGCAGGATCAGTCGTGCGACAGTGGATTTTCCGCAGCCCGATTCGCCGACGAGGCAGAGCGTCTCGCCGGGTGCGACCGAGAAGGTCACGCCATCCACCGCCTTCACCTGCGCCACCGTGCGGCGGAGCAGACCGCGCTGGACCGGGAAGTACTTGACGAGGTCAGTGACCTCCAGGACGGGCGCAGTCATGCCGCCTCCCCCGCATACCAGCAGGCGGCAAGGTGGCCGAGCCGGTGTTCGATCAGCGGCGGCGGTTCGGTGCGGCAGCGTGCACGCGCCATCGGGCATCGCGGGGCGAAAGGGCAGCCGGCGATGGGCTTGCGGAGGTCCGGCACGATGCCGGGGATCTCGGCGAGCCGCCGCTTGCGGCCGCCGCCGATGCGCGGGATGGAGGCCATGAGGCCGCGCGTGTAGGGGTGCAGCGGCGCGTCGAACAGCTCGACCACTTCGGCCTGTTCCACCACCTGGCCGGCATACATGACGATGACGCGCTGGCAGGTCTCGGCGATTACGCCGAGGTCGTGGGTGATGAGCATCACCGCGGCGTCGGTGGCCTGCTTCAGCTCCACCATTAGCTTCAGGATCTGCGCCTGGACGGTGACATCGAGCGCGGTGGTGGGCTCGTCCGCGATCAGCAGGCGCGGCGAGCAGGACAGCGCCATCGCGATCATCACGCGCTGGCGCATGCCGCCGGAGAATTGGTGCGGGTAGTCGCCGGTGCGCTTGGCGGCGTCGGGGATGCGGACCAGGCGAAGCATCTCGGCGGCGTGGCGCATGGCCTCGGCGCGGTTCTTGCCCTGGTGGATGGTCACAGCCTCGGCGATCTGGTCGCCGATGGTGAGGACCGGGTTCAGCGAGGTCATCGGCTCCTGAAAGATCATCGCGATGCGGTTGCCGCGGATGCGGCGCATGGCGGGCTCGTCCAGCGCGAGAAGCTCCTGGCCCTCGAACCGGACGGAGCCGCCGACGATGCGCGACAGGCGTGGCGGCAGCAGGCGAAGGACGGAGAGCGCGGTGACGGACTTGCCGCAGCCGGATTCGCCGACGATGCCGAGCGTCTCGCCGGGGGCGACCGTGAAGCTCACGCCATCCACGGCCCTGGTGACGCCATCGCGGGTAAAAAAATGCGTGCGCAGGTCCGAGACTTCGAGGATGGGGGCGGCGGTCGCCGCGGGGGCGGTTTCGAGCCCGCTCACATCCGCCTCGCCAGGCGCGGGTCGAGACGGTCGCGGAGGCCGTCGCCGAGGAGGTTGACGGCCAGCACCACCAGCGCGAGCGCGGCGCCCGGGAAGAAGATCAGCCACGGCGCGCGGGCAAAGAACAGCCGGCTCTGCGCGATCATGTTGCCCCAGGTCGGGATCTCGGGCGGGACGCCGGCGCCAAGGAAGGATAGGCCGGCCTCGATCAGGATGGCGCTCGCGCAGATATAGGTGGCTTGCACGATGAGCGGCGCCACCGTCATCGGCAGGACGTGGCGAATGATGATCTTGCGCGAGGGCGAGCCGACCGAGATGGCAGCATCCACGAAGGGACGTTCCCGCACTGTCAGCACGACCGAGCGCACCAGGCGCACCACGCGCGGCACCTCGGGGACGGTGATGGCGATGATCAGCAGGAACAGACCGCCGCGGGTGAGCGCAATGAGCGCGATGGCTAGCAGGATGGAGGGGATGGACATCAGCCCATCCATCACCCGCATCACCACCGCATCGAAGCGGCGATAGTAGCCGGCCATCAGCCCGATGACGAGGCCGACGGCGGTGGCGAAGGCGGCCACGGTGAGGCCCACCAGCAGCGAGACGCGCGCCCCGTGAAGGGTGCGGGCGAAGATGTCCCGGCCAAGGTTGTCGGTGCCGAAGCGGTCACGCTTCTCGGGGTCGAAGAAATTCGACAGGTCGGGTGGCTTGAGGCGGTCCACCGGCGCGGCGTGCATCGGCGGGTTGGTGATAAGCGGCGCAAGCAGCGCGAGGATCACCATGACGCAGAGCATCGCCGCGCCGATGACGATGGTAGGGTTGCGGCGGGCGAAGGTGCCGAAGCGAAGCGCGGCGCCTTGTGGGCGTTCGGCGGGCGCGGCCTCGGCGAGGGTTCCGTCGGCCATGTCAGTAGCGGATCCGCGGGTCGAAGAAGGTGTAGGAGATGTCCACGAGCAGGTTCACCAGCACATAGACCGCGGAGAAGATCAGGATCACGCCCTGGATGATAGGGTAGTCGCGCCGCTGGATGGCGTCCACGACGAGGCGGCCCACCCCGGGGATGTTGAACACGGTCTCGGTGATGACCACGCCGCCGATCAGCAACGCGACGCCGATGCCGACGACGGTGACGATCGGCACCGCGGCGTTCTTGAGTGCGTGGCGCATCAGCATCGGGCGCGGGGCGACACCCTTGGCCAGCGCGGTGCGCACATAGTCCTCGGCCAGCACCTCGAGCATGGAGGCGCGGGTGATGCGCGCGATCAGCGCGACATAGGCAAGGCCAAGCGCGATGGAGGGTAGTACCAGCCGCTCGATCCAGGGGCCAATGCCTTCAGCGATCGGTGCGTAGCCCTGCACGGGCAGCCAGCGCAGATTGATCGAGAAGATGAAGATCAGCACGTAGCCGACGACGAAGACCGGCACCGAGAAGCCGAGCACCGCGAAGCCCATCACGAGCCTGTCCGTCAGCGATCCCGCCTGCCAGGCCGCGAGCACGCCGAGGGAGACCGCGATCACCACCGCGACAGTGATGGTGGTAAGCGCCAGGGACAGCGTTGGTTCGGCGCGTTCAAGCACGAGCGCCAGGACCGGCTTGCCCCAGAACAGGGACTCACCGAGATCACCATGCAGCAGCCGCCAGAGCCAGGTGCCGAACTGCCACCAAAGCGGCTGATCGAGCCCGAGATTCGCACGGATCTGCGCGACCTGGTCGGAGGTCGCGTTATCACCAGCGAGCACCGCGGCCGGGTCGCCCGGCGTCAGGTGCAGCAGCAGGAAGACGCTGACCGCGACCACCAGCATCACTGGAATGGTCGCGGCCAGCCTGCGGATGATGTAGGCGAGCAAGGGCGCGTTACTCCTGCACGGCCGGCGCTGACCTAAGCGCCTGCGATGCCTCGGTCATGAGACGAGCCTTATACCCGCTCAATGTTCCACATCGGGATCACCTCAGCTACCGGCAGCCAGCCGCGGGTGCTGGTGCGGTAGGCCACCGGCTGGGTCCATTGGCCGAAATAAAGGTGAGGGACGAAGTTCCACGCATTCTCCTGCAACTCGCGGGAGACGGCGAGGCGGTCCTGCGGTGTGAGCGCGGCGGCCCAGCGATTGCGCAGTTCCTCGTGCTTCGCATCCTCGGGCCAGCCGAACCAGCCGCGCGTGCCGGTGGCAGCATGGCCAGCGAGCGCGATCGGGTTGCCGACGGCAGGCCCGCCCGCCGCTGTGATGAAGATGTTCCACCCGCCCTGGTCGGGAGGCGCCTGCGAGGTGCGGCGCTGCACCACGCCGGACCAGTCCATCGGCGCCACCTGGATGTTCATGCCGATGGCGCGAAGCTCCTGCGCCAGAAGCTGCGCGGCATTGGTCATGTAGAGGATGTTGGTGGCCTGCAGGAGTACCACCGGGCGGCCGTCATAGCCGCTTTCCTGCAAAAGCTGGCGGGCGCGCTGGACGTTGGGGCCGCGCGTGAACCACTCGGTGTTGGCGTCGTTCTCCATTGGCGTGCCACAGGTGAAAAGGCTGCCGCAGGTGCGGTAATAGCGGCGGTCCACGAAGGTGGCCCGCATGTGGTTATCCTGGTTCACCGCCCATAGCACCGCCTGGCGTGCCTTCACGTTGTTGAAGGGAGGGTGCAGGAAGTTCAGCCGGATCCAGCCGACTGTGCCGATGTTGTTCAGCGTCTCGATCTTGATGTTGCGGTCGGACTCGAGGCCCGGCAGCACGTCGATCGGCGGCTGCTCGACGAACTCGACCTCGCCAACCTGGAGCGCGGAGACGGCGGTCTGGATGTCCGGCATATTGACGAACATCGCGCGGTCGATCTTCACCACCTTGCCGCCCGCGATGCCGGAGGGCGCTTCGCTGCGCGGGACGTAGTTCGAGTTGCGGTCATAGACGTAGCGGCTGCCCATCCGCGTCTCGCCCTGGTTGAGCGTGAAGGGACCGGAGCCGACGACCTCGCTGATGCGCTGCATCGGGTCGGTCTCGGCCTCGCGCCGGCGCATCATGAAGCAGATCGGGGTGGAGGTCTTGGACAGTGCCTCCAGCACCAGGCCGTAGGGTTCGCTGAGCCGCATGACCATTGTGCGCTCGTCGCGCGCCGAGAGGTCGCGAACGCGCTGGAACATGTGCTGGCCGGCGCCATCGCGCGCCGCCCAGCGCCGGACGGAGGCGACGCAGTCGGCGGCGGTCACCGCCGTCCCGTCGTGCCAGCGCAATCCATCACGCAGTTCGAAGGTCCAGGTCAGGCGGTCTTCCGAAACGTTGTAGCGCGAGACCATCTGCGGCTGCGGAACGGAATTCGCATCCGTGCCGAACAGCGTGTCATAGACCATGGCGCCGTGGTAGGCGGCCATGTTCGCGGTGGTCCAGATCGGGTCGAAAGTCGGTACATCGCCATGCATCACCGCGCGCACTACGCGGGGCTGCCCCGGCCTCGTCTGAGCATTGGCCAGCGAAGGCGCGGCCAGCGCAGTGGCGCTGCCGGTGAGCAATTCGCGTCGTGTGGTCTTCATCATCTTGGCTCCCGTTCTCGCGGCCCGTTCGGTTAGAGGATGAGGCCGGGCGTTGTCGCCTCGTCGAGCGGCCAGACCGGCCGCTGGATCTTGGTGTAGGGTATGGTCCGGTAGTCGCGGCTCAGCGGTCCATCGGAATCGACATAGATCACGCGAGCAGCGACCGGGCCGAAGGCGGCCATGAAATGGTTGGTGGACTTCACCGCCACGATCTTTCTTTCCGTTGGTTCGATCCCGAGGTTGCGGAACAGCTCGAGGCCGAGCGCCTGGGTGCGGTTGGAGATCAGCACCACCTCCACCCCGCCCACCCTGACCGCGGCGCAGTCGCCGAGCGGCACCTGGGTCGGGCCGAAGCTCTGCCAGCAATCGCGCTTCACGGCGAGGACGGTGGCCATTGCATCCACCGGCGGGCCGGAGGCCGGGCCAGTCTTGCCGCCGAGGCGGAGCGGGAATTCCGCCCCCGCGCCCGCGTCGAAGCAGAGCCGCACCGCGATCGGGTCCCAAATCGGGCCGAGGCAGGCGCTCTCGGCGCGCATCGCCATCAGCGTGCGGAGCATCGTCGTGTTGTCGGAAGGCGCGCCGCCTCCGGCATTGTCGGCGGGGTCAGCCACCACCACTGGCGCGCCGTTGTGGGCGCGAGCCTTCTCGAAGCCTGCTTCGACGGAGGAGTATTCGGGCGCGGTGCGGCCGCGCATGCCCACGAATTCCTCACCGATGCGGGTTGCCATCGCGTCCGCCACTGCCTTGTCGCCATCGGCGACGACGAGGATGCGCCCGGTCAACTCGGCGACATCGGCATAGGGGAAGCAGTGGCCGATCGAGATGGAGAGGATACCGTCTTTCCCCTCCAGGCTCTTCACCTTGTCCACGAAGGCGCGCATCAGCGGCAGCGTGGTGGGGTAGCTTCCGATCTGGCGGCAGTCATACAGGGACATCACCGGCTTCGCCTGGCCGCGTAGGGTGGCCAGCACCAGGTCGAGCAGTTCCTCCGCGCGCTCCACCACGTCGGTGTGCGGAAATTCCTTGTAGAGGATGACGATGTCGGAAAGCCGCACGCGCTTCATCGTCAGATGGCAGTGCGGGTCGAGCTCGACGCCGATGACGCATTTCGTGCCGACGATCTCGCGTACGCGCTCGATGACGTCGCCTTCCACGTCGTCATAGCCATGCGCCACCATGGCGCCGTGGAGGCCGAGCAGCACGCCATCGAGTGGCATCGCGGCGCGGCACTCGTCGAGGATACGGTCGCGCATCCATTCGTAGTCCGCGCGGTTGGTGTTGCCGGCGGGGCTGGCGGCGAAGCAGGAACCCTCGACCAGCGTGAAGCCGTCCGCCTCCGCGCGCCGGCGTGCCACCCACAGCGGCGCGGTGCACATCAGGGGCGTTGTGTCCGGATGCTCGCCGGGGCCGAGGAAGACGCCTTCCTTGTAGGCGGCGAGGCTGGTCGGCAACGGCGAGAATGTGTTGGTCTCGGTCGCGATTGTCGCAGAGAACAGGCGCATCCGACGATCCTCCATCTACTCTTGAAACGAAGCAGACCACGCTTGCGCCGCCCGCGCAATGCCCGTTGCGCAGTGCACCCTTTACGGCGTCCGGGATCGCGGGCGATCATTCCCCTGCGGGCAGGATGGGGGAGCAAAGTGATGCCGGGGCAGACGCGGATCTGGACGAAGCTCGACTACGCGCGGGACGGCAAGCAGGTGGACTGGCTGCACCTGCCGAATTCGGTGACCCGGTCCGCCTATGGCACCATCGCCATCCCGGCCGCGGTGGTGAAGAACGGCGAGGGGCCAACCGCGCTGTTTACGGCCGGCAACCACGGCGACGAATACGAGGGCCAGGTCGCGCTGTGCAACATGATCCGGGAGCTGACGCCGGCGCGTGTCCGCGGCCGCGTCATCCTGCTGCCGGCACTAAACCTGCCGGCAGCGATGGCAGGCACTCGGACCTCGCCGCTTGACGAGGGCAACCTCAACCGGTCCTTCCCGGGCGATCCGGACGGCACGCCCACAAGGGCGATCGCGCATTACGTGGACAGTGTGCTGTTCCCACTCGCCGACCTGTTCCACGACCTGCATTCGGGCGGTGGGTCGCTGGCCTATATGCAGTTCGCCTCGACGCACGAGACGGCGGACCCCGCAGTGCATGCGCGGGGTCTTGCGGCGTTGCGGGCCTTCGCTGCGCCCATCTCGCTGGTTTGGCGCACGGGTTCGGATGCGCGCTTCTCGCCGCATGCGGCAATGCGGCAGGGCGTGGCGGCGCTGGGTGGGGAGTTCGGCGGCGGTGGCACGCTCAGCCGGCGAGGACTAGCGATGGTTGAGGATGGGCTGGAGCGCGTGCTGCGCCACATGGGCATCATCACTGGCGAGGTCGCGCCGCGGCCCACCCGGATGATGGAGGTGCCGACGCATGATCACTTGGTCTATGCGCCGGCTGCCGGAGTGTTCGAAGGGGCGGTCGAACTCGGCGACACCGTGCGAGCGGGGGACCTGTGCGGCCGCGTGCACTTCGTGGACGATCCGGCGCGGCCGCCACTGGACTGCCATTTCACCGTGGATGGCGAGGTGGTTTGCCAGCGCCATCCGGCGCGGGTGGAGCGCGGGGATTGCGTGGCGCATACGGCGGTGGACGTGGCGTGACAGAAAACCTCATGATCCTGGACGGACTTCATGGCACGGATCAGTTCGCGTCGATGGCGGCCTCCCGCGCCACCTCGCCCCAGGGCGCTGCTCGCGCACAATGGTGGCGTGCAACTTGGCCGCGTCTTTCCGGGCGGCGTCCGCCCCAGCGCGGCCCGGCGCCTCGCGCAGCGGCTGCTCTGACGGCGCTCGATGGGCCGATATCATCCTCGATCCGCGCAGAGGCGCCACCGGCTGGTCCGAAAATCCGGCGCTGTGCACGGCCTGGTACCTGACCTCACCCGTCGGGTGGCACGGCACCTGAGCCGACATCGAGCTGGAGCCCAACTGCCGCCAGCGTGAGGTGGCCATGCAAGCCGATCTCTCGGCGCTGCGGCCGCGGCCCTCGGATGGGCTCACGGCGGCGCTGGAACGCCTGACGTCCTTTCCCGCGCGGGTGACGGTATGGGCGCTGGCGGCGGATGGCTGTGTATCCATCCTCAACGCAGGACGGCCGTCGTCTTCGCGCGGATCAACTCCATATCCGGTTCTGCGCCAACCCCTGGCGCGTTCCATGCGTGGACGAAACCCTCGGCATCCACCTCGATATCGCGCAGCAGGCCGTATTGCTGCGCGGCCTCAGGCAGCAGCACCTCGAAATACTCGGTGTTGCGGATTGCCATG
>JBBSCP010000131.1:0-11754 GCA_038250135.1 Acetobacterales bacterium | reverse complement strand
CCTCCCGGTGGCTGGCCTCTCGGTTCCCGGCCTCGCCTTGGCCGGCCTCGCGGCGCGGACCATGGCCGAGGATCCAGGGCAGCAATTGCCAATCGCCGCGCGCCCAGCGATGGTGGCGCTGCGCGCCGACATCGTAACGGGGCGGAAATTCCTCGACCACCTCGACATCCGAGGCAAGGCCCGAACGCGCGAAGGCGCCCTCGAACAGATCATGGCTCAGCAGCGTCGATTCCGGCACGCGGCCGGCGAGCGCGGCCTCGAAGGCGTCGATGTCGTAGATGCCCTTGCCGGTGTAGGAACCCTCGCCGAACAGATCCTGGTAGACGTCTGAAACCGTCAGCGCGTAGGGGTCGATGCCGCTCAGGCTCGAGAAGACGCGCTGGAAGAACGACCCCTCGTTGCCGACAGGCAAGGATGGCGTGACCCGCGGTTGGAGGATGGCGTAACCCTCCACCACACGCCCCGCCTGGCGATCCAGGCGCGGCGCGTTCAGTGGATGCGCCATCTTGCCGATCAGGCGCCGGACGGTATCGCGCGGCAGCCGTGTGTCGGAATCGAGGGTGATGACGAAGCGCACATCGGCCGGCACGCGCGCCGCGGACCCATCGATGGCGATGAAGGTGGTGTCGCTGGCGCCGCGCAACAATCGGTTGAGCTCATGCAGTTTGCCGCGCTTGCGCTCCCACCCCATCCAACGCCCTTCGCCCTCGTTCCACAGGCGTCGGCGATGCAGCAGCAGGAAGCGCGCGCCCCCTTGGACCGGGCCGTGGCGTTCGTTCAGCGCCGCGATGCCTGCCCTGGCGGCGGCGAGCAAGGTGTCATCGGCCGCATTTCGTTCGCTCGCCGCATCCATCCAGTCCGACAGCAGCGCGAAATGCAGCGCGCCGGGAGGGCTTGCGAGAAAATGCACTTCGAGGCGTTCCACCTGCTCCGCGATGCCCGCCGTGCTGCTCAGCAGCGTCGGGATGACGATGATGCTGCGATGATCCGCAGGCACGCCCTCGGCCAGCGCCATCCCCGGCAGCAATTGTGCGCCGAAGCCCGAGGTGACGGCGCGGTTCACCAGCGCCATCGCCAGATCCTGCGCCGGCAGCAGGCCGAGCACCGTGAACAGCAGCAGCACCGCCAGGCCGTGCTCCGAAGCACCCGTGGCGGCCAGCGGCAGCGCCAGCAGCAGCAGCGTGGTGGTGGTGATGGTCGCGACATAGCCGGTGATGCCGGCGGCCACCATCAGCCGCGCAGGCCAGGCGCGCAGCGACGTTCGGAAGCCGATCTCGGCCTCGAAGGCCGGCCGGCCGCCGGCCACCAGATGGTAGCCGGCATCGGCCCGGCGCGGGTCGGCGTGGATGCGCCGCGTCGCCTGCATGGCGCGGTTCGCGACCTCGATCTCGCTCAGCCCCGACCGGCGTGCGAGCACCTCCACGGCGCTGCGGTAGAGGTTGCGCGTGGCGAAATCCATGCGGCGGAAGCTGCCTTGCGCGTCCAGCGCCGCATCCACCAGGCTCACGCCCTCGACCAGCTGGTTCCAGTCGATGTCGCCGATCAGGCGCAGGCTGGTGATGATGTTGCGCACAGTGACGTTGGCCGCACCTTCGGCGCGGTGCAGGTCGCGCACCAGGCCCTCGCTTGCCAGGCCCTGATCGGCGAGGCGCCGCTCGAGCCAGGCCAGCGCTGGCGTGATGGAGGGATCCTGGTCGCGCAGCCGATGCACCAGCTGCACGGCGAAGCCTTCGGCCAGCGGCAGGTCGTTGACCGTCGCCAGCACGGCGCCGAGCGGCTCGGGTGCTGCGCCGTCGTGGCCGAGCAGGCGATCGGCCATCGCATCGGCCTGGCTCTGTGCCGCGCGCTGCGCGGTGATGCTCTCGGCAAGGCGGCGGAGGTTCTCGATCAGCACGAAGCGCAGCGTGATGGAGACAGCCCAGAGCTCGCCGATGGTGAGCGGCTGCACCTGCTGGTAGGCGCGCACGAAGCGGGCCATCATCTGCGGGTTGAAGTGGCTGTCGGTGTGGGCGACGAAAGCCCAGGCCATGCCGAGCACCCGCGGATAGCCGGCGAAGGGGCCGCTGGTGAGCTTCGGCAGCTGGCGATAGTAGCCGGGCGGCAGATCGGAGCGGATGGCGCGGATCTGGCGTTCGACGACGTGGTAATTGTCGATCAGCCACTCCGCCGCGGCGGTGACGGGGCGCTGTTCATCCATCGCCGCGGCGAGGCTGCGATAGCACCCCAGCAGCACCGCGGCATTGTCCACCAACCGCGCCGAGAGGCGATTGCGGCCACGCGAGCCATCCACCACGGACTGTGCCGCAGCGAGGCTGCGCGCATGCTCCTCAAGCCGCTCGAGCCCGAATATCTCGGCGCGAGCCGGTTGGGTGTCCGTCCAGGGCGATATCGCGGCGGGCCGGCGCTGGAAGGGAAGGGCAATGGGCAAAGGAACCTCGGATCTGCGCTGCGGCTGCAAAGCAACGGACGAGGCCCTGAGAAGTTGCTTTGGCGCCTTGCAGTGTACGATTGAGAGGCATTCGCAAAATGACCATGCAGCCCTGGGCCAGCAGGAGACGGGGATGACCAGGACCGGTCAGGACAGCCGACGCAGCCGGCGCGGCGCGCGCGCGGCGACGGCACTGGCGCTGCCGGCGAACCACGCCTGCATCGGGGCTTCGGGTTCGGGGTGTGGTGAACAAACTCAGTCCCGGAAAGACACCCTCCAGGGACAACCACCACATTACGACGTCCAGTCGGTCACGGCTCCAAGGCCGCGCCCAGTTCCCGCAGCAGCAGCAGCAGCCCCATCAGCGCCCAGAGGGCCACGGCGCCGGCCCCGACGCGCTCGGCGTGCCAAAGCAGGCGCCGGCGCAGCGTGGCGGCCAGGAGGCGCTGCGCCTCGGGCTTTGCCAGCCCGGCCACCAGTTCGGGCCGCATCGCGTTGAACAGCGCCCAGGTCTCGCTGTCGCGCAGATCGGTGCGGCGGGCGCGCCAGGCGGTGGCGAGCAGCACGATGGCGGCGATGGCCATGAGATCCCCCCCGCTGCGCAACGCCAGGGATATGTCGTAGGAGAGGGCGAGCATCACCGTGCCGATCGCCAGGCCCGCAAAGCCCAGAGCACGGCGGATGCAGCGGTCGGCGGCGTGGTCGAGCGGCTCCATCCGATATGCCTCGCGATGTGTTGCGCATGTGGCGTAGCCCGGGCCAAATCCAAGCCTCATGGCAAAGGCCCAAACGGATGCCCTATAGCCCGCGCAGCGGGCCGAGCGCCCGACTTGCGGCACTGGCGCGAGGTGCCGCGCCCCGTGGCGCGCAGCCAAGCCGCCCGGGGCGGCGTCGGCGACCGCGGCGGAAAAAGCGATTCCAACGAGTCGCAGCAAGCGGCGGTTGGGATCAGCCGCGTTCGTCCTCGGCTTTCCACCCTTGCAGCTTGCGGTAGATGGTCGAGGGGTTGATGCCGAGCAGCGCCGCGGCGCGGGGGATGTCCTGCGCGGTGTGGTCGAGGGCAGTCATGATATAGCGGCGCTCCACCACCGCCAGCTTTTCGAAAGCCTGCGGCGCGGTCTCGGCCGGCGCGGGGGTGGGCGCCGGCTCGATCCAGGCGGTCGGCGGCGCGACTGATTCTGGCCCGATCCGGGGCACGCTTTCGGGCGTGCGTGGCGGCCCGACCCGGGCAGGCGGCGGTGCTTCGGGCTCGAGGCCCCGCGGGGCGCCGAGGCGCAGCAGCATGGGTGGCAGCATCGCGGGTTCGACCCTTGTGCCCTCGTGCAGCACCACGATGTTACGGATTACGTTCTGCAACTGTCGCACATTGCCCGGCCAGGGATAGGCCGTCAGCGCGCGCTCGGCGTCCGGGGCGTAGGCGCGGAAGGCTTTGCGTTCCTCGCGTGCGAAGCTCGCCAGGAAGTGGCGCGCGATCAGCAACACGTCCGCGCCACGCTCGCGCAGCGGCGGCATCTCCACCGGCACGACATAGAGCCGGTAGTAGAGGTCCTCGCGGAAGCGCCCGGCCTCGACCTCCACCCAGGGGTCGCGGTTGGTGGCGGAGACCAGGCGAACATCCACGCGCTCGGCCTTCGAGCCGCCCACCGGCTGGAAGCTGCCGGTCTGCACGAAGCGCAGCAGCTTCACCTGCATGTCGAGCGGCATTTCGCCGATCTCGTCGAGGAATAGTGTGCCGCCATCGGCCATGCGCGCCGCACCGAGGCGATTGTCGGTGGCGCCGGTGAAGGCGCCTTTGACATGGCCGAAGATCTCGGATTCCAGCAGGTCGCGCGGAATGGCGCCGCAGTTCAGCGCGATGAAGGGTTTCTGGCGGCGCGGGCTCGCCTTGTGCACCGCCTCGGCGGCCAGTTCCTTGCCCGTGCCGCTCTCGCCGGTGATGAACACGTTGGCGCGGCTGGCGGCGACACTTTCGATGGTGCGATAGACCGCCTGCATTGCCGGGCTGCCGCCGATGAAGCCGAGGACGCGGTCGCGCGAGAGTTGCGCCTTGGCCTCGGCGAGTTCGCTGACCAGGGCGCGCTTTTCCAAAGCATTCGCGAGCGTGACGGTCAGCCGCGCCTTGGCGTAGGGCTTGACGATGAAATCGACCGCGCCCTCGCGCATTGCCTCGACCGCGTGATTCACGCTGCCATGCGCGGTAACGACGATGATGGCCGATTCCAGACCTTCGGTGCGCAGCCGGCGCATCACCTCGAAGCCTGAGAAATCGGGCAGCTCGATGTCCATCAGGATGGCGTCGGGCCGCCACTCCAGCGCCTGCGCCAGGGCGGCGGCGCCGCTCTCGGCCAGGCGGATTTCGTGGCCGAGATCGCGCAGCAGGGCGCGGGCCACCTCGGCCTGGGTCGGCGTATCCTCGACCAGCAGGATGCGCGCGCCGGCCGCGGCCATCTCAAGCTAGCGCGAGATCGGCGGGTTGTCGGCCAGGGCGGCGAGTTCGACCAAGGCGGCGGCAGCTTCCTGCCGTACACTCACGGACAAGGCACGCGGGTCGGCCGGGTTGTGATGATCCATCGCGATGCGCGCGACGCGTTCGAGACGTGTGGCGCCGACGGCGGCGGCCGCCCCCGCGAGGCTGTGCCCGGCGCGGCGATAGCCTTCCTGGTCGCCATTTGCCACCGCGGCTTCCAACTGCTGGGCGAGGCGTCCGAGATCGGCCTCGAAGGTGCGGAGGATCCGCACGAAGTCCTCCCGCGGCAAATCCGCGGCAAGCTGGCCGGCAATCTCAGGATCGATGACGCTCACGATCCACGTCTCGCATTTTGCGATACGAGGGTCAACCCAAGGTTGAGGCTGGGACGGCTGCCGGTCCAGCTTGAGAGCCGCGCTCATGGCGCGCGCTGACCGGCAAGGGGGCTACGCAACGCCAAGCGGCCGGGCTCGCGTGCCAGGGCGGAAAGGCGCAGCAATGCAGCCCGCACGGGCCGGCCGGCTCGCGCGGCGCGGTCGGCCTGCTGGGCGATCTGGCTGTGTCGGTAGCGCTTCGGCGCGGCCTCATCCAGCGCGGTGACGGCCGGCGCATAGGCCGCCGCCACGCGTGAGCGAGTGATGCGGCGCATCAGCGCCTCCGGCGCGTCGGGGTCAAGTGCTCGCACCAGCCGGTCGGTCAGCGCCTGCGGCACGCAGCCCACCGGCGCGCAGGCGGCGAGGTGCAGCCAGAGATCCCAATCCTCGGCGCGCTTGAGTTGCTCGTTGAAGCCGCCCACAGCGCGCAGCAGGTCGGTGCGGACCATCACGGTGGAGGTTGCGACCAGCGGCTCGGCGTAGATCGCGGCCTGGGCGTCGCTGTCGAGCAGGAAGGGCTCGAGGCGCATGGCATGGCGCGCGGCGAAGGCCGGGCAGCGGGCGAAGCCGGGCGCGAGCTCGGTGCCGCCCTCGGCGAAGCGGCGGTAATCGGTGAAGGAGAAGCCGATCTCCGGGTAAAGCCTGTGCAGTTCCAGCTGGCGCTGCAACTTGGCCCTGCGCCAGCGGTCATCGGCGTCGAGGAAGGCGATCAGCGGCGCGCGGGCCAACGCCAACGCGGCGTTGCGTGCGGCGGCCGGGCCGAGGCCGGGCGTGGACAGCGGGCGGATGCGGCGATCGGCAGCGGCGATTGAGGCGAGGTAATCGCCCGTGCTGTCCGCTGACCCGTCATCCACCACCAGGATTTCGAAGTCCGGGGCGCCGCCCAGGGAGGCGATGGCGCCCGGCAGCCAGCACAGCGCATTGCGGGCGGGAATGACGACGCTGAGCCGCGGGCGCGGGGTTGCATGGTTGGACACGGCGGACCTCGTGGATCTGCGATCTGGCGGCCCCGGAGGAGCCCCTTCTGGGTCCGTGGCAGCAGGCGCCGTGCCGGCAATCTGCGCTGCAAATTGCAAAGAAACCGTGTCCTCGCAGCGGGTGAAGGCGTGGCGCAGCGGCGGGCTGGCCGCACTTTGCATGGCACGGCGGATGCGTTGCGTGGGGCGAACAGTCCGGAGACCCGGCCCATGGCGTTCGACCGCCAGCGCCCCGCGGCGCCCCGTTTCGCCACCGCCGACGCCTGCCCCGCCCCGGTGCTCTATGTGCTGCCCGCCGATGCCGAACGCGACATCGGCGCCGCCGGCCTGCTCGCCGCCGAGGTCGCGGGGTTGCGCCATCTCGGCTGCCCGATCGTGCCCTTCCTGCTCGGCCACGACACGCTCGACGCCGAGCCCGAGCTGGTCGCCGAGGCCCGCAGCGCGGCCAGGCGCCCGGCCGGGGGCGAGGCGGAAAACCCGCTGCGCATCGCGGCTGGCCGCCCCTTCGGCCTGGTCCGCGCGGTCCGGCTCGCGGCGCAGCAGCGCGCCTTGCCGATGCGCGAGGCACTGGCGCTTGGCGCCCGAGTTGCCGCCGCGGCCACGCGCCATGGCTGCAGGTCGATCCACGCGACGGCGACTGACGCCGCCGCCATCGCCGCGCTGATCGGCGGGCGCCTCGCGGGGCTACGCGTCTCGGTTGCTGCGACTGGGGGGGCCACTGGGCGGGCCACTGGGCGGGCCACGGGAAGGAAGGGGCCGGCCTGCGCGGCGGACCTGCCGCTGAAGCTCGGCGCCGCCGATCTCGTCGTCGCGCCCAGCCGGGAGATGGCGCAGGCCCTGCACCGCCTGGCGCCGCAGGCCAAGATTCATGTCGTGCCGCGCGGCCTGGACGCCGAATGGTTTCGCGCCGGGACCAAGGCGCCGCGCAATGGCAGGTTGCTGTGCATGGCGCCGCTGATCCCGCGCTCGGGGCTGGAGGGGCTGATCGTCGCGCTGGCCCTGCTGCCGGGCGCGATCCGGCCCGTGGTCGATGTGATCGGCGCCGGCCCGCTATTGGAGCCGCTGCGGGCCGAGGCGCTCGAGGTGGGCGTGTCCGACCATCTGCGCTTTCTCGGCGCGCGGAGCCGGGCTTGGGTCGCGGCCGAGGCGCCGCACTATCTCGGGCTGGTCTCGCCCGGTGTGATCGCAGCGGATGACGACCACGATCCGGCGCCGATCGCGGTGTTGCAGGCGATGGCGCTGGAATTGCCGGTGCTGGCCTCGGCCCTGCCGGGTTTGCGGGAGATCGTGCACCCCGATGCCGGGCATCTGGTAGCGCCTGGCCAGCCGGAGGCGCTGGCGCAGGGGCTGCGCTGGCTGGCGATCATGCCGGAGGAGCAGCGCCTGCGCCTGGGTGCGGCGGGGCGGGACCGGGTGCTGGTGGACATGACGGTCGCGCACCGCGCGGCCGCGCTGGAACGCCTGCTGCCGCGCGGCCGCGCCTGAACGCTACCCCTTGATGCGGGCGACCGTGGCGGTGGTGCTTTGGCCGGGCAGCAGTTCGGCCAGGCGCACCACGCCGCCCCAGCTCGTCACCAGATCGGCGCCGACCACCGTCTCCACCGTGTAGTCAGCGCCCTTCACGAGCACCTCGGGGCGCAGCGCGCGGATCAGCTCCACCGGCGTGTCCTCGTCGAACACCGAGACGAGGTCCACTGAGGCGAGCGAGCCGAGCACCGCGGCGCGCGCCGCCTCGCCCTGGATGGGCCGCGCGGCGCCCTTGAGCCGCTGCACGCTGGCATCACTGTTCAGTCCGACGACCAGCCTGTCGCACCAGCCGCGCGACTGTTCCAGCAGGTGCACATGGCCGGGGTGCAGCAGGTCGAAGCATCCATTGGTGAAGCCCACGCGCCAGCCGCGGCGGCGCCAGCGTTCCACCTGCTCCACTGCACCGGCGCGCGAGACGACCTTGCGCAGCGCGCCGCGCTCGGGCGTCAGCGCCTCGAGCAGCTCGGCCTCCCGCGCCACGGCGGTGCCGACCTTGCCGACAACAAGGCCGGCCGCGATGTTGGCCAGCCGCGCCGCGACTGGCAGGCTGAGCCCTGCCGCCATGCCCGCCGCCACGACGGCCACCACCGTGTCGCCGGCGCCGGA
Organism: Acetobacterales bacterium; assembly: GCA_038250135.1. Classification (GTDB taxonomy): domain Bacteria; phylum Pseudomonadota; class Alphaproteobacteria; order Acetobacterales; family Acetobacteraceae; genus Falsiroseomonas. The sequence goes on along the minus strand of JBBSCP010000131.1, from coordinate 3,375 downwards.
GACGTCATGCACCTCGGCCGCCTCGGCGGGGAAGTGGCGCACGCCACCGGCCTCGATCAGCGTCATGCCGTCTTCGCTGCGGGTGACGAGCACGGCGCCGAAGCCGAATTGCGCGCGGAGTGCCTGCGCGGCGGCGACCAGCGCCGCTTCCTCGTCGCTGTCGCAGCCGGTGGCGAGGCGCAGCTCGGCGCGGTTGGGCGTGATCAGGTCGGCGCCGGAGTATCGGGAATAATCGGTGCCCTTGGGGTCCACCACCACGCGGCGCCCGGCGGCATGGGCAGCGGCAATGAGTTTCTGCGCCGTGTCGCCGGCCAGAACGCCTTTGTTGTAGTCGGACAGTACCATCACCGACGTCGCGGCCACCGCATCGGCGGCGATGCGCACCATGCGTTCGGCAAGGCGCGGATGGATGGGGCCGGCCATCTCGTGATCCGCGCGCAGCAATTGCTGGCCGGCGGCGATGAAGCGGGTTTTCGTGGTGGTGGCGCGCCCACCCTGCACGAGCAGCCAGGGCTCGACATTCGGCTGGCCGCCGATCAGGCCGGTGAGGTCGCTGCCCGCCTGGTCGTCGCCAACCACTGAGACGAAGGCGACCGCGACGCCGAGCGCGGTGAGGTTGCGCACCACATTGCCGGCACCGCCTGGCATCGCTACCTCGCGCTCCACGCCAAGCACGGCGACGGGCGCCTCGGGGCTGACGCGGCTGACCTGGCCGTAGACGTAGCGGTCGAGCATGGCATCGCCGACGACGAGGACGGAGGCGCGCTTGAGCTGGCGGATCGCCTCCGTCAGGTCGCCCAGGGGGATTTCCGGTTTCGGGCGGTCGGCGGGCGCGTGGCCTTGCATAATTGCTGGCTAGCGCAACCGCGCCCCCCCGCGCAAGGCAGCCGCGTGACAAAGCCTGCAGGTCTGGGCGCTGGTGTTGAGGTTTTGTCAACCAGATCCGGCGCAAAGCTGCCGCCGGGCCGGCTCCTCCGCCGCCCCGTGGCCATGAGAATCATGCACGCAGCACCCACCCTGATTGCCGAACGATCAACCGCGCCACTCGCCGAAGCGCCTTTGCAGATCGCGTTACGCCAAGCTCTGCGCAGCGGGGCGGGGCGCGTGGCGCTGGCGGTGGCGCCCGCCGCCGCGCACCAGCGCCGTGTCGCCCTTGCGCTGTTGCAGGAAGGCGCCCAGGCCGCCGGCGGGCAGGTGGTGGAAGGACCGGGCGGCGACCTGCTGCTGGTGGGGGCCGAAGCAGCGCGCGCCGTTCGGCTGCGACAGCTGCTCGACCGGCTGCTCGGCGGCAGCGCCACCACCCTGTGGTCGCTCGACCGCGACCTGCCGGCGCTGCGCCGCTACGCAGCCGGCGAGGCCGGGGAGGGCGCGCCGGACCTTGCGGGGCTCGATTCCTGGCTGGCCTCGGTGCCGTTGCGCGGGTTGGTGCGGCGCAGCGTCGGCCAGCGCGCGGGCGCTCCCGGCTTTCTGAGGGTGGAGATCGCCCGCGATGCGCTCCGCGCGCGGCTCGGCGGGCTCGGCACCGACGCTGACCTGCTGCGCCACGCAGCCCAGGCCCTGGCTGCGCGTCTGCTGCACGGCATCGCCGATCCGCACCAGGCGCGCGAACTGATCGGCGCTCAGCCGCCCAGTGCCGTGACCGGGGGCGGTGCGCTGCATCTGGCCGTGCCGCCCGCCATCATGGCGCCGGGGGGGGAGGGCCACAGCGCCGGCCCGCGTCGGCTTATCGCGACGCTGACGGTCGAGGAAGTGGCGGACCCGCCTGCCCTGGCGCTGCGCCGCGCGGCACTCGCCGCCCGCGGCTGGGGTGTCGAGCTCGACGGCCTGGACGCCGCGCTGCTGCCGCTGCTCGACCCCGAATCGCTGCCCGCGGACCTGCTGCGGCTGCGCTGGTCGGAGGCGCTGATCGCGCCGGCCGCCATGCTCGCGCTGCGGCGGATCGACCCGGTGAAGCTCGTGCTCTCTGGCGTGGACACGCCGGCGGCGCGGGATTGGGCGCTGGGCTTGGGTATCTCGGCGCTCGAAGGCAGCGAGGTCGGGCAGGCATGAGATACCGTCACGTCCAGCAAGCGTTTTCCTTGCGGTCCGCAGGGGCGCGCGGTTGCCCTGTTGATGGGCGACGGCAGGGGCTCGGGCTGGCGGATATCACGCCGCTACGCGGCTCCGCATCCGCCAGCCCGCAGGTGCACCAGTGAGCGGGCTCGGCTCCGATGTCGATCGCCGGGCGCTGGGCACGCGTGCGGCGGCCGAGCTTGCCGCGCTGGTACGCGATAGCGTGGCGGCGAATGCGGTGCGGGACGTGCTGCACCTGCGCATCGGCGCCCTCTCCGCCGATCAGCGCCGGCCGCACCACCAGCGCCTGCTGCGCGACGTGCTGGAGCCGCTGATGGCGGCCGGGCGCACCCGCGTCTTCGACCTGCCGAATGGCGATGTGGTGGCCGTGGCGCCACCGCCGGCCCTCGGGCTGGAAACCGCACGCATCGCGCTGCTGCGTGCGCTGGATTCCAGCGCGACGGAAGTCGTGCGCGCCATGCGTCTGCCGGAGGAAGCCGCGCAGCTGCTGGCCGCAACGGCGCATAGCCTCGGCCTCGACCCCGACCAGAACCCGCCGCCCCCGCCCCGCCGGCGTGGCGTGCCGATTGCCAGCAATGACCTCGTCACGGCGGAGCGCGCCATCGGCCAGGCAGACCTCGAGCCAGTGACGATTACACAGGCGGTCTGCCGGCTCGATCCCGAAGGCGGCCCGGCGCGCATGGTCTGGGAGGATCGGCGCATCAAATGGGAGGCGCTGGCCGAGGCCGTGCTGCCCGGCGTCGAGATCGGCTCGGCCCCCGAATTGCAGCGTCGCCTGGCTCGCATGGCGGAACTGCGCCTTCTGGCCGAGCTTGCGCGGCCACTGGCGCAGCGCAACTGGCGGCCGATTGGCCTGTCGCTGACGCCGGCCACCATACTCAGCGGCGGCTTCGGCCGCTTCGAGGCCGCGCTGCCCGCCGGGCGGCGGGAGAGCGTGACGCTGGGGATGAGCCCGCGCGACGCACTTGCCGATCCGGCGGGCTTCGTCGCGGCGCGGGATTCGGCGCGCACCCATGGCTTTCGCGTGGCGCTGGACGACACGCCGGCGACGCTGCTGCCGCTGCTGCCGCCGGCACGGCTCGGCATCGATGTGCTGCGGCTGCGCTGGTCGGCCGAGCTGCCGGGCATTCCGGGGCCCGCGATTGCCGGACTTCTGGGGCGCGAGCCTGGCGGGCCGCTGGTGGTGCTGAGCGGCGTCGATCGCCCGGCCGCCATCGCCTGGGGGGGGGAAATCGGCATCGAGCTGTTCCAGGGGCCGCTGGTCGAGCGCCGCCGGGAGGGGTAATTCCCTTGCATGCCGGT
>JBBSCP010000130.1:0-11848 GCA_038250135.1 Acetobacterales bacterium | reverse complement strand
TTCGTCCAGACGGGCGCGGTGGTGGTGGACATGGCGGCTCCTGGAGGGCGCCGGCCCCCCCGGGTGGGAGGGGCCGGCGGTCGGTTCAGATCAGCGCGCGCGGAAGAAGCGCGTGGCGCGGCGTTCGGCCTCGCGCGCCGCGGCCTGCGGCGTGGCCTGGCCGGAGGCGACGGAGGCGCACATCTGCACCATGACGTAGTCGGCCGTGGCGGCGACCGAGCCCTCGGTGATCGGACCCTTGAAGCCGTTGTAGAAGCCGCTGTTCATCGTGTCGCGGAACACGGCCACCTTCGGGTCGGCATTCCACACCGCGCTGGCGGCATAGGCGTTCAGCGGCTGCGACCAATAGCCGATATTGGCCTGCAACCAAGGGTCGTATTGCTCGGTCTCCATCAGGAAGGCGAGCAGCGCCTTCGCCGCATTCGGGAAGCGGCTGTGGCGGAACACCATGGCGTTGAGCGTGAGGCCCGCATTCGGCGCCGCATCGGCGAGGCCTTTGGGCATCGGCGTCATCTGCGTGTCCTCGGCCAGGGCCGCCATCGCCGGGTCGTTCTTCATCGAGAAATAGAGCGACACGCCGTTCTGCGTCAGGAAGCATTCATTCGCCGCATAGGCGCGGTTGTTGCTGATGTCGCCCCAGGCCAGCGTGCCGGGCACGAAGGTGGGATACAGCTCGCGCAGGTAGTTCAGCGCGTTGATGGTCTGCGGGCTGTTGATGCCCACCCCACCCTGCTCATCGACCAGGAAGCCGCCATGCGACCAGACGAGCCAGCTCGCGAAGGCGTTGCCGTCACCCACCGCATTGCCGAGCGCGAAGCCGGCCGGCTTGTTGTTCTTCTTCAGTTCCTGGCACAGGCGGAGGAAGCCCGCATGGTCTTCCGGCGGGCGCTCGAAACCGGCCTCCCGCAGCGCCGAGGTGCGCCAGATGGCCGGGCCGCCGGAGGCCCCGATGGGCAGGCCAATCCAGCGGCCTTGCCGCATGCCATAGGCCCGCGCCAGCGCACGCCACCCACCATACTTGGTGCCGAGGTAGGTTGCGATGTCGGTGAGGTCCGCGACCTTGTCGGCAAACAGATGCGGCCCCGCGTCGAAGCCCACGATGATGTCGGGGCCCGCGCCCGTATTGGCGGTGACGGCGGTCTGCTGGGTGATGTCCTCCCAGCCCACGAAATCGACGCGAACCGGCACGCCGGTCTGCGCCGTGAAGCGGGCACAGTTCGCGCGCCACGTATCTTCGTCGGGCTGCACGAAGCGCACCGGGCGCAGCATGCGCAAAGTGGCACCGGCCTCGATGGGCAGGCTCGGCGGCGTCGCCGGCTGCGTCACGACCTGCGCGCCCGCCTGGCTGGCGACGAGGCCTGCGCCACCGAGTGCAAGTGCGGCCCGCCGTGTGATGATATGCGTCATTTTTTCTACTTCCTCCTTTGGTTGTTCCGGGCAAGTCCTGCGTCAACTGTCGAGGCGATTGCCATCCGCGCCGAACAGGTGAACCAGTGAAAGATCCGGCTGCACGTGCAGCGTGTCGCCGGGTCGCGCCGTGACACGTTCGCGGAAGGCACCGATCAGCGTGCTCTCGCCGATGCGAAGCGTGACCTGCGTCTCCGAGCCGGTTGGCTCCACCAGCACGATCGTGGCCGGGATGCCGTCCTCGGCCAGCGACAGATGCTCGGGCCGCACGCCGTAGGTTGCAACCCGCGCGGGCGCGCCGGGCGGCAGAGGCAGCAACGCGCCGCTGGCAGTGCGAAAGCCGCCTTCGGCAACCTGGCCGTGGATGAGGTTCATCGCCGGGCTGCCGATGAAGCCCGCCACGAAAAGGTTGGCCGGCCTGTCATACAGCGCGAGCGGCGCGCCCGACTGCTCGATGCGGCCATGGTTCATCACGACGATCTGATCGGCCATGGTCATCGCCTCGATCTGATCGTGCGTCACATAAACGGTAGTAGTGCCAAGCCTCTGCTGGAGTTCCTTAATCTCGCTGCGCATCTGCACGCGCAGCTTGGCGTCGAGATTTGACAGCGGCTCGTCGAACAGGAAGACCTGAGGATGACGCACGATGGCGCGACCCATCGCCACGCGCTGCCGCTGGCCCCCCGAAAGCTGGCGCGGATAGCGATCGAGCAGCACGTCGAGGCCTAGGATCTTCGCGGCCTTCTGCACCTCCTCCTCCATGATCTCCGCCGGCGCCTTCGCCAGCTTCATCGAGAAGGCCATGTTCTCCCGTACCGTCATGTGCGGATAGAGCGCGTAGTTCTGGAACACCATGGCGATGTCCCGGTCCTTCGGAGGCAGCTTGTTCACCACCCGCCCGCCGATATCGATCTCGCCGCCGGTGATGTTCTCGAGGCCCGCGATCATGCGCAGCAGCGTCGATTTGCCGCAGCCGGAGGGGCCGACCAGCACCACGAACTCGCCGTCCGTGATCTCGACATCAACCCCGTGCAGGATGTTGGTGCTCCCGAATGATTTGCGGACCTGCCGGACCGAGACCGTCGCCATCCATTTCCCCTCTGGCGCCGACTTCTCGTGCGGCGTGCGGGATGCAGGCTACACATGGCGTACTGAATAGCGCAACAGCGCGAGGCATCGGCGATGGACGCGGGCCCGCGGGGGCGCTACGCCGCCGCCTCATCGCCTCGGAAATCCCATGCCGGAACGCTATCGGCTGATCGCAGCATTGCTCGGCGCCCTGACCGCGCTCGGGCCGCTTGGGGTGGATATGTATCTGCCCGCCTTCCCCGCGATGGGTGAGGCACTGGGCGCGAGCCCCGCGGCGATCCAGCAGACGCTGGCCACTTTTCTGCTCGGCATGGCGGTGGGACAGGTGGCCTATGGCGCGCTGTCGGACCGAATCGGGCGCAGGCGGCCGCTATTCGTGGGCATGACGGTGTTCGTCCTCGCCTCGATCGGTTGTGCCCTCGCCGCCTCGGCCGAGGCGCTGATGTGGCTGAGGCTGTTGCAGGCGCTGGGCGGGTGTGTGGGCGTGGTCGTGGCGCGCGCCGTGGTTCGCGACCTGACCGATGAGCGTGGCGCTGTTCGCATGATGGCGATGCTCATGCTGGTGATGGGCGCGGCGCCGATCCTGGCACCGATGCTCGGCGGCTGGCTGATGGCGGCGTTTGGGTGGCGTGCGATCTTCTGGGCGCTGGCGCTCTATGGCGCGTTGGCCGTGATCGCGGTCGCTTTCTTCCTGCCCGAGAGCCTGCCGCCGGAGAGGCGCCGCCAAGATGGGCCGATGCAGGTGGTGCTGGTCTACGTCTCCATCCTGCGCGACCGGCGGTTCCTCTCCTGCGCCTTGGCCGGGGCGCTGCCGATGATCGGGCTGTTCGCCTATCTGTTCGGCTCGCCGCACGTGCTGATGGAGGTGCACGGGCTTTCGCCCACGACCTATGGCATGGCCTTCGGCAGCAATGCCATCGGCCTGATCCTGATGAGCCAGGTGACGGCGCGGCTCGTGCGGCGCCATCCGCCGGCGATGATGCTGGACCGCGCGCTGCTGGTGCAGGCCGCGGCCGGCGTGCTGGCCTTCATCGCCGCGCTGTCCGGCCTGCTCGTGCCGCTGCTGGTCACCTTCTTCCTGTACCTTTCGGTGATGGGCATGGTGCTGCCGCTGGCGGGCGCGATGGCCATGGGCCCGCTCGGTCGCGTGGCAGGCAGCGCTTCGGCGCTGATCGGGTCGCTGCAATTCGGCAGTGGCGCGCTGGTCGGAGTGGTGCTCGGCGCGTTCGGCGGCGCGGCGGCCGGGCCTATGGGCGGCCTTCTCGCCTTCGCCGGCTTGGCGGGGCTCGTCGCGCATCGCGGGCTGCGGCGCTGACTGGCGCCTGTTCGAGCAGCACTTCAACAGCCACCACCACCTTCGCCGCATCCGGCTTCAACGCATCCTCGAGCGGGGGCGAGAAGGGCAGGGGCACGCGCGGCTGACCCAGCCGCCCGACCGCCTTAAGCGCGCGTGGGCCGAGCCTCTCGATCACGCGCGTGATCACTTCGCCCCCGAAGCCGCCCGTGGTCACGGCCTCATGCACCACCAGCAGGCGCCCGGTACGCGCCACGCTCTCGCACACGGCCTGCTCATCCCAGGGCCAGAGCGTGCGCAAGTCCAACACGTCGCAGGAGATTCCCCGTGCGCCGAGGATGGCCGCAGCCTCCACCACTGCGGGCGTGATTGCGGACCAGGTGACGATGGTCACATCCTCGCCCTCACGCAGATTTCGTGCGACGCCGAAGGGGATGGGCTCGATCTCCTCGGCCACTTCTCCGGTGATGGGGAAAAGGTTCTTCGGGTCGAAGAACAGCACCGGATCGTCGCTGCGGATGGCGGAGACGAGCAGCCCGGCCGCATCCGCCGGGCTGGACGGCACCACCACAATCACGCCCGGGATATGGGTGAACCAGCTCTCCAGCGTCTGCGAATGCTGCGCGGCCGAGTTGCGCCAGATGCCATGCGGCATGCGCACCACCACGGCGGGCCGGGCCTGACCGCCGAACATGTAGCGCACCTTGGCGATCTGGTTCACCAGCTCGTCCATCGCGCACATCACGAAGTCGAAGATGCGCATCTCGATGATCGGCCGCGTGCCGACCAGCGCGGCGCCGAGCCCCGCCCCCATGATGACGCTCTCCGAAATCGGCGTGGAGACGATGCGCTCCGCCCCGAACTCCTCGAGAAAGCCGCGATACTGGCCGAACAGCCCACCGCGCGCGACATCCTCGCCCAGCACCCATACGGTCGGGTCGCGACGCATTTCCTGGAGTGCGGCGCGGCGCGCGGCCTCGACAAGCGTCATTTCGGCCATGTCAGACGTCCTCCTGGCCAAAGGGAGTAAATGCACCAACATCCTGTACATCCTCCCAGGCCACGGACGGGTCCGGCCAGGGCGCGCTCAGTGCCGAGGCACGGGCGAGCGACATTTCCGCCTCCGCCCCGCCCGCCAGCGCATCGAGCGTGCGGGTGCTCACTCCCTCGGCGAGCAGGCGTGCGCGAAGCCGTCCGATGGGCTCGGCTGCGCGCGCGGCGGCAACATCCTCGGCATTGCGCCAGACAGCCGGATCGGTGCTGGTGTGGCCGGTGATGCGGTAGGTCGTGGCGTGCAGCAGCCGTGGCCCGCCGCCAGCGCGGATCTCCGCGACAAGCTGCGCCGCCGCGCGATCGACCGCGCCCACATCATTGCCATCGACCGAGAGGCAGGGCACGCCAAGTGCGATGGCGCGCGCCACCACGCCCGGTCCGGCGGTAACGCTGCTCGCGGCGGTGAAGGCGGCCACGCCATTATCCTCGCAGATGAACAGCACGGGCAGCTTGAACAGCGCCGCCCAGTTCAGCCCCTCCAGGAACGGCCCGCGATTGATCGCGCCATCGCCGAAGAAGCACGCCACCAGCGCATCCGAGCCGAGCAGCTTCAAGCCCTGCGCCGCGCCCACCGCGATGGGGATGCCACCCGCCACCACACCATTCGCACCCAGCATGCCGACCGAGAAATCCGCGATGTGCATCGAGCCGCCCTTGCCGCGGCAATGCCCGCCGGCGCGCCCGAACAGCTCCTCCATCATGCCCGCGATGCCCGCGCCCTTGGCGATCGCATGGCCATGGCCGCGATGGTTCGACGTCAGGCGGTCGTCACGGCGCAGGTTCAAACACACCCCCGCGGCCACGCCTTCCTGCCCGATCGAGACATGCAATGGGCCCGGGATCTCCCCCGCCTTTTGCGCGGCGAGCGCCGTTTCCTCGAAAGCCCTGATGCGGCACATGGTGCCAAACAGCGCCAGCAGCCGCGCCCGGTTGTCGCCACCCGTGGTCATCACCGTGTTTCCTGGTCCCCAACGCGCCCCGAGGAGAGGGGGCTTGCGGAGCATGAGGGAGCGCGCAAAGGAATCAAGCCGGGGAGGGATCAAGAGATGGGCGAAACTGCACCGCTGGTGCTCGACAGCGTGACGCATCTGCCTGGCCGTGCCGCCGGCGCAGTGGCGTGCTGCGCGAGCCATGGCGGCGTCTATGCCGCCTGGTATGCGGCGCGGCGCGGCGCGGCCGCGATGATCCTGCACGATGCCGGCATTGGCCGCGAAGCCGCCGGCATCGGCGGGCTCGCCTGGTTGCAGGCGCGCGGCGTGCCCGGCGCCTGCGTGGGCCATGAAACGGCGCGGATCGGCGAAGGCGCCGACATGCTGGCGCGTGGCACGCTTTCAGCTGTCAATGCCGCCGCCGTATCCTGCGGCCTTGGCATCGGCATGTCCTGCGCCGAAGCGTTGCGCCTGCTCCAAGCGTCCCGCCTGCCCGCCGCCGAGCCACCCGCCGACTTGGATGAAGCGCGCCATGAAGTGGCGCCGGGCGTCGTGGCGCTCGATTCGAACGGGCTTGTCATGCCCGGCGATGTCGGGCGGATCGTTGTCACAGGCTCGCATGGCGGGCTGCTTGGCGGTCGAGCGGAAACCGCGGTGAAAGCCGCGGTGCGCGGCGCCCTTTATAATGATGCCGGCATCGGGATCGACCGCGCGGGGCTGTCGCGCCTGCCGGCGCTGGATGCGCGCGGCATCGCGGCCGCTACCGTCTCCTGCTTCTCGGCGCGCATCGGCGAGGGGCTTTCCACCTGGCATGACGGCTGGATTTCGGCCGTCAACGTCACCGCGGCCGCACAAGGCGGGCGCATCGGTCAATCGGCGCGCGAATTCGTCGCCGCCCTGCTGGAGCACGCCTGAATGTCCACTGCCCCGAACGCCACGCGCCGCATGAGCGGCGGCCAGGCGATGGCCGAGATGCTGAAGCTGCACGAGACCGGGCCGATGTTCGGCATGGGCGGCTTCCAGTTGCTGCCCTTCTATGAGGCCTGCCGGGTGCTGGGCGTGCAGCACTACCTGATCAATGACGAACGCTGCGGCGCCTTCGCGGCTGACGCCTATGCTCGCGTGACGAACCGGCCGGGGCTGGTCGATGGCACGCTCGGCCCGGGGGCGACGAACCTCGCGACGGGCCTCGCCGAGGCGTTCAACGCCGGCATGCCGATGGTGGCGATCATCGGCGACGCGAATCGACAGCACGCCTGGAAGAACATGACGCAGGAGGCGCGGCAGTTCGATGTGCTGCGCCCGCTGGTGAAGGAGGCGATCCGGGTCGAGGTCATCTCCCGCATCCCCGAGCACTTCCGCCGCGCCTTCGCGGTCGCAACCTCTGGCCGCCCCGGTCCCGTGCTGCTCGCCGTGCCGGAAGATATCGCGCATGGCGAACATGAGTTCGACGCTGCCGATTTCTGGATCGATCCCGGCACGCTGCGCGCCCAGGCCCGGCGCTCGCGCCCCGATGCCAGCGACCTCGCGCGCGCCGTGGCGCTGTTGGCGAAGGCCGAGCGCCCGCTGATCCTGGCTGGCGGTGGCGTGCATATCAGCGAGGCGCAGGCGGTGCTGCAGGACTTGACCGAGTCGCAGGGCATTCCCGTGGCGCACACCATGTCCGGCAAGGGCGCCATCGCCTGCATCCACGCGCTCTCGGCCGGTGTGTTCGGGCGCTACTCGCGCATCGCCAATGACCTGATCGCGATGAGCGACTGCCTGCTCGTGGTTGGCTGCAAGCTCGGCGAGATCGCGACGAAGCGCTTCACGCTGATGCCGCCGGGCGTGCCGCTGATTCACCTCGATATCGTGGCCGAGGAGATCGGCCGCACGACGCGCCAGGAGGTTGCGCTGGTGGGCGATGCGCGCGCCGGCCTGGCCGACCTCGCCGCAGCACTCGCCGATTCCGGAAAGCGTCGCGAATCGCGTGCGGGCTGGTGCGCCGAGGTGCCGGCGCGGATGGCAATTTGGCGGGAGGGCGCGCGCGAGCGGCTCGAAAGTACCGAAAGCCCGATCAATGTCGGGCGCATCCTGCATGAGCTGAACGGCATACTGCGGCCGCAGGATGTGCTCGTCGCCGATGGCGGTTTCGCCGCGCATTGGGGCGCGCTGTTCTTCGACACCAAGCAGGCCGGGCGCGGCTTCGTGGCCGACCGCGGCTTTGCCTCCATCGGCTATGGCGTGCCTGGCGGCATCGGCGCGCAGCTCGGCGTGGGCAAGGATCGGCGCGTGGTCTCGCTGACCGGCGATGGCGGGTTCAACATGTCGATGGGCGATCTCGAAACCGCCCGCCGTGTCGGCGCGCCGCTGGTCGCCTGCGTCTTCAACAACGCCGCCAGCGGCTATGTGAAGGCGTTGCAACACGCCGTGTTCGGCCCCGGCAATTACCAGAGCAGCGACCTGATCGAGATGGACTATGCCGCCATTGCCAACGCCATGGGCTGCCAGGGCATCCGCGTGAGCGACCCGGAGAAGCTCCACGCGGCGCTGCGCGCTGGGCTCGAAAACACCGATACGCCCACCGTGCTCGACATCGTCGTCACGCGCGATCCGGCGCGCATGCTGCCCGCGGCCGACAACCGGACGCTCAAGGTGGAGAAGGGCGACCGGCCGGTATGACCGCGCTTCGTCGCCGGATGGAAACTTTTGCGTCATGAACGGCGAATAGATTGTGTCGACAGAGGAAACGCCGCCCATGCTCCGATCCGTTGCGCTGGCCTTCTCGCCCCGCTTCATCTGCCTGACCCTGGCCGCGGGCGCCACGTTTGGCTTCGCGCTGGCCATGGTGGCGCTGCGCGACGGGCCGACCTGGCTCGTGCTCGGCCTGCTGGTGGCTGGCGGACTCACCGCGCTGGGCTTGCGGGATCTGTTCCACCCGACGCATGCGATCCTGCGGAACTACCCGATCGCCGCGCATCTCCGCTTCCTGATGGAGGGGATCCGGCCGGAGATGCGCCAGTACTTTTTCGAGGATGAGAAGCACGGCACGCCCTTCTCCCGCGACAAGCGCGCCGTGGTGTATCAGCGAGCCAAGGCGCAACTCGACAAGCGCCCCTTCGGCACGCAGTACGAAGTCTATGCCAGCGGCTTCGAATGGCTGCACCATTCGATCGCCGCGAAGCCGGTGGCGAAGGTGCCACCGCGGGTGTCGATCGGCGGCCCGGACTGCGCGCTCCCCTATGAATCCTCGGTGTTCAACATCTCGGCGATGAGCTTTGGCTCGCTCTCCGCCAATGCGATCCGCGCGCTGAACCAGGGTGCCAAGGCTGGCGGCTTCGCGCATGACACGGGTGAGGGCGGCATCAGCCGCTATCACAAGGAGGCCGGTGGCGACCTGATCTGGGAGATCGGCTCGGGCTATTTCTCCGCGCGTCACCCGGATGGGCGCTTCGATCCCGATCTGTTCGCGCGCAATGCGGCGCTGCCGCAGGTGAGGATGGTGGAGCTGAAGCTCAGCCAGGGCGCCAAGCCGGGACATGGCGGCGTGCTGCCCGCCGCCAAGGTCAGCGCGGAGATTTCGCTGACGCGCGGCGTGCCGATGGGGCAGGATTGCGTCTCGCCCGCCTGCCACTCGGCCTTCTCGACGCCGGTGGAACTGCTGCGCTTCGTCGCCGAGATGCGGCGCCTGGCCGGCGGCAAGCCGGCCGGCATCAAGCTCTGCATCGGGCACCGGTGGGAATTCCTGGCGCTGTGCAAGGCGATGATCGAAACCGGCATCACCCCGGACTTCATCGTGGTGGACGGCACCGAGGGCGGCACCGGTGCGGCCCCGTTGGAATTCATGGACCATGTCGGCATGCCGATGCGCGAGGGCGTCTCGTTCGTACATAATGCGCTGATCGGCGTCGGGCTGCGCGATCGCATCCGGATCGGTGCCAGCGGCAAGGTGGCGACGGCCTTCGACATCGCGCGCGCCATGGCGCTGGGCGCGGATTGGTGCAACGCCGCGCGTGGCTTCATGTTCGCCATCGGCTGCATCCAATCGCTCTCCTGCCACACGGATCGCTGCCCGACCGGCGTGGCGACGCAGGACCCGACGCGCCAGCGCGCACTCCGCGTTCCTGACAAGGCGACGCGCGTGGCGCAGTTCCACGCTGCGACCGTGCAGGCGCTGGCCGAGCTCGTGGCCGCCGCCGGGCTCGATCACGTCGCCGGGATCCGCCCAGAGCATTTCTGGCGCCGGATTTCGGCCGAGGAAATTCGGAGCTTTGCCGATCTCTTCCCGACACTCGCGCCGGGTGAGTTGCTCCGCGGCACCGATGATCCGCGCTACCGCGACGCCTGGGCGATGGCGGATCCCACAAGCTTCGCACCGCGAGCGCTCATCGCGGCCTGAGGCCCCTCGCGCCGCGCCGCGCCCCGGCTATGATGGTGCGGAAAGGGGGGGGTGGGTATGGGTCCGGCGACAGCGATGAATATCGGCCGTCTGCTGACGCAGACAGCGGCCCGCCTGCCGGATGCGCCGGCGCTGGTTTGGCGTGAGCGAAGCTGGTCCTTCGCAGAGCTCGATGCGCGCGTCGATCGCTTCGCCCAGGCACTTCGCTCGCTTGGCGTGACAAAGGGCGAGCGCGTGCTCGTGCATTCGCGAAACACCAACGCGATGTTCGAAAGCCTCTGGGCCTGCTGGAAGATAGGCGCCGTCTGGGTGCCGACGAATTGCCGGCTGACGCCCGCGGAAGTCGCCTATCTCGGCGCCTCCTCCCGCGCTGTGGTGATGCTGCGCGATGCGGGTTTTCAAGGCCACGCGACGGCGGTGAAACAGGCCTGTACCGCGCTGCGCCACGTCATCGCGGTGGGCGATGCAGGGGCGGGGGAGCACGACTACGAAACGCTCCTCGCCACCGCCACGCCACCGCCGCCAGATCACGAGGTTGCTGTCGCTTACGCGGATCCCGCCTGGTTCTTCTACACCTCCGGCACCACGGGACGACCCAAAGCGGCTGTGCTGACGCATGGGCAGATGAGCTTTGTGGTGACCAATCATTTGGCCGATCTTGTGCCCGGCACGACGGAGTGCGATGCGTCCTTGGTGGTGGCGCCGCTCTCGCATGGTGCGGGCATCCACCAGCTCACCCAGGTGGCGCGCGGCGCGGTCACCGTGTTGCTCAAAGACGAGAAGCTCGACGCGGCCGAGGCCTGGGCGCAGATCGAGCGCCACCGCGTCACCAATATGTTCTGCGTGCCAACCATCCTCACCGCCCTGGTGCGCGACCCGGCCGTGGATCGGCACAACCATTCCAGCCTGCGACACGTGATCTATGCCGGCGCGCCGATGTATCGCGCCGATCTGGAGGAAGCGCTGCAAAAGCTCGGCCCCTGCCTCGTGCAGTATTTCGGTCTCGGCGAGGTCACCGGCAACATCACCGTGCTGCGTGCGGACCAGCATAGGCCCGAGAACCTCGCCACCTGCGGCACGCCCCGAACGGGCATGGAAGTGGCCATCCTTGCCGAGGATGGCACGCGGCTGCGGCCCGGCGCCGTCGGCGAGATCTGCGTCCGCGGCCCGGCCGTCTTTGCCGGGTATTTCGAGAACGATGACGCCAATGCCAAGGCCTTCGCCGGCGGCTGGTTCCACACCGGCGACCTCGGCACACTCGATGCGCGCGGCTTTCTGACGATCACCGGCCGGGCGTCGGACATGTACATCTCCGGCGGCTCGAACGTGTATCCGCGTGAGGCGGAGGAAGCGCTGCTCACGCACCCTGCCGTGGCGGAATGCGCGGTCGTCGGCCTGCCGCATCCGAAATGGGGCGAGTCCGGCGTGGCCTGCGTCGTGCTGCGTGACGGCCATGAGGTGGCGGAGGCCGTGCTGCTCGCCCACCTCGCGCCGCTCATCGCGCGCTACAAGCAGCCGCTGCGGATCGTGCTGTGGGAGGCGCTGCCGAAATCCGGCTATGGCAAGGTGCCGAAGGCGCTGATCCGGGCCCGTCTGGCGGAAGATGGAATCGCGTTCTAGCGTGTGCCCATAGGGAGCACGCCGCATGTCCGCCACGCTGTTCGAGAATGCCCAGATCCTGGATGGTCGCGCCGAGGG
>JBBSCP010000129.1:0-11895 GCA_038250135.1 Acetobacterales bacterium | reverse complement strand
TGCTCGATCAGGATCAGCGTCAGCGTCCGCGGCAAGTCGCGCAGCAGCTTCAGCAGTTCCGGCCGATCGCCCGGCGAGAGCCCGGCCGCCGGCTCATCGAGCATCAGCAGGCGCGGATCGCCGGCGAGCGCCATGCCGACTTCGAGCTGGCGGCGCTGGCCGTGGCTGAGGTTGACGACCTCGGCGCCCAGCAGATGCGACAGCCGCATGCGCTCCGCCAGGGCGCGCGCCTGCGCAAGGCCGGCATCGTTGCGGCCGGGGCGGAGGAAGGAGAAGCGGTTGGGCTTCAGCCCGCGCACGGCGATGAACAGATTGTCCAGCACCGAGAGCCCGTTGAACAGCAGCGAGGTCTGATAGGTGCGCCCGATGCCCATCCGCGTGCGCTGATGCGGCTTGGCCATCGTGATGTCGGTGCCGAGGAATTCGATGCGTCCCGCGGTCGGCGGGAAATCGCCGCAGATGGTGTTGAACAGCGTGGTCTTGCCCGCGCCATTGGGCCCGAGCACGGCGCGGCGTTCGCCTTGCGCGACATCGAAGCTGACGTCGCGCACGGCGTGCAGGGCGCCAAAGCGGCGGCTGACGCCACTCAGTCGTATCACAGGCTGGGTCAAGTTGTTTGCCAGGAGAAGGGCGGGGCCGGCGCGATCGCACCGGCCCCCAAATACGACGCAACTACGACGCGGCGGGGACGCAGCCGGGGTTGTCGCGCGACGGCGCGCCGAGGGCGAGGAACTGCGCCTCCGGGGTGCCGAGCGTCTGGTTGATCGCGTTGGCGCGCGCGAAGGCCACCACCTGGGCACGCCCGTCACGCTCCTCGATCCGATTGACGAAGATGTCCGAGATGGCCTGGCGGTTGTGGTCGAGCTTCACTTCGGCGCCGGTCGGCGCCTTGAAGGCGGCGGCCGCGAGTGCGCGCTGGAAGGCGACCTGGTTGCCGGAGAGATCGCCATCCACGGCGTTCAGGGCGTGCAGGATGCCCATCAGGTTCGTCGTGTAGTTCACGCCATGGATCGAGGGCGACTGGAAGCCGCCCTCGTTCAGCCAGCGGCGGCGATAGCGCTCGACGAATTCGCGCCACATCGGGTCGTCGATCACATCCGCGATCGGGCCGGCCGAGATCATGCCGGTCATCACGCGCCGATGCGGGCCGCGCGCCGAAAGCATCGATTGGTCGGCCATGATGGAGCCGGCGACCAGCGGCTTGTTGCCGCCGGCCTGGGCATATTGCGTCATGAAGGCGAGCCCATCCGTGCCACCATGCACGACCACCAGGGCGCCCACGTCGGAACGATTGATCTGCGCGATCTGCGAGCCGAAATCGGTGGTGCCGAGCGGCGCCCAGTAATGCGTGACCTTGCCGCCGGCGCGGCAGAACTCGATGTTGAAGCCGAACACCTGCGCATAGGGGAAGGCGTAGTCGCCGGCGACGATGGCAACCTCGCGCACGCCCATCGTGCGATAGACATGGTTGCCCAGGCCCGCCATCCACTGCGTGCCGTCGGTGCTGAAGCGGAAGAAATTGGGCGAGGGGTTGCGCAGCGTGGTGTCGGACGCGCCCGAGCTGCCGTTGACGATGGTCTTGCCGGTCAGCGTGCGGGAATAGTCGCGCAGCGCGATGCCCTCGGCGCCCGAAAGCGGGCCGAGGATCATGTCCACATTGTCCTGCTCGATGAGCTTGCGTGCGCGGGCGAGTGCGACATCGGCCTGCGCATTGGAGCTTTCGCGGATCAGCTCGATGCGGCGGCCGCCCGCCGTGCTGTTGATGCGCTCCAGCTCCATCTGGATGCAGCGGAAACCGTCCTGGCCGCCGGTGGCGAAGGGACCTTCGAGCGTGGCGAGGCCGCCGAGGCGGATCGGCGCGCGCTGGGCGATGGCCGGTGCCGAGAGGCCGCCGGCGAGGATGCCGCCAGCACCCAGAAGGGCGGAGCGGCGCGTCAGGCGAAGCGTCATGTTGGTATCCTCCTTGTGTCCGTTTCTTGTCGCATGCGGGGCTGGACGATTCCCGCGGCGTTCGGGTTCAGGGCCTGGGCGCATTGGCCCCGCCGAGCAATCGGCGCAGGCGCTTGCCCGCCCCAAGCAGGCCATCGGGCGAGAGCAGCACGATGGCGAGGAAAACCACGCCGATCAGTGTGTTGAACCGCTCGCGGTCGTAGATCGAGGCGGCGAAGGTATCGAAGAAGGTGAAGACCAGCGA
Organism: Acetobacterales bacterium; assembly: GCA_038250135.1. Taxonomy (GTDB): domain Bacteria; phylum Pseudomonadota; class Alphaproteobacteria; order Acetobacterales; family Acetobacteraceae; genus Falsiroseomonas. The sequence continues at coordinate 9,701 of JBBSCP010000129.1, read as the reverse complement.
GCCCATGAAGGCGCCGAGCGGATGGCCGAGGCCGCCGATCACGCTCATGATCAGCACGTTGACACTCGCCCCCAGGCCGATCGAGCCGGGCGAGATGCCGATGTTGTAGATGGTGGCCAACACGCCGCCGCATCCCGCGATGAAGCCCGCGACGCCGAAAGCGGCGATGCGATGCAGCCCCACTGCGTAGCCGAGTGCGGCAACGCGGCGCGGATTGTCGCGAATCCCCTGCAGCACGAGGCCGAAGGGCGAGCGCACCAGGTAGAGCACGCCGAAGTACAGCGCCGCCGCGGTAGCGAGCGCGATGTAGTAGAACACATAGGCGTTGCGGAAATCGAAGCCGAAGACGCCAGGGCCCACGACATTGCGGATGCCCTCATAGCCGTTGAACCAGGCGATGTTGGTCTCGATGAAGCGGAACACGCCCATCGCCAGCGCCAGCGTGATCATCAGGAGGTAGATGTCGCGCGTGCGGACCGAAATCGCGCCGACGATCAGCCCCATCACCGTCGCGGCCAGGAGGCCGAGCGGGATCGCCACCGCATAGCCGAAGCCGCCCACGATCCGCGGCACCGCGCCATCGACGAAGACGGCGACGGTGTAGCCTGCAACGCCCGCGATCATCATCTGCGCCAGCGAAATGAACCCGCCATAGGTGGCCAGGAAGGTCAGCGACATCGCGATGATGCCGAAGACAATGCCGCGGCCGAGGATGTTCGCGGTCCAGAACTGCGCCTGGTTGACCGGCAAGACCTGGAGCAGCCCCCAAGGCGCCAGCAGCATCAGCACCACGCCCAGCAGGGACCACAGGATCACGCGGTCATGCACGGCCGAGCACCCCCTGCGGCCGGGTCGCCAGCACCACCACCATGATCACGAAGGTGAGGACGACCGAATAGGTCGGGAACACCGCCTGCCCGATCTGCTCGGCCAGCCCGATCAGGATGGCGCCGATCGCCGTGCCGGGGATCGAGCCCATGCCGCCGACGATCACCACCACCAGCGAAACCAGCAGGAACCGCCCATCGACGCCCTGGCTCAGCGGCTGCGCCGTGGCGCCGATCACCCCGCCGAGGCCCGCCAGCGCGGCGCCCAGCGCGAAGACCGCGATGCCCACAAGCGGCACGTTCACGCCGCAGGCGCCCAGCATCTCGCGGTCGTCCACGCCGGCGCGGATCATCATGCCGAGCTTCGTGCGGTTGAGCAGCAGCCACAGGCCAACCCCGACCGCGACCGCGATGCCGATCTGCACGAGGCGGAAGGTGGGATAGCCGCCGATGCCGGGGATTTGCGTGGAGCCGAAGATCGCGTCGGGTGCGAAGAACTGCCGCGGGTTGCCGCCATAGATTGCCAGCAGCTGGTCCGCCACGATGATCGAGACGCCGATGGTGACCAGCGCCTGGCGCAGCTCCTGCCCCTGCATCCAGCCGAGCAGCAGCTTCTGCATCGCCGCGCCGAACACGGCGGCGAAGCCGATGCCGGCCGCGAGGCCGACGTACCAGGCGTACCAGACGTCATCATCGTAAAGCGGCTCGAACACCGCGTAGCCGACATAGGCGGCCACGAGGTACAGCGACCCATGCGCCATATTGACCACGCGCATCAGGCCGAAGATGAGCGAAAAGCCGCTGGCCACGATGAAATACAACGCTGCGAGGGTCAGGCCGTTCAACGTGATGATCGCGGCCAGATCCATGCCGGTCCTTCGCTCCCCATGCCGCGGGCGGCTTGTTCTGCGAGCACATGTGCCGGAAAGGCCTGGTACCTTCAAGATGGAAATTCAGCAAAGAACCGGTAAGGTTAAAGTGCGGGTGATGGACACCCGGCACGCCATCACCAGACAAAGCCGCGCTACAAAGCTTTGCCACCCGGGCCGCAGGATGCGATCAGCCTGGCGCCAAAGGCGCTCCGGGTGCAGGAACATCGGCGGTGCACGGCGCTGACCGCACCGGCCGCGAGCTGGCTTGCCGCACGGGTCGAACCTGCTCGACGGGGCGGACGGTCGAGACAAGTTAACCCGGCGTCAAAAATCCTGACGCCGGAATCCTGAACTTCGACGCAAAAACTACATCAGCGGTTCTGTCCCAGGCCGTGGAACAGAACCGTGATGCAGGCTTGCGTGCGGCCGATCAGCCGTTGCGGCGGCGGCGGCGAGCCAGACCCAGGCCCAGGAGGCCAGCGCCGAACAGCGCCAGCGTGGCGGGTTCCGGCACTACCGTCGGGTCGGTCGGGTTGAAGGCGACGTTGTCGAACTCGAAGGTGAACTGCGTGCTGGTCGCCACCACGCGGTCGAACTGCAACGTGGAGACGATGTTGACGTAGAGCGTGCCGTTGAGGCCCTGATCCCCGTTCGGGCTGGCCGATACGTCGGCTCCCGTCAGTTGCCCGACAGACACGGCGCCGTTGAAGAACTCCAAGGTGTTGAAGGCGTCAACCGAACCCCACAGCAGGCCGAGATACAGCGAAAGGAAGGGCAGCTCCAGGGTGGCATTGGAACCGGGCATCGCGTTGGTCGAACCGGCAATGATGTAGGTCGTCGTATTGAGGCCGTCCGGCTGGGCGCCAAAGCCGGTGCCGTTGCCGCCCGACAGGAAGGGCGCCGCATACTGACCGGAGACGCTGCCGACAACGGCCTGCGCATTTGGCGTCAGGATCACATTGATGCCACTGCCGAGACCCTGGCCGCCCGGAGCGTTGGCGCCAAGCGCCAACAAGTCGAAGTTCTCGAACGTGACGCCGGTCGGCGCGCCGCCGACCGAACCCGACGCGATGAGCGCGGCCGACGCCGGGCCAGCACCAACGGCTGCGGCAAAGACCATTCCGAGTAGTGCAGTCCGAAGAGACATGATGAGATTCCCTTTGAGAGGTTCGGTCCGATGCGCAGCCGCAGCGAAAGTGCCACGGACACCATCGAGGCCCAAGCCCCCCATAGCGAATATCGGGCCAAGAATTTTTACATAGTTATTGCAATGGCTTGCCAAAAAAAATGAACGGCGTTTCCGATCAGTGTAAGGATTCTGGACAAGTCCGACCCGGCGTTCGAGGGGCGCCGCCAGGCGGCCGACCGGGTCATCCAAGTGCCGGTCCGCTCGGCGACGCTGTGGCAGTGGTGGGACCATGCCGCCACGCCCTCGGGTGGCATGACCAGGGTTGGTGGTGGCGCAGAAGCTGATGGAACGCGCCATCGACACCGACCCGGTGCACCTCGGCCCTCCTGCAGCGCGAACGGCTGAGCGCAGCTGTGCGGTGGCGGGTTGCATCGCGGGCAGCCTGGCGGGACTGTTCATCGGCAGCATGGTGGTGGTGGTCGAACGTTGCGCGCCGCCAGGGGGTCTATGGGTGCAGCGGGCGCCGTTGTGGTGGACGATCCTGGCGGCCAAGAATCGCCCGTGCACGGCCATGCGGGGCGAGGGGAGACCGGCGGAGCGGGGAAAGACCGCCCGGAGCGAGGAAAGCCCCGACGACCTCATTGACGGGTGACCGCGAGAGGTTGCACCTTGGCGACATATTAAATTCCTGTGAGGCTCCCACGATGCGACGGCTATTGGTCTCCGCGCTCTGCGCGCTGCTGCTGCTCTCCGCGCCCCTGGCGGCGCAGGAGGTCCGCCCGGCCATCGTCTTCGACATGGGCGGGCGCTTCGACCGGTCCTTCAACGAAGCCGTGCATCGCGGCGGGCGGGAATTCCAGCGCGCCACCGGCATCCAGGTCCCCGATTTCGAGGTGACGGCGGAGCCGCAGCGCGAGCAGGCGCTGCGCAACTTCGCCCGTCGCGGCCAGGACCCCATCGTTGCCGTCGGCTTCGCACAGCGCAGCGCGGTGCAGGCCGTGGCCGCCGAATTCCCGCAGACCCGCTTCATCCTCATCGACAGCTTCGTGGATGCGCCGAACGTGCAATCCGTGCTGTTCCGCGAGGAACAGGGCAGCTACCTGGCCGGCATGATGGCGGCGATGGCCAGCCGGTCCGGCCGCGTCGGCTTCGTCGGCGGGATGGACATCCCGCTGATCCGCAAATTCGCCTGCGGCTATGTGCAGGGCGCGCGCGCGGTGAACCCGCAGATCCAGGTCTTCCAGAACATGACAGGCTCGACGCCGGCCGCCTGGCGCGACCCGGTGCGTGGCGCCGAGCTGGCGCGCAGCCAGATCGAGCGCGGCGCGGATGTGATCTTCCACGCCGCCGGCGGCACCGGTACCGGCGTGCTGCAGGCGGCAGCGGATGCCGGGCGGCTCGGCATCGGCGTGGACAGCAACCAGAACCACCTCCAGCCCGGCCGCGTGCTGACCAGCATGCTCAAGCGCGTGGACGTGGCGACGCGGCTGGGCTTCGAGCAGGCGCGGGCCGGCACCTGGCGCGGCGGGCGCCAGGTGCTGGGGCTGGCGGAGGATGGCGTCGGCGTGGCGTTCGACGACAACAACGCCCCGCTGGTGACGCCCGAGATGCGCGCCCGCATCGAACAGGTCCGTGCCGATGTCATCGCCGGCCGCGTCACGGTGCACGACTTCATGACGGACAACACCTGCCCGGTGCAGTGATCCGCGCTTGGCGCGGCTGATCCGGGCGGCGGCGTGACAGCGAAGCCGCGCGGGAGCCAGTCGGGCGCGCCCGCGATCGAGTGCCGCGCCATCACCAAGCGCTTTGGCCATGTGCTGGCCAATGACGCGGTGGACCTGAGCGTTCAGCGCGGCTCGATCCATGGCGTGATCGGCGAGAACGGCGCCGGCAAGTCCACGCTGATGGCCATCCTGCACGGCTTCTATCCGATGGATTCCGGCGAAATCCGTGTGGATGGCCGGCCCGCCGCCATTCGCAGCAGCGCGGATGCCATCGCCCTGGGCATCGAGATGGTCCACCAGCACTTCATGCTGGTCGAGCCCTTCACCGTGCTGGAGAACATCATGCTCGGCGCCGAAGGCGGGGCGCTGCTGGCGAAGGGCCAGGCGGCGGCGCGGCGATCGCTCGCGCGGCTCGCGCAGGACTACGGGCTAGTCGTGGACCCCGATGCGCGGATCGAGGATTTGCCGGTCGGCACGCGGCAGCGGGTGGAAATCCTCAAGGCGCTGCATCGCGGTGCCCAGATACTGATCCTCGACGAACCCACCGGCGTGCTGACGCCGCAGGAAGCCGACGACCTGTTCCGCGTGCTGCGCGCGCTGCGCGACGAGGGCAAGGCGGTGATCCTGATCACCCACAAGCTGCGCGAAGTGATGGCGGTGACCGACCGCGTCTCCGTCATGCGCGGCGGCAGGATGGTGGCGCATCTCGCGACGGCCGAGACCTCGGCTGCCGAACTCGGCGAGCTGATGATCGGCCGCCGGCCCGGCGCCGCCACGCGCCCGACGCCGGCGACGCCGGGCGTGGAACTGCTCGGCGTTGCGGATCTGCGCGTGCGCGACGGTGCCGGCGTGGCGCGCGTGCGCGGCGTGTCCTTCACGCTGCATGCCGGCGAGATCCTCGGCATCGCGGGGGTTGCCGGCAACGGCCAGACCGAGTTGCTCGAAGCGCTGTCGGGCATGCGCGCGCCCGACTCAGGCACGGTTCGGCTGCGCGGCGTGCCGCTCGCGCCCTGCGATGCGGGCGAGATGCGGCGGCTCGGCGTCGCGCATGTGCCGGAGGACCGGCTGCGCCACGGGCTGATCGCCGACTTCGCCGCGCAGGAGACGGCGATTCTCGGCTATCAGGGTGATCCGATGTGGCGCCAGGTCCTCGGCCTGCTGTCGGGCCGCGCGATGGAGAGGCATACCAAGGCGCTGATGGCGGCGCATGACGTGCGGCCCGGCGTGCCGGGATTGCGCTCGGCGCTGTTCTCCGGTGGCAATCAACAAAGGCTGATCATGGGGCGCGAGTTGGACCGCGCGCCGGATGTGCTGCTGGTCGGCCAGCCGACGCGCGGCGTGGATATCGGCGGGATCGAGGCGATCCATCAGCGCCTGCGCGCCTGGCGCGATGCTGGCAAGGCGGTGCTGCTGGTCTCGGTCGAGCTGGATGAGATCCTGGCGCTGTCAGACCGCATCCTGGTGATGTTCGATGGTCGCATTGTCGGCGACCTCGCGGCCGGCGCCGGCGAACGCGAACTCGGCCTGCTGATGGCGGGCGCGCATTGATGAACCGGCCGCTGCCGCGTTGGGCGGAACTTGTGCTGCTGCCGGTGCTGAACCTGGTGCTCGCCCTGGCGATTTCGGCGCTCGTGGTGCTGGCGGCGGGGCAATCGCCGCGGGCGGCTTTCGACGCGCTGGTCATCGGCAGTTTCGGATCCTGGGATTCGATCGGCTACACGCTGTTCTACACCACCAACATGGCCTTCGCCGGGCTGGCCGTCGCCATCGCCTTCAAGGCCGGGCTGTTCAACATCGGCGTCGAGGGCCAGGCGGCGATTGGCGGGCTCGGCGTTGCGCTGGTCTGCCTCGGGCTCGATGCCACGCTGCCGGCGTTGATCCTGCTGCCGCTGGCGATCCTGGGCGGTGCCGCCTTCGGCGCGGCCTGGGGCGCGGTGCCGGGCTGGCTGCAGGCGCGGCGGGGCAGCCACATCGTCATCACCACCATCATGTTCAACTTCATCGCGGCCGCGCTGATGGTCTATCTGCTGGTCAATGTGCTGATCGAGCCGGGCCAGATGGCGCCGGAGACGCGGCGCTTCGCGACCGGCCTCGCAAAGCTCTCGGCCTTCGGCTTTCCGGGACGTTCGCCGGTGAACCTCGCCTTGCCGCTGGCGCTGGCGGCGGCGCTGGCGGTCTGGGTGCTGGTCTGGCGCACGCCCTGGGGCTACGGGCTGCGGGTGGTCGGCGCCAACCCGGATGCGGCGAATTATGCGGGCATCGACCAGGCCAAGCGCATCATCGTGGTGATGGCGATTTCCGGCGCGCTGGCGGCGGGGATCGCGGTGAACGAGGTGCTGGGCACGCACCAGAAGCTGATCCTGAACTTCACCGGCGGCGCCGGCTTCACCGGCATCGCGGTGGCGCTGATGGGCCGCAACCATCCGCTCGGCGTGCTGCTGGCGGCGCTGCTGTTCGGCGCGCTGGCGCAGGGTGGGTCCGAACTCGCCTTCGAGATGCCGGAACTGCCGCGCGACACGGTGGTGGTTGTGCAGGGACTGGTGATCCTGTTCACCGGCGCGCTGGGCGGGTTGCTGCGCGCGCCGCTGTCGCGCCTGTTCCCGGCGCGGGCCTGACGGCGATGGAGGGCGTGCTCGACCTCATCGTGCCGATCCTGGCCGCGACCCTGCGAGTCGCGACGCCACTGATCCTGGCGGCACTCGCCGGGCTGTTCTCGGAGCGCTCCGGCGTGGTGGATGTCGGCCTCGAAGGCAAGATGCTGGCCGGCGCGTTTGCCGCTGCCGCCACCGCATCGGTCACTGGCGATGTCTGGCTTGGCCTGGGTGCGGCGATCCTGGCATCGAGCGCGCTGGCGCTGCTGCATGGCTTCGCCTGCGTCACGCTGCGCGGCAGCCAGGTGGTCTCCGGCATGGCGATCAACGTGCTGGCGGCGGGGCTGACGGCGACGCTGGCGCTGGCCTGGTTCCGCCAGGGCGGGCAGACGCCGCCACTGCCGCAAGGCGCGCGCTTCCCGGCGCTGCCGCTGCCGGGCGCGGCATGGATCGCCGAGGTACCGGTGCTCGGCCGGCTGCTGGTCGGCGTGGTGGGCGGGCATACGGCGCTGGTCTATCTCGCTGTGCTGCTGGTGCCGGTTGCGGCCTTCGTGCTGTGGCGCACCCGCTTCGGCCTGCGCCTGCGGGCCTGTGGCGAGGCGCCGGGCGCGGTGGATGCAGCGGGCGTCAGCGTGGCGAAGCTGCGCTATGCCGGGGTGATGATCGCAGGCGTGCTGTGTGGCGTCGCGGGCGCTGCGATCTCCACCGGGCAGGGGGCGGGCTTCAGCACGGACATGACCGCAGGCCGCGGCTTCATCGCACTGGCCGCGCTGATCCTGGCGAATTGGAAGCCCTGGCCGGTGCTGGCGACCTGCCTGCTGTTCGGCCTGCTGGACGCGGTGGCGATCCGGTTGCAGGGCGTACTGATCCCCGGCCTCGGCGTGGCCTTTCCGGTGCAGGCGGTGCAGGCGTTGCCCTATGTGCTGACGGTGATCCTGCTCGCCGGCTTCGTCGGCCGCGCCGTGGCGCCCCGCGCGGTCGGCATTCCCTACGTCAAGGAACGCTGACTCGCGCCGCCTGGCCGAGCGCCCTGCTCCGGAGCGGGCTGTTCAAGGCATGCGCCGCCGCGGATCAGGGCCGGCGCGCGCTGTTTGGCAGGCAGCCGGGGCCGGCGGGCGCGAAGGCCTTGTAGGTCAGCACGAATTCCTGATGCCCCATCGCTTCTGAGGCCGAGCGCCAGCCCCCGCCCAGCGCCAGCACCAGGGCGTGGATCTCGCGGCCGACCGCATCGAGGTCGGCCTCGCCCTCCAGGATACGCCCGGCGTTGACGTCCATATCCTCGGCCAGGGCGCGATAGGTGGCCGGATTGGCGCAAATCTTCAGCACCGGCGAGATCGCCGAGCCCACCACCGACCCCCGCCCGGTGACGAACAGCACGCAATGCGCGCCGCAGGCGATCATCTCGACGATCTCGGCATTGTCGTTGATGTTGGGGAAGCCCCAGCGCACCTCGCCATCCGGCACGATGTCCAGCAGATACAGCCCGCCCCCGGGCGGCTGGTCGCCGGGCTTGAGCAGGCCGCTGATCGGCGAGCGGCCGGATTTCGCATAGGCGCCGAGGGATTTCTCCTCGATCGTGGACAGCCCGCCCTCGGCATTGCCCGCGGCGAAGGAGCCATATCCGAGCGTGGCATAGACCCGCGCCGCCTTGGCCACCGCGGCGATCAGCGCGGCGCCCAGTTCGGGGGTGATGGCGCGCTCGGCCATGATGTGCTCGCAGCCGATCAGCTCGCCGGTTTCCTCGAAGATGCAGGCCGCGCCCTCGGCCACCAGCAGGTCGAAGGCGCGGCCGGCGGCGGGGTTGCCGGTCAGGCCGCTGGTCCCATCCGAGCCGCCGCAGACCGTGCCCACCACCAATTCCGACACGGCCATCGGGACTGTCGCCGCCGCCGCCAGCGCCACGTGCTGCGCCGCCACCCAGGCGCGGCCCTGTTCGATGCTGCGGCGTGTGCCGCCGGTTTTCTGGATGACGATGGTCTCGACCGGCCGGCCGCTGGCGCGGATCGCGGCGGCCAGGCCGTAGCGGTCGAAACTCTCGCAGCCGAGGCTCACCAGCAGGACCGCGCCGATGTTCGGGTGGGTGCAAAGCCGTTCCATCATCCGCTGCGCGTAGTCGTTCGGGTAGCAGCCGGGGAAGCCGATCAGGTGCACATCCTGCTCGCGCAGCGGCCAGGCCACTTCGCGTGCCACATGGTGCGCGCATTCCACGAGGTAGGCGACGGCGACCGCATTGCGGATGCCCTTGCGCCCATCCTGCCGCAGCCAGCCGCGCATCACGGCCCCCCCCTGGTGGCTTGTTCGCGCGCCCCGGCTTCGTCGCGGGCCCCGGCTTCGTCGCGGGCCCCGGCTTCGTCTCGGGCCCGGGCTTCGTCACGGGCTTCGTCAAGCGTATGGGTGGGCGTCCAGTCGCTGCGCAGATTGTGGGTGTGCACGGGCTCCCCCGCGGCAATGGCGCGAGTGGCGCGGCCGATCGGCGCGCCGTATTTCAGCACGCGCGCGCCTTCGGCCACGGCGTGGCGGGCGATTTTGTGGCCGGCCGGAAGGGCCGCCGCCAGTAC
>JBBSCP010000128.1:0-12203 GCA_038250135.1 Acetobacterales bacterium | reverse complement strand
TAGCGGATCACCATCGGGCCGAGGAAAAGCGCGACGAACAGCGCCGTCATGCAGGCCGCGCCGGCACGGAAGGTCGTGTAGCGCACCAGGTTGAACAGGAAGAAACCCTCGGCCATGGGCGCGAGCAGGTTGAAGATCATGGGGGTGAGCTTCCGGAAGGGCTGGCGGTCAGCGCCTGCACGATGGTCTTCATGCCAGTGGCCAGGCTGCCCTTCACCAGAACGGCATCGCCATCGCGGAGTGCCGCGACGACAAGCGGCGCGAGGGCAGCCGAGGTCTCGGCCCAGCCGCCGATGCGCGCGGCCGGCAGGGCGTCCAGCGCGTGGCGCATCAATGGGCCGCAGGCGAAAACCAGATCGGCTGCCTCGGCGATGTGCGGCGCGAGACCTGCGTGTTCATCGCGGGAAAAATCGCCGAGCTCGCCCATCTGGCCGAGCACCGCGATGCGCCGCCGCGCCGGCAGCAATCGCAGCAGCGCGAGGGCAGCGCGCATCGAGGGCGGCGCGCCATTATAGGCCTCGTCGAGCAGCAGCGCCGTGCCGCCATCGGCGGTCGTGATGGTGCGCCGGTCGCCGCGTCCGGGCAGGGCGCGAAATTCGGTGAGGAGCGGCGCCACCGCCGCGGCATCGCCGCCGAGGGCCAGCACGGCGGCCAGCGCCGCCAGCGCGTTGCGCGCCATGTGAAGGCCGGGCGTGCCGAGGCGGAAGCGGAGCTCGATACCGCCGAACCGCGCGGTGATGTCGCTGCCCTCGGCATCGGCCTCGATCCGCGTGGCTTCTACATCGCCGCCCGCGCCGAAGGTCAGCACGCGTGCCGCGCCGGCAGCCGCGCGCAACAGCGGCAGGAAGGGGCTCTCGGCCGGCAACACGGCGACCCCACCCGGCAGCAGCCCCGTGAGGATATCCGCCTTCTCCCGCGCGATGGCTTCCAGGCTGCCCATATGTCCGATATGCGCGGCCTCGATGGCGGTGATGATCGCGACATGCGGCGCCGCCATGCGGGCGAGCGGCGCGATCTCGCCGGGGTGGTTCATGCCGATCTCGATGACGGCGAAGGCCGCCTCGCGCGGCATACGGGCGAGCGTCAGCGGCACGCCCCAATGGTTGTTGTAGCTCGCCACCGCCGCATGGGTCGGCCCAAAGCCCGAGAGCAGGACGCGCAGCATCTCCTTCGTCGTCGTCTTGCCGACGCTGCCGGTGATGCCGACGACGCGCGCCGCACTCCGCGTCCGCGCGGCCACGCCCAGCGCGCCGAGCCCGGCCAGCGTATCGGTAACACGTAGCAAGGGCACGCCGGGCAGGCCGCGATCGACCATCGCGCAGGCCGCGCCTTGCCCCAGGGCCGCGGGCACGAAATCATGCCCGTCGCGCTGGTCGCGCAGCGCCACAAACAGATCGCCAGGCGCCACGCTGCGGCTGTCGATGGACACACCGGTGACGACCACGCCCGCGGGCACCGTCCCGCCGGTTGCCGCACGCAGTTCGGCCGAGGTCCACAACGTGCTCACGCCAGCGCTCCCTCGACCAGGGCACGCACCACGGCGACATCATCGAAGGGCAGTGTAACGCCGCCGATGGTTTGGCCGCTCTCATGCCCCTTGCCGGCCACGGCGAGCACATCGCCGGGGCACAGATCGCCGAGCGCGGTGGCGATCGCCGCCTCCCGCGTCCCGGCATCGCGCCCGCCCGGACAGCCGGCCAGCACGGCGGCGCGGATCGCGGCAGGGTTCTCACTGCGCGGGTTGTCGTCGGTCACCCAGACGACGTCCGCATGCCGTCCTGCGGCGGCGCCCATCAGCGGACGCTTGCCCGGGTCACGATCGCCACCGGCGCCGAACAGCACCTGCAAGCGCGCGCCACGCGCCACATGCGGGCGCAGCGCCAGCAGCAGGCGTTCCAGCGCGTCCGGCGTGTGCGCGTAATCGACATACACGGCCGCGCCATTGGGCAGCACGGCCGCGCGTTCCATCCGCCCGCGCACGCCGGCAAGCCTCGGCAGCGCCTCCAGCACGCGGGCCTCCGGCAGGCCGGTGACGATGCCGAGTGCTGCGGCCATCAGCGCGTTGTCGGCCTGGAAGCGGCCGGGCAGGCGCAGCTGGAGGCGCTGGCGGGCGCCGAACAGCATCACCTCCAGCTCCTGCCCCTCGGCATGCGGCGTCTGGGCGATCAGGCGAACCTCCTCGCCCGCCTCGCCCACCGTGACGAGGCGCAGGCCGCGGCTGGCGATGCCGTGCAACGCCTCCAGCGTCTGGGCCTCCATGTCGGCATTCACCACGGCGGTGCCACCGGGCGGCAGCAGCGCGCCGAACAGGCGCAGCTTGGCCTCGCGGTAGGCATCGAGGCTGCCATGGTAGTCGAGGTGGTCGCGAGTGAGGTTGGTGAAGCCTGCCGCCGTCAGGCGCAGCCCATCCAGCCGCCGCTGGTCGAGCCCGTGCGAGGAGGCCTCCAGCGCCACCGCCGTGATGCCGGCATGGGCGAGGGCCGCGAGCTGCGCATGCAGCGCCACCGGATCGGGCGTGGTCAGCGACTCGCCGGGGAGAAATCCCTCCGCCACGAGGCCGAGCGTGCCGAGCGAGGCGGCGCGCACGCCGGCCATGGTCCAGAGCTGGCGCAGAAAATCGACCGTGCTGGTCTTGCCGTTGGTGCCTGTCACCGCGACCGCCACCGCGGGCTGAGCGCCATGGAAGGCTGCGGCCAGGCGGGCCAATGCCGCGCGTACATCCGCCGCCTCGATCAACGGCACGCCAGAGGTGAGCGCGGGCCATGCGGTGCCTTGGGGCGCCAGCACGGCCAAGGCGCCACGCGATACGGCTTCGGCGATGAAGGCGCGGCCATCGCGTTGCGCACCCGGCAGGGCGGCGAAAAGGAAGCCTGGGCGGACAGCCCGGCTGTCGGCTGTCAGCCCCGCCAGCGCCACCGCTGCGCCCGGTGGCACGGACAATCCAGGCACGGCGCGGAGAAGGTCTTCCAGGTTGCGCATCGGGCGCGGCTCATCGCGGAACAAGGCCCGCCTCCCGCTGCGCGGCGGGCGAGGTGGCCTGTGCAGGGCGGGACGGCGCGGGGGCGGCCGGGGCTGTGGCGGATGGGCTGGTGGCGGCGGGCGCCGCTGCCGGCGTGCCGCGCCCAGGGACCGTGGCAGGGACCGTGGCAGGGGCCGTGGCAGGGGCCGTGGCAGGGGCTCGGGCCGGGCGGGCGGGCTGCATCGGGATGGCGATGGAGGCCTGGATCTCGGCCATGCGATCGGTCTCCGGCGCCATGCCGAGGATGGGGGCCACGTGCCGCACCACCATCCCAGCCGCCGGTGCGGCCACCCAGCCGGCCGTCGCATAGCCGTGGCTGCGCGCATTCGGCTTGGGCTCGTCCACCATCACATACATCGCGTAGCGCGGTGCGTTCATCGGGAAGGCGCCGACGAAGGCGGCGATGCGCTTGTTCTCAAGGTAGCCGCCGCGCGGCCCGGTTTTCTGCGCCGTGCCGGTCTTGCCGCCGACGAAATAGCCCGGCACGTCCGCGCTACGGCCAGAGCCGTCGGTGACAACGAGGCGCATCATCCGCCGCATGGTGGCCGACGTCGCCTCGCTGATCACGCGCCGCCCCTCCATCGCCTCGCCGGGCGCGCGGGCGAGCAGCGTGGGGTCGCGCAATATGCCGCCATTCACCAGCGCCGCCACACCATTCACCACATGCAGCGGCGTGACCGAAATGCCATGGCCGAAGCCGATGGTCAGCGTGTTGATCTCGCGCCAATCCTGCGCGCGCGGGATCAGCGGCACCGCGGTTTCCGGCAGCTCCACGGCGAGGCGCGAGCCCATGTTCATCCGCACCATGAATTCGCGGTGCCGCTGCGGACCCACCGCGGCGGCCATGTGGGCGGAGGCGAGGTTGGAGGAATGCGCGAGGATCTCGGGCAGTGCGAGCCAGCGGTTGCGGCCGCGGAAATCATTGATGGTGAAACGCCCGATACGGATCGGGCGAGATGCGTCATAGCCGCTCCAGATGTTCGCCGTGCCGAGTTCCAGCGCCATTGCCGCGGTGAACAGCTTGAAGGTGGAACCGGGCTCATAGACACCCACGGTGGCGCGGTTGAAGCGCGGGTTGTTGCCCTGCTCCTCGCGCGTCATGGGGCGATCATCGCGGCGCACCGGCTCGGCGAGGTCGAAATCCGGCAGGCTCACCATGCCGATGACTTCGCCGGTCTGCACATCCGTCAGGATGCCCGCGCCGCCGATGCCGTTGAACTCGGCGATGGCGCGCGTCACCGCATCGCGCAGTGCGAGCTGCACCCGCACATCGATCGCGAGGCGCAGCTGATCGCCGCGGCGCAGCCGCAGGCGTTCGTCGTAGTAGCGCTCGAGTCCCGCCGTGCCATTGCCATCGACATCGACGCCGCCGAGCAGATGCGCGGCCGCGCGGCCCTGCGGATAGATGCGGCGCTCGGCCTGTTGGAAATACAGGCCCGGAAGACCGAGCGAATTCACCGCCTGCTGTTCGCGTGGCGTCAGCGCGCGGGCGATGTAGGCGAATTGCCGCTCCCCGGTCAGGCGCGCCGTCACGCGCTCGACATCGAGCTGCGGCAGCACGCTGTGCAGGCGCCGTGCCGCCGCCGCCGGGTCCTGGATCTCGGAAGGATTGGCGAACAGCGCCGTGACGGGCAGCGAGACGGCCAGGACCTCGCCATTGCGGTCCACGATCGGCCCGCGCGCCGGCAGGTGCTCGGCCGGCGGGCCGTTGTGGCGGACCATGGCGGCGAGCCGCCGCGGCTCGGCGGGCGAGATCAGCGTGGCATAGGCGAGACGCATGGCGACGGCGCCGAACAGCACGCTGAAGCTGGCAGCCGCGATCACCAGCCGCGTGCGCGTGCGTGCCAGCACGGCGCGCCGCGCGACATCCGGCTGCGCCACGCGCATCACCTGGGAACGGGGCGCGCGCTGCCTCTCCGGCGACGGGCCGAAGCCCTGCGGCCGGCCGGCCGGCATGGCGTCCGGGGCGGGCGGCTCGTGGCTCATCGGCCACTACCCGAATTGGTCGCGGCCTGGGCGGAGGAGAAGGGCACGGGCGGCGCCAGCAGCTGCCGGCCGAGGCCACCAAGCGCGGAGGTCACCTGGCCCGCCGGCAGCGGCGCGCGGGCGGTGCGGATCATCGGCTCGGCCGCTGCCGGTGCCGGGTGGAGCACCGCCGGCTGCACCGGACGCGGCGTGGCGGCGGGGGCGGGCGGTGCCGTGCGGGCGAGGGTCGGAGACTCGGCGCGTGTGGCGTCACGCAGCGGCGCCGGGCGGGCGGGCATTGCGGGTAATGGGCTGGCGGGGCGCGCCGCGCGTTGCTCGGCCACGGCGGCGGCCAGCGCCTGAGGGGCAGGGGCCTCAGGTGCGCGAGGATCGGGTGAGGGGCGCTGTGCGGCGGCGGGTGCCGGGACGGCGCGCGTTGCCGGCGCGGCCGTTGGCGCCGTGGCCAGCATCGTCGGCGGTGCGGCGCGCGGCGGGTCGAGGGGCGCGAGGATGTTGGGCGGCCCGGCGAAGGCCACCGCGGCGGGCAGGCGGCGCTCCATCTCCGCGAGGCGGGCAAAGTGCTGCGGCTGCATCGCCTCGAGCGGCAGGTGCCGCGTCGCGACCTGGCGGAGGCGGTCGGGCTCGTTCAGCAGTGCCCATTCGGCGCGCAGGATCGAGGCGCGATCGCGCGTCTGCTCGGTCTGGCGGAAGATGTCGCGCAGCTCCCGGTCATAGGTCGAGACCTGGTGCTTCACCTGGTAGAGCCAGGCACCGGCGCCGGCGGCGCCGAGGAAACAAAGGATGGCGAAGGGGCGGATCATGCCATCGCTCCCTGAGACGATCCCTGGTGCGCGCCTTGGGCCAGGCGCTGCATGCCGCGCAGCCTGGCCGAACGGGCGCGGCCATTGGCGTTCGTCTCGGCTTCGCTCGGGCGGAGCGCGCGGGTGGTCAGCAGCGCGAAATCCGGCGCGGCGCGCGGCATCAGCGAGGCCGGGTCATGGCGGGAGGCGGTGCCGGCCCGGCCGCTGGACGCCGCCATTCGGCGCTTCACGATCCGGTCCTCCAGCGAGTGAAAGGACACGACCACGAGCCGCCCGCCGGGGGCCAACAGGCTCTCCGCCGCGGCGAGGCCGCGCTCGATCTCGCCGAGCTCGTCATTCACCGCGATGCGCAGACCCTGGAAGCTGCGCGTGGCGCCATCCATGCCGGACGGGTCGCGCGGCACGGCGCTGCGGATGATGGAGGCGAGCCGCCCGGTGGTGGTGATGGGGGCGGCGGCGCGCTCACGCAGGATGGCGCGTGCGACGCGCCGCGCGTGCCGTTCCTCGCCGAATTCGGCAAGGATGCGGGCGAGCTCGCCCTCCGGCAGGGAGTTCACGAGGTCGGCGGCGGAGGGACCGTCGCGGCCCATGCGCATGTCGAGCGGGCCTTCACTGCGGAAGGAGAAGCCGCGCTCCGCCTGGTCGATCTGGAAGGAGGACATGCCGAGATCCATCACCACGCCATCGAGGGCGGTGACGCCATGCTCGCCGAGGGTTTCCAGCATGTCGCCGAAGCAGGCGTGCAGCAGGTGCAGCCGGCCGGGATGCGCGGCCGCGAGTGCCGCGCCGCGCGCGATCGCATCCGGGTCGCGGTCGAGCGCCCAAAGCGTGCAATCGGCGGCGGCCAGAATGGCCGCGGCATAGCCGCCACCGCCGAAGGTGGCGTCGAGGTAAATTGCACCGGGGCGAGGCTGCAGCGTGGCCAGCACTTCCTCCAGCATGACGGGGATATGACCGGTCATGACACGGCGCTCGGAGTCGGGGGGAGGGCTTGGGCAGGAAGGGTGAGGCCGCGTTCGCGTGCGCGATTGAGCACAGACGCCCGCTGCGCCTGCCAGCCGGCGCGGCTCCAGATCTCGAAGCGATCGCCCTTGCCGACCAGGGCGAGCTCGGTGCCGGGGGCGAAGCCGGCCTCGCGCAGCATTTCGGGCGGCAACACCACACGGCTTTCATTGTCGGGGCGGATCAGCGCGGTTTCGGCGATGATGGCGCTTTCCATCTCGTCGCGCTCCTCGGAAAGCATCGGCATGCGGGCAATCGAGGCGAGCAGCGCATCGAAGGCGATGCGGGACTGAGCCTCGATGCAGGGGCGCTGGAAAGACACGCGGAAGGCGAGTTGCTCGGCGGCGTCGCGGCCTTCCGGGCGGAAATCGGCCGGAATCAGGATGCGGTTTTTGCTGTCGAGCTTCCCGTCACGTGTGCCGACGAACTCGCCCATCCCCGCCGCCGACGCCCCCTGCCACCTGATCGTCGTTGCCCGGGATCAGCGGTCGGCGAGGCCCCCCGACCCCGCCGACCCGCCCGACCACCCCGTGAAACGGCCCGAAAATGCTCCCCTGAGCAGGGCCGCTGCTTGGGACAGAATGGGAATAGCTGGGGTGGAGTGGGAAATCAAGAGGAATCACGGGCACGGGCAAGCAGGAGGCAGATTTGAACGTTAACCTTTACAACAGGATAGAGACTCGTCTTTAGACGCTTCCTCGCGCGATCCGCCAGCGAAAAGAGCGGCATCCGGCCCCGCGATGGCCTGGTTCTCGGTCGAAAGTGGTGTCGGGTGGCCTGTAAGCCGGGTTCTGTCCCAGCCCGA
Organism: Acetobacterales bacterium; assembly: GCA_038250135.1. Lineage (GTDB taxonomy): Bacteria > Pseudomonadota > Alphaproteobacteria > Acetobacterales > Acetobacteraceae > Falsiroseomonas. The sequence continues at coordinate 4,591 of JBBSCP010000128.1, read as the reverse complement.
AGGCTGTGTGCGACCATTCCTCTGGAGCCTGTGTCGCCACAGGCTTCTCGCGGCCAACCCGGGCGACAGGGCGAGAATGCCCCTGCGTCCACCTGCCTTGCGGCAGGTTTCGCCGGCCGCCCCTATTCGGCCTTGCTCCCGGTGGGGTTTACCGTGCCGCCCCCGTCGCCGGGGGCGCGGTGGGCTCTTGCCCCACCGTTTCACCCTTGCCGTGGGAGGGGTCGCCCCCTGCCATGGCGGTTTGTTTTCTGTGGCACTTTCCCTGGGATTTGACCCCCGCCGGCGGTTAGCCGGCACCGTATTCCCGTGGAGCCCGGACTTTCCTCCAGCGGCGTGTCGCCACACCGCCAGCGGTCGCCCAGCCACCCGACACCGCGCGTCTCATCGGCGCATCGGCCGGCAGCGTCAACTCAGCCCGTGACGGCGAAGGCCACGGCGCCAAGACGCGCAAGGGTCTGGGCATCCGTCACGCCATCGACGCGCGCTTGCTGCCAGCGCCGCTGGAAGGCGGTGATCAGCACCGCAAGCGGCAGGTCCGTGCGGTAGCCGATGGCGCCGAGCAGGCCGAGCGCATCGCCCGCGGCACGCGGTGCCCCGACAGCCGGGAACAGGCCCACACCATTGGCGGCAAGGCCTTCCCAGTCGAACAACTCGCCCGGATCCTCCTTGCGGTCCGGCGCGATGTCCGAATGTGCCACCACGTCTCGCGGCGCGATCGGGTGGCGGCCGAGGATCGCGAGGCACAGGTCGCACACCGCCGCCATTTGCAGCGCGGGGAAGGGGCGGTAGCCCCATTCGTGGCCGGGATTGACGATCTCGATGCCGATGCTGCGGCCGTTCAGCCCGGTGTTCCCGCGCCAATGGGACACGCCCGCATGCCAGGCGCGGCGATCCTCCGGCACCAGGCGAAACACCGCGCCGTCCTCCTCGACGACATAGTGCGAGGACACGCGGGAGGCCGGGTCCCGAAGCCGAGCGATGGCTTCGGCGCCGCTGCGCATGCCGGTGTAGTGCAGCACGAGCGTATCGATCGCCACGCCCTCGGGCCTTGCGTCGTGGTTCGGGCTCGGCGCGTCGATCAGCCGCACGCCTACAGCCCGCGCTGGCGCTTGATCTTGTCCCAGGCGGCGTTGATCTCGGCCACCTTGCGCGTCGCGCGATCGACGAATTCCGCCGGCACGCCGCGCGCGGCCAGGCCATCGGGGTGGTTGTCGCGCATCAGCTTGCGCCAGGCGAGGCGTACTTCCTCATCGCTCGCGCTCGGCATCACGCCGAGCACGCCATAGGCATCGTTCTGCTCCACCTGGCGCTGTGCCGCGCTGCCCTGCTGGCCGCCGCCCTTGGCGCGATCCCAGGCCGCGGCATCAAGGCCAAAGCGCAGATGGATGCCTTGCAGCACCGGCAATTCGCCGCGCGTGACCGGCCCATCGGCGCGTGCGATGTAGAACAGCGCAGCCAGCACATCCTCGAGCATGGCGCGGTTGTCGGCGAAGGCCTCGCCCAGGCGCGCAGCGAAGGGTTCCCACCCGTCGGTGTCCTTGCGCGCCTCGTCAAACATCTTCGCCACTTCCTTGAGGTTCTCGGGCGGGATGCGGAACATCGTCTTGAAAGCGTCGATCTCCTCGCGCTTCACGATCCCGTCCGCCTTGGCGAGCTTGGCCGAGAGCACAATGACCGAGATGGCGAACAGCGTCTCGCGATTGCCGAGCAGCGCCGCGAGGTCGGCCGCGCCGGGGCTGATGCCTCGCCCCGGGGTGGCGCCCGTATCCGCCGCATGGCCGAGGGCCGCGCCAACCACGGCGCCAAGCGGCCCGCCCGTGAGGAAGCCGCCGACGCCGCCGAGTATCTTGCCCCAAACGCTCAAGGTGAGTCCCGTTCCGCTATACTGTCTCTGATACCACGGCGCCGCTTGCTGCTACAGGGTGGCGGCGGCGCGGGATGCCTGATCGTAAAAACCCGACAGGGCACGCAACAGTTGCGCGAGCTCGGAAAGCTGCGCTTCCTCGGGACCGGAGGTGCGCAGCGGGCGGACGAGCAGCTGCTTTCGTATTTCAGCATAGCGGGCGCAGAGCGCCGCGCCATCTTCGGTGGCGGAGACCAGCTTCTCCTTGCCCGCGCGTCCGGTGGAGACGAGCCCTGCTTCCTCCAGCTTGCGGATGGCGTAGGTGGCGATGTGCGAATCCTCGATGTCCAGCACGAGCAGGATATCGGCCAGCCGCTTCGGCCGGTCGCGGTGGCGCACCGTGTGCAGGATGAGGATTTCTGTCGCTGACATGCCCGGCCGACCGGCCGCCGCCATGCAGCGTACCAACCATCGCGCAAAGCCGTGGCCGGCGAGGATCAGGCCAAATTCCACTTCCGACAACCCGGCCTCCGACAGCCGGGCCTCCGACAGCCCGGCCTCCGACAGCCCTGGCGAGGCGCCGGCGGCGAGATGGGCGGAGGATAGGACGGGCGCGGCCATGCGAAACGTTGACGATTTACCGATAATTTGTCAATGATGCCCCATAGCGCGAAGGGCTTCACCATGGGCGGCTGGCAGTTCTGGATCGATCGCGGCGGCACCTTCACCGACATCGTGGCGCGCGACCCCGAAGGGCGGCTGTCCACCCACAAGCTGCTGTCGGAGAATCCCGAGCGATACCGCGATGCGGCGGTGGCCGGCATCCGCGCCTGCCTCGGCCTCGCGCCCGGCGCGGCGATCCCGCCCGGCATGATCGATGCGGTGAAGATGGGCACCACGGTGGCCACCAACGCGCTGCTCGAACGCAAGGGCGAGCGCGTGCTGATGCTGGTCAATCGCGGCTTCGCCGACATGGCGCGGATCGGCAACCAGGCGCGGCCGCGGCTGTTCGACCTCAACGTGAAGCTGCCCGAATTGCTGCATGAGCGCGTGGTCGAGATCGGCGGGCGCGTCGGCGTCGATGGCACCGAAATCGAGGCGCTTGACGCCAACGCCGCCAGTGTCGCGCTGGCCGAGGCGTATGATGCGGGCATCCGCGCCGTCGCCATCGTGCTGATGCATGCCTGGGCGCATCCCGCGCATGAATTGCGCCTGGGCGCATTGGCGCGCGAGGCCGGCTTCCCGCAGGTCTCGCTGAGCCATGCGGCGAGCCCGCTGCCGCGCATCGTGCCACGCGGAGACACCACCGTGGTCGATGCCTATCTCTCGCCGATTCTGTCCCGATATGTGCAGCAGGTGGCGTCTGATTTGCCGGGCGTGCGGCTGTATTTCATGCAGTCCTCCGGCGGGCTGGCCGAGGCCACCAGCTTCCAGGGCAAGGATGCGATCCTCTCAGGCCCCGCCGGCGGCATCGTCGGCGCGGCACGCACCGCGGGCATGGCCGGCCTCGACAAGATCATCGGCTTCGACATGGGCGGTACGAGCACCGATGTGGCGCTCTATGCCGGCGAGTTCGAGCGCGCCTTCGAGACGCAGGTGGCGGGCATCCGCATGCGCGCGCCGATGATGGCGATCAACACCGTGGCGGCCGGTGGCGGCTCGATCCTGCACTTCGATGGCGCGCGTTTTCGGGTCGGGCCGGAGAGTGCCGGCGCCGTGCCAGGCCCCGCCTGTTACCGTCGCGGCGGACCGCTCACTGTGACGGACGCGAACGTCATGGTCGGCAAGATCCAGCCCGCGCAATTCCCGGCCATCTTTGGCCCGAACGGCGACCAGCCGCTGGACGCCGGGATCGTGCGCGAAAAATTTGCCGGACTCGCCGCGCGGATCGAAGCGGCGACCGGCACGAAACAGGAGCCCCGCGCGGTGGCGGAAGGATTTCTGCGTGTTGCCGTGGCGAATATGGCCAACGCCATCAAGCAGGTCTCGATCCAGAAGGGCCACGACGTCACGCGCCATGCCTTGCAGTGTTTCGGTGGCGCAGGCGGGCAGCATGCCTGCCTCGTCGCCGATGAACTCGGCATGGAGACGGTGTTCATCCACCCCTTTGCCGGCGTGCTGAGCGCCTATGGCATGGGTCTCGCCGACCAGAGCGTCATCCGCGAAGCCGCCGTCGAGGCGCCGCTCACCGCCGAGAGTATGGGTGCGCTGGCCGCAAGGCTCGATGCGCTGGCGCAAGCCGGCACCGCCGAGCTGCGCCGCCAGGGTGCCGCGGGCGATCTCACCACCGCGCGCAGGGTGCATCTGCGCTATGCCGGCACGGACAGTTTCCTGGCCGTGCCCTTTACCGGTTACGACGATGCGCTGGCTGCCTTCACCGCCGCGCATCGCGCCCGCTTCGGCTTCGCCACGCCCGAGCGCCAGGTGATCGTCGAGGCCTGCGTCGCCGAAGTCACCGCGCCGGGCGAGCAGGTGCGCGAAGCCGCCCTCGCGCCGCGACCTGACGACGAGGCGATTCCGCAGCTCGCCGAGGTCGCGCTGTTCACCGGCGGCGCCGAGCACATCGCCCCCGTGCTGGACCGCAACGCGCTGCGCGCCGGCGATCGCATCGCGGGTCCTGCCTTGGTGCGGGAAGCCATCGCCACCACTGTGATCGAGCCCGGCTGGACCGCGGAAGTCACCGCGCTCAACCACATGATCCTCCGCCGCACGACGCAGCGTGAGGCCGCGCGCATCGCCGACGCCACG